>USBN01000037.1 GCA_900552935.1 uncultured Coriobacteriaceae bacterium | reverse complement strand
GACTTCGCCGGCCAGAACGTCATTCAGGTGTTCGACCGCGCCGATGCCGCTGTGAGGGAGTTCGACGAGAAGAACGACCGCCTGTTCATCTCCGGCTGGCGCTCGCAGTTCCTCTCCGGCCTCATGATCCCGCTGATGAGCCTCGTGAGTAACGCCGGCTACGTGGCCGTGGTCGTCGTGGGCGCGCAGCTCGCGCTCACCGGAAGCGCCACCCCCGGCGACATCCAGAGCTTCATCCAGTACGTGCGCAACTTCACGCAGCCCGTGCAGCAGCTCGCCAACGTGAGCAACACGATGCAGTCGATGGCCGCCGCCACCGAGCGTGTCTTCGAGTTCCTCGCCGCTCCCGAGGAGGAGCTTTCCGCCGATCCCCAGATTCCCGAGAAGCGCGACGGCCTCGTGGAGTTCGACCACGTCAAGTTTGGCTATGACCCCGAGAAGACGATCATCCACGACTTTTCCTGCACGGCCGAGCCAGGCCAGACCGTGGCCATCGTGGGTCCCACGGGCGCCGGCAAGACCACGCTCATCAAGCTGCTCCAGCGCTTCTATGACGTCGACGGCGGCAGCCTGCGCGTCGATGGCGTCGACGTCCGCGACTGGGACCGCGCGGCGCTTCGCGAGCAGTTCGCGATGGTGCTCCAGGATACGTGGCTGTTCAACGGCACGATCCGCGAGAACATTCGCTATGGCCGCCCCGACGCCACGGATGCCGAGGTGGAGGCTGCCGCACGTGCGGCCCGCTGCGACCATTTCATCCACACCCTCGCCGGTGGCTATGATTTCATGATCAACGAGGAGGGCACGAACCTCTCCCAGGGCCAGCGCCAGCTCGTGACGATTGCCCGCGCGTTCCTCGCCGACAGGCCCGCCCTCATCCTCGACGAGGCGACCTCGAACGTCGACACGCGCACCGAGGTCCGCATCCAACAGGCCATGGACGCGCTCATGCAGGGCCGCACGAGCTTCGTAATCGCTCACAGGCTCTCTACGATCAAGGGCGCGGACACGATCCTCGTCCTTCGTGATGGCGACATCGTCGAGCGAGGCTCGCACGAGGAGCTACTTGCGAAGAACGGCTTCTACGCGGAGCTCTATAACTCCCAGTTCGAGGAGTAGGGGCGCCGCCCCGGGCAGGGGAGCGCACTCGTCTATGGGCCTGATTCCGGAGCGTCTCCGGGGTCAGGCCCTTTTTGCCTTGGGGCCGTGGGGCGGAGGCAGCCGGTCGGGAGCGGCCGCGGCCTGCCGCTGCATATTGGGCTCGCAGGTGAAGATTCCCTTGCGCGCCGTAAGCAGCAATCCATATAGCTGCGGGTATGGTAAAGTAATCGGGATACGCGCATGGAGCGCGCGAAGTACCTGCGATTTTCATGTCCCGCAAGCCCGCGCGTTGGGTCTGGGGCCAGCACGAAAGGAGCCTGCGCATGCAGCCAGGTGAGGAGATCGAGAACTTGGTCAACGAGCTCGAGGACATTATCTCCGATGGCAAGAAGCCCATCATGGGCGGCACCGGCAGCAATCCTAAGATTGTCGACGCTGACGCCGTCTATGAGCTTCTTGACGAGATCCGCAACGTCTTCCCGGAAGAGTTCCAGACCTCCCGTCGCATCCTCAAGGAGGAGGACGAGATCCTCGCGCGCGCCCACCAGATGGCGGATTCCATCGTTGCTGACGCCCAGCAGCAGGCCATGATCCTCGCTGGCGATCAGGAGGTCGTCCGTCTCGCCAACCAGCAGGCCGAGGAGATCCGCGACCAGGCCACGCAGTACGCGAGCGACCTTCGCTACCACATCAACGAGTACGTCGAGAACCTCCTCACGGGCATCGAGGACAACCTCAAGAGCGTTATCGGTACCCTCGAGCGCAACCGTCAGTCGCTCGATGACGGCTCTTCGCGTAGGTAATCCCCATGGAGCCTATTCGCGTTCTCATTGACGAGCGCCTCGAAGGCGCTGGCAGCGTCCTGCCCCTTTCCGGCCACATCGACGAGCCGGGCTACGAGCTTGGCGGCCGTGAGTTCAAGCTGCCCGGGGGCATCGACTACGACCTCGTCCTCACCAACGCCGGCGAGGGCATTCTCGCGTCCGGCATGGTTCGCGCCCATGTCCTCGGCATGTGTGACCGCTGCCTCGAAGACGCCGAGTTTGACGTCGCCTCCGAAGTGGACGAGTACTTCCTGTTCGAGACTCCCGCAGAGGAAGAGCTCTCCGATGACGAGGATGAGGTGGACTTCTCCCTGGTGGACGAGGACCATACTATCGATGTCTCCGAGCCCATCATGGCTGCCATCCTCATGGAGACTCCGTTCGTGGTGCTCTGCCGCGAGGATTGCAAGGGTCTCTGCCCCACGTGTGGCGCGAATCTCAACGAGGGGGACTGCGGCTGTGCCGCGAAGCGCGAGGCTGAGAAGCTCGCGGAGAGCCCGTTTGCGGCTCTTGCGGATCTAAACCTCGAGGATGATGACGAGAATTAGCATATTTGCGCTTGACGTGAGAATCCTCCACCAAATACTGTGTATCTCTAGTGCGAACGCTTCATTTCGTGCTATCATTCCAATTCGTCTGTGATAGACCGTCGCGTGCGGTGCGGCGTAAGTTCAGTAAGAGAGGTCAACAATGGCAGTACCCAAGCAGAAGAAGGGCCGCGGCGCGACCCACACCCGTCGCTCGGCCAACAGCAAGCTCGCTATGCCGGCCCGCTCCACGTGCCCCCAGTGTGGCGCCGTGAAGCTCCCGCACCGCGTGTGCCCGAGCTGTGGCTACTACAATGGCCGTCAGGTCATCGTCACCGAGTAGCCGCCATTCCTAGAGTGGCCAGAAGGCCGGCCCGGAAGGGTCGGCCTTTTTTGTTTATCGGGACGCGGCAGCCGCGCGCAGGATGCTAAGGTGTTAACATCCTGCGCGGGCAGTGAGCCCCCGTGTCGCTTATGTTTGTGAGAAGGGAACCACCATGGTCCGTGTCGTAGTCGATGCCATGGGCGGAGACGAGAAGCCCGAGGTCGTTCTCGAGGGAATCGCCCGCGCTCTCGAGGCCGATGATGACCTCGAGGTTGTCGTTGCCGGTAACGAGGACGTCGTCGTGCCGTTCTGTGCCAAGCACGCTCGCGCCGAGGCCCTCGTGACAACTGAGGCCATCGAGATGGACGAGCATCCCACGGAGGCCGTCCGTCGCAAGAAGGACTCCTCGATCGTGCGCGGCTGCCGCGCCGTCCGTGCGGGCGAGGCGGACGCCTTCTTCTCCGCCGGCTCCACCGGTGCCATCCTCGCGGCGGGCACGCTCATCGTCGGCCGAGTCAAGGGCGTGAGTCGCGCTGCCCTCTGCACTGCCATGCCTGGCGCCGCCGGGCACATGACGACCGTCCTCGACCTTGGTGCCAACGCGGACTGCCCGCCGGAGATGATCGTCCAGTTCGCTCGCATGGGCACCGCCTACTCCCAGATCGTGCTTGGTGTGGAGAATCCCACGGTGGGCCTGCTCAACAACGGCACCGAGGAGACCAAGGGCTCCGAGGCGGCTCTCGCGCGCCATGCGGCGCTCGCGGCCACCAAGGGCATCAATTTCTCTGGCAACTGCGAGGGTCGCGACATTCTTACGGGCGACCTCGATGTCATCGTCTCCGACGGCTTCACGGGCAACATCGCCCTCAAGGCCGTCGAGGGAACGGCGAAGTTCATCGTCTCCGCGCTGAAGGCAGCGGCGGGGGAGAGCAAGAAGGTTGCCCTCGGCGCGCTCTTGGTCAAGCCCGCCATGAAGGAGGTTGCCGCGCTTCTGTCCGGCGACCGCTACGGCGGAGCCGCCCTGCTCGGCCTCAAGGCGCCCGTGCTCGTGGGCCACGGAGCCACCAATCCGGACGCCATCATGAACGGTACGCTGACGGCGGCACGCTGCGTTCGCCAGAACCTGTGCGGAAAGCTTGCCGAGGCGATCGCCGAGGCGGAGTAAACCCTGCGCGATTGGCGGGTAGCGGGTACAATAACCTGATGTGTGTGACGGCGCTCCACGCGGGCGCCGTCGCTGTATCTAGCCGTTGCGACAGATGGGGGAGAGTATGCCCCGCAATACCGCCACCGAGCGGATTCGCCACATCGAGAGCATCTGTGGCCACACCTTCAATAACCGCGACCTCGTAGAGGCCGCCATCACGCACCCGAGCGCCGTCGAGGGCCTGCCGGTCTCCGCCTCCTACGAGAGGCTCGAGTTCCTGGGAGACTCCATCCTCGGCGCCATCGTCGCGACCGATCTCTTCGAGCGCTTCCGCGACATGGACGAGGGCGCGCTCACGCGCCTCAAGATTACCCTCGTCTCCGGCAAGACCCTCTCCGCCGTGGCAGACCAGCTCGGCATCGGCGAGTGCATCGTCTTTGGCGAGTCTGAGAAGGGCACGGGCTCCCGTGGCCTCCACTCCGCCCTCGAGAACGTATACGAGTCGGTCGTCGGCGCCCTTTACCTCGACGCCGGCTATGACGTCACGCACGAGTTCGTTCAGCGCACGCTTGGTCCCCATATGGTTCCCGAGCTCGCGGAGCGTCCCGTGAGCCCCAAGAGCCGTCTCCAGGAGATCACCCAGCGCGAGCTCCGTTGCGCCCCCGAGTACAAGCTTGAGGGCGAGAAGGGCCCCGCGCACAGCCCCACCTTCACCTCCGTCGTCCTCGTTGAGGGGAGGCGCATGGGCCGTGGCATCGGCTCCTCCAAGAAGGAAGCGGAGAGCGCGGCCGCAAGCGACGCCATCAAGCGCCTCGCCGAGGAGGGCGTCAATTGTTCCTGAAGTCCCTCACGCTGAAGGGCTTCAAGTCCTTCGCGGACCGCACCCATATGGTCTTCGACCCGGGTCTCACCGTCGTGGTGGGCCCCAATGGGTCGGGCAAGTCCAACGTTAGCGATGCCATCCTCTGGGTCCTGGGCGAGCAGAGCGCCAAGATGCTGCGCGGCCAGGCCATGGAGGATGTCGTCTTCTCGGGATCCTCTGCCCGCAAGCCTGTGGGAGTGGCCGAGGTCACACTCGTGCTCGACAACACGGACCACACCCTGCCGGTCGACTTCTCCGAGGTTGGCATCACGCGCAGGATGTATCGCTCCGGCGAGTCCGAGTACCTCATTAACGGCGCTCCGGCCCGTCTCATGGACATCCAGGACATCCTGCATGACTCCGGCCTTGGCAAGGACACGCACTCGATCATCTCCCAGGGCAAGCTCGACTCTATCCTCTCGAGCCGCCCGGAGGAAAGGCGCGTCCTCATCGAGGAGGCCGCGGGCATATCCAAGCACCGTCGTCGCAAGGAGCGCTCCCAGCGCAAACTCGCGGACATGGACAAGAACCTCGTACGCGCCCGCGACGTCGCGCGAGAGCTCAACCGCCAGCTTCGCCCGCTTGAGCGCCAGGTTGATCGCGCGAAGCGCTGGGAGGAGCTTGACCGTCGCCTGTCAGAGCTCACCTGCCAGCTCGCCGTCGACGACGTGAGGCGTCTCCAGCGCCAGTGGACCGAGCTCGAGTCCCGCGCCAAGGAGGCCTCGGCTGCCGTCGAACTCGCGCAGTTCCGCGCGGACGAGAAGAGCCGCGAGCTCGAGAAGCTCCAGAGCCTGCTCGAGCAGAAGGGTCTCTTCGTCGGAGACCTCGGCGAGCAACGCCGTCGCTGCAGCGACATCCTCGGCCGCCTCGAGAGCGACATGCGCCTTCTCGAGGAGAAGGGCCGCAACATGGTCGATCGCCTCTCCGAGACGCGCATGACGCTCTCGCAGGTCGATCGCCAGAGGAGCGAGGCATCGAGCGAGCTCGAGGACGTCTCTGGGCGCCTGTCTGACACGCGCGTCGCAACCGAGACCCTCGAGGCGGAGGTCAAGCGCCTCGAACCCGCGGCTCGCGAGGCCACGGCTGCTCGCCGCGAGTCTGGTTCTGCCCAGGCGCGCCTCAATGACGAACAGCGTTCCTGCCAGCGCGAACTCGACGACGCGACGCTCGCGCACGCCAAGCTCACGGACGAAATCAGTAACGCCGAGGTCGAGGACCAGATGTTCGCGAGCCGTCTCGCACAGATCGACGAGCAGCTCGAGACTGCCGAGGCCGCGCTCGCGAGTCGCTCTGGCAGACTCGAGGAGCTCGCCTCGAGCATCGAGGACGCCCGCGCCGCCTCAGAGGCCGCCAAGGAGGAGATCTCTCGCCTCGCGGCTGAGAGGGACGCTGCTCGCGAGGCCGCGAAGGCCGCGCGCGAGGCGTTGGGCGCCGCCAAGGCAGCGCTCTCTGGCGCCCAGGCTAAGCTCGAGGCACTTCGCTCAATCGACGCCGGGCTCGTTCCGGGTTCCGAGTCTCTCGAGGGGCGCGTGTTGTCTGACGGCTCGCTCGCGGGTCTCGTTCGCTATCGCCTCGCTGACGTCGTGAGTGCCCCGGCCGAGCTCGACTCGCTCGTCGAGCGCCTTCTCGGCGACACGCTATCCGCGCCTGTCGTTTCTGCAGGCGCTGACGTCGCGCGTCTCATGGATGCCGCCGCGGGCGAGGCTTCCGCGGCGGGTTCCTTTACGGTCCTTAACCTCTCTGAGACCGCGCCCGTCGCGCCCCAGGGGGAGGGCCGTCGCCTCGTCGACATGCTTGATGTCGAGGACGGCGCCAGGGGCCTCGTAGAGCGCCTCTTGGGCGATGTCTTCATCGTCGATTCCCCCGAGGCGGCGGTGCGTGCCCACGCCGCGAACCCGAGCCTTACCTACGTTACCGACGAGCGACGGTCGCACGCGGGCTGGCGTTTCTGCCGGCGCCGCCGCGGGCACGCTCGAGCGCAGGCGTGAGGTCGCCGCGCTCGAGGAGGGTATGCCTGCCCTCGAGACAGCCGTCGCCTCGGCCGACTCGACGCTCGCGAGCGCTTCTGCCGCCGCGGATGCCGCCGCGGACGCCCTCGCCCGGGCTCGCGACGCCTCCGCCGACGCCGCCGGCGAGCTCTCCCGCCTCACCGGCGAGAGGGACTCCCTCAACTCGGAGGTCGGCCGCCTGCAGTCTCAGGTGAGCTCCGCTCATGACGGGCGCACGCAGGTGGAGGCCCGCCGCGAGAAGGCACGCGAGCGCACCCGCGAGGCACGTCCGCGCCTGGATGAGCTCAAGGCCAAGGCAGATGCCGCCAAGGAACGCCTTGCCAAGCTGTCGCGCGACCTCGAGGAGGCTACTAGCCGCCGTCGCGAGGCCTCTCGAGCAGAGGACGAGGCCACCAAGAAGGCCGCCGACGCGCGCCTCAAGCTTGCGACGAGCCGCGAGCGCCTGCATCACCTCGACGAGCGCCAGCGTGAGCTCTCCGGCCGCATCACCTCCCTTGACGAGCGCGCCCGCGCCGCTGAGGAGGCTACGCGCTCCCTCGAGGTGCTGCGCCTTCGCGTCGACCCGCTCCACGAGCGCTACGAGGCGATCCACGAGGCTTGTAAGACCTGGGCAGAGCGCTTGCGTGACCGTGCGAGTCTCGCCGAGGCGGACTCCGACTCCCTCAAGAAGACCATCGGCGACGCGAAGCAGCAGGTCGCGGACGCCAATGCGGCACTTGAGCAGGCCAAGGGCGCCCAGAGCGACGTTAAGGTGGAGAGCGGACGCCTCGAGGTCCGCGTCGAGCAAGCGATCGCGCAGATCACGGCCGACGGTAGACACGTCCTCGAAGAGGCGCTGCAGATGCCCGAGCCCGATGACCGCGAGGCCACCGAGCGCGAGGTCGCGTCCCTCCGCCGCCAGATCGATAGCCTCGGCCCCGTCAACCAGGTCGCGATGGACGAGTACACCAAGCTCAAGGAGCGTGCGGACTACATCGGGGCTCAGCTCGAGGACCTCGAGAGGGCCCGTGCCGCGCTCGTCAAGATCACCGCGGCCATCGACCGCAAGATGCGTAGGCAGTTCCTCGAGACCTTCGAGGCCGTGAACGCCAACTTCATCGAGATCTTCGGCATGCTCTTTCCGGGTGGCAAGGCGCATCTCGAGATGTGCGACCCGGACCATCCCGCGGAGACCGGCATCGAGGTCGTGGCGCAGCCCAAGGGCAAGCGCATCGCGAAGATGACGCTCATGAGCGGCGGCGAGAAGTCCCTCACGGCCCTCGCGCTGCTCTTTGCTGTCTATCGCACGCGAACCGTGCCGTTCTACGTCTTCGACGAGGTGGAGGCGGCGCTCGACGACGCCAACCTCGACAAGCTTCTCGATGCCATCGAGCAGCTCAAGGAGACGACGCAGCTTATCGTCATTTCGCACCAGAGGAGGACCATGGAGCAGGCCGACGTCCTGTACGGCGTCTCCATGCAGGCCGATGGTGTCAGTCACGTTGTATCCCAGCGGCTTGACCGCGCGACAGGAAAGGTGGTCGATGCCTGATGGGGCTTGCTGACCGCTTGAGGAGCGGACTCGCGAAGTCTCGCGAGGCGCTCAACCAGATCTTTTACATGGGCGGCGACGTCGACGAGCAGTTCTGGGAGGATCTCGAGGATACCCTCGTCATGGGTGACATCGGTCCCGAGCTCGCGATGAGCGTCACGGATGACCTCCGCGAGCTTGCCGCGAAGAAGGGCCTGCGTACGGCCGACCAGCTCCGTGAGGCCCTCGCCAAGCGCCTGGCCGAGGCGTTCCCCATCTCCGACCGCGATCCGTTCGACGACACGCCGAGCTGCGTGCTGTTCGTCGGCATCAACGGCGCCGGCAAGACCACCACGGTGGGCAAGCTTGCCGCGGCCGCGAAGGGCAAGGGCAAGTCCGTCCTCATCGGCGGCGCCGACACCTTCCGCGCCGCCGCGATTGAGCAGCTCCAGGTCTGGGGCGAGCGCGCTGACGTGCGCGTCGTCACCCGCGAGCGCGGCGCTGACCCTGCGAGCGTCTGCTATAACGTGGTCGAGACCGCGGAGCGCGAGGGCACGGAGCTCATGCTTATCGACACCGCCGGACGCCTGCACACGTCTCCCGAGCTCATGCGTGAGCTCGCCAAGATCGTGAACGTCACGCGCAAGCGCGCGAGCATGCCCGTGACCGTTGTCCTCGTCGTCGATGCGACCACTGGCCAGAACGGCCTCGCGCAGGCGAAGGAGTTCAACGACGCGCTCGATCTCGATGGCCTCATCGTGACGAAGCTCGACGGTACCTCGAAGGGCGGTATCGCGGTCTCGATTGCGAGTCAGCTCGACCTGCCGATCTGGCGCATCGGTGTGGGCGAGGGCATCGATGACTTCCAGTCCTTCGACGCGCTCAGCTTCACCCGCGCCCTCGTGGGCGAGACGATCTAGGCTCGAGCTTACCGAGCCTTCCCTGACGTCTAGCCAGTACTGTTCGCAACGAATCCCAGCTAGGAGCTTCGATGTTCAATAGCCTCTCAGACCGCCTCACGGATACCTTCGACAAGCTGCGCGGCAAGGGTCGCCTCACGGAGGACGATATCAACGCGGCAATGCGCGAGATTCGCATGGCGCTGCTTGAGGCAGACGTCAACTTCCGCGTGGTCAAGGACTTCGTGGCCCGCTGCAAGGAGCAGTGCCTCACGGCCGAGGTCCTTACCTCTCTGACGCCTGCGCAGAACGTCGTCAAGGTCGTTCTCGCTGAGCTCACGGAGCTTCTCGGCTCCACTGAGAGCAAGCTCACACTTATGCCCAACCGCACGCCCAACGTGATCATGCTCGTTGGCCTGCAGGGCTCCGGTAAGACCACCGCGAGCGCCAAGCTTGCCTACATGCTCAAGAAGCAGGGCCGCTCTCCGCAGCTCGCCGCGTGCGACACGCACCGTCCCGCCGCGGCTGACCAGCTCGAGACCCTCGGCGGCGAGATTGGCGTGCCCGTCTACCGCGGTGACGGCAAGGACGCCGTCGCGATCGCGCGCGAGGCCGTTCAGGAGGCCGTCGACCACCTCCGCGACGTGGTCATCGTCGATACCGCTGGACGTCTCCAGATCGACGAGCTCATGATGCAGGAGGCCGTCGACATCAAGAGCGCGGTCAAGCCCGACCAGGTCCTCATGGTCGTCGACGCGATGACTGGTCAGGACATCGTCAACGTCGTTTCCGAGTTCGCCGAGCGCACTGAGTTCGACGGTGTCATCATGTCCAAGCTCGATGGCGACGCCCGCGGCGGCGGCGCGCTGTCCGTCCGCGCCGTGACGGGCAAGCCCATTAAGTTCGTCTCCATGGGCGAGAAGCCCGAGTCCCTCGAGGTCTTCCATCCGGACCGCATGGCCAAGCGCATCCTCGGCATGGGTGATGTCGTGGGCATCATCGAGACGGCCCAGGCCAACGCTGACGCCGCTTCCGCCGCCGAAGCCGAGAGGATGCTGCGCGAGGGCTTCACGATGGACGACATGCTTGCCCAGATGCAGCAGATTCGCAAGATGGGCGGCATGGGAAAGATCTTGGGCATGCTTCCCGGCGGAGACAGGGCGCTGCGCCAGATGGGTGGCGATAACTCCGAGGAGCAGATGCGCCAGATCGAGAGCATCATCCATTCGATGACGAAGCAGGAGCGCGCTACCCCGGGCATCATTAACGGCATGCGTCGCCAGCGCATCGCGCGCGGCTCCGGACACTCCGTGCAGGACGTCAACCGCCTCATCAAGCAGTGGAGCGAGCTCAACAAGATGATGGGCAAGATGCGCGGCATGATGGGGAGCGGCAACCGCAAGCAGGCTAAGCGCCAGATGCAGCAGATGATGCGTCAGATGGGTGGCGGCATGCCGGGCGGCATGGGCATGCCCGGAGGAAAACTTCCGTTCTAACCTCACGGAAGCGCTATAGCAAACAATAAAGCCGCCTGCGAATTTGCCGAGATGGCAACGACGCAGGCGGCTTGCCTCTAACGATGCTGGGGTTCGATGACGCGCTCAACTAGCTCGGGAAGCGCTCCGTCGGGCCCCGTCGTGTCGAGCACGAGGTCACAGACGGGGCGTACGTCGTCGGTCACGTTGGCTACGCCCACGCCGAGGCCAGCCGCGGCAATCATCTCGCGGTCATTGGCGGAGTCCCCGAAGGCGATCGTATCCGCGATGTCTACGCCGAGAATCTCGGCAAGCTTCCTGAGGCCCTCGCCCTTGTCGCAGCCTAGGGGATTGACCTCGAGGTAGCGACCGGAGGAGTAGGTGATCGTTGCCTGTCCGTCGAGCATGGGGTTGACGACGTTGGCGCCAAATTCGTGAAGCCAGTCGAAGTCCATGTTCATGTAGATCATCTTCGAGACGACGGGTACGCTCGACAGGTCCGGAAGGTCCACTTTCTCGATGCGGCGGAGTGACGCGAGGTAGCGAGACTCGCTCTCGGTCATGTCCTGCACGAGAATGCGACCGTCTGGCGTGTAGGCGTGCATGGAGAGCCCGCGCTCACGCCCAAACCTCCAGAGCTCGTCTGCGAGGTCATGGTCGAGGCTGTGGGAGAAGATCGGCTCGGGGTCGCCAAAACGATTTATCGAGCCCCCGTTATAAGAGATGACGTACGTGCCCTCCATGAGGGCAGGGTCGATGTCCTCAAAGTTGTCCATGATGGAGAGATAGCCTCGTCCGGAGCTGGGAACGAAGAGCACACCAAGCTCGCGCAGGCGCTTGAGTGCCGGGAGGTTTGCGGGCGGAATCTGGTGATGCCCGTCGAGGAACGTCTCGTCCATGTCGCTTGCGATGAGCTTGTACATTGGAGCCTTTCCGCTATTCGTTCGTACGGGTGTGTGAGCCTGGTGAACAGTCCTAGAGATCCGCGGCGCCGGGGAGGCCGTGAGAGGTTTTGGCGCTGCGGGCGCCGTCTGTGATGGCTCGCTCGAGGGCGCGCGTTGCGAGGATGCCCACCACGTCGACGGGCATCTCAACCTCGCCGGTTGCCATGACGAAAACGGTGTCGCCGTCATTGGTCGTGTGGGTGGGGCGAATCGCATGGGCATAGGCATCCGCCGCCATTTGGGCGACCTTCGTTGCCTGGGCCTTCGTGAGCTTGGCGTTGGTTATGACGCAGGAGATGGTCGTGTTCGTGCGCATGGGAGGCTGGGTGCTGCCGTTGTGGCCTGCCTCGAGGGGCATCCTCGCAGCCATGGAGAGTGCGAGGTCGCACTCATCCACGAAGCCCGCGCCCGTCTGGGAGCGCATGCCGGCGATGACCTCGCCCGTATCCGGGTCGACGACGTTTCCACACGCATTGACGGCGGCGATGGCACCGCAGACGAGCGTGCCTGCCTGTTCGACGTCGGTCCCGAGCCCGGACTTCATCGCGAACGTGGGGCCACCTAGCTTGCCGACGGTGCACCCGCAGCCAGCCCCGACGTTGCCTCTGGGTAGCGGGACCGGCGGGTTGTCGAGCGCGCGGGTGCATGCCGAGGCTCCGTCGCGCGCGGTGGGGCGCACGTGCGGGTTTGCGAAGGCCAGGTCGAAGAGGCATGCGCCAGATACGATTGGGACGACGCCAACCTGCACGTCAAGCCCGATGCCATGGCGCTCGAGTTCCTCGGCAACGCCAACGGAGGCGGCCAGGCCATAGGCGCTTCCGCCAGAGAGCACGACGGAGTGTAGGACGTCGACCGTCTCCTCCGGGCGGAGGAGGTCCGTCTCTCGAGTGGCGGGGGCGCCCCCTCGGACGTCTACACCGCCCGTGGCACCGGCCGGGCAGACGATGACCGTGCAGCCGGTGCCGTTCTCCTCGTCCGTGTGATGGGCGATGCGAATTCCGGGGATTTGGGAGACGTCGGCGATGGTCGTGGCCGGCACCTCCGCCGCTTTGGCCGCAAGGTCACGCGGACCTTCGAGCCTCTTGTCGTCCTGCATCGTTCGACCCGAAATTCTCTTTGCCATTAGTCGCTCTTTCCGACGAAAGCCTCAAGTGCGCGCATCGTTTTGGCCACGGGGAGGCCGACCACATTGAAGTAGTCGCCTTTGATTGTACGCACAAGCGTGCGGCCGAGCCCCTGGATCCCGTAGGCTCCGGCCTTATCGAGCGGCTCCCCGGTTTTGACGTAGGCCTCGATGGTCGCATTGTCTAGTTCGTAGAACGTGACGCTCGTGGTCTCATAGAACGAGAAGGACCTGTGCCCGCCCGTTCGCGTGGGAGATAGGAGGCAGACGCCGGTAGACACTTCGTGCGTGCGCCCGGAGAGCGCGTGGAGCATCTCGATGGCATCTTCCTCGGAACGGGGCTTGCCAAGCTCCTCGCCGTCGATGGCGACGATGGTGTCCGCCGCGAGGATGACGTCGCCGGGCTTGGTCTCGTCTCCGAGGGCGCTCATCGCCTTGCATTCCGCGAGATGACGGACCATCTCCTCGCAAGTGGGCTCCTCGTCGAAATCCTCACCCAGCTCCTCGTCAAAGCTGTTGGCAAAAGCCTCGAGCGCCGCCGCCTCATCGATGTCCTGCGGCCTCACGATGGGGTCGAAGCCTATCTCCGTCAGGAGCTCGACGCGCCTGGGGGAGCCGCTTGCGAGAACGAGGCGATCTATGCGGCTGGGAAGGTCAAACAGCGACAAAACGCGCACCTACCTTTCGATGAGCATGCCGGAGGCGACGCTGTCAGCAGTGGTCTTATCGGTGAGAAGCTCGAGCAGGGCGAGGCCAAACTCGACGGCAAAGCCGGGGCCAGACGCGGTTACGAGGTTGCCGTCGCGGTAGACACCGTTCTTCTCCGGGCGAACGCCGGCGGGAAAATCTCCTTCGAAGCCCGGATAGCAGGTTGCCGTTCGGCCTTCGAGGAGGTTGAGCTCGGCAAGGATGGAAGGAGCGGCGCAGATCGAGCCTACCTTGCGGTTCTCCATGAAGTCGCGCGCGAGCTCGCAGACGCGGTCGGTGGCGCGCAGCGTCGTGGTGCCAGGAAGGCCGCCGGGCAGGACGATAAGGTCGCAGGTGGCGAAGTCATAGGTGTCAAGCGTGGCATCGCAGTCGATGCCGACGTTCTGGGCAGAGGTGACGTGCGGCTCGGCGTTTATAGTGACGAGGGCCACGTCCTGGCCGCCGCGACGGCAGACGTCTGCCGGGGCGAGCGCCTCGATGGGCTCGAAGCCATCAGCAAGAAGGATTGCGATGCGTGCCATGGTGTATCCAATCTGCCGTGTCGGCGGCCTTGTGGGTTACTTGCGAACGAGCTTGGTGACGGTCTCGACGTGGAAGGTCTGCGGGAAGAGGTCGACCGGCGTGACGGAGACCGGCTCGAAGACGCCAATCTCGCGGAAGCGAGCGAGGTCGCGGGCGAGGGTCGCCGGGTCGCAGCTCACGTAGGCGATGGCGCGGGCGGGCTGATCCGAGAG
>USBN01000036.1 GCA_900552935.1 uncultured Coriobacteriaceae bacterium | reverse complement strand
TCGTCGGCAGCGTCAGATGTGTATAAGAGACAGGCGCTGGAAGAGGCGGCCGCGGTGGTGGCGGCGCCGGAGTTGCCGCCGCAGGCGGTCAGGGCGAGGGCGAGGCCGGCGGCGGCCACGATGCCGGCGAGCGGCTTGATGTGCTGCTTGATGGACATGGTGGTTCCTTTCGAAAGAGAACGATTTGACTGATCGTGGTGGGCAATTTCGATATGAGTAGCCAAAGGGCATCGCCCAAGGGCAAGACTCCGAGTTTGGATTGCGCCGTCTGGCGCTGACTATGTGTGCTCGCTAGGAGCGCATTCGCTTGTCGCAGACGCGAACAAGCAGGTTGCACACCGTCTGGATGACCTGGACCATGATGATGAGGATGATCACGGTCGCGAACATGACGTCATCCTGATAGCGCTGGTAGCCGTAGCGGATGGCGATGTCGCCCAGGCCACCGGCGCCAACGGTGCCGGCCATCGCGGTGTAGCCGAGAATCGTGATGATCACGATGGGAAGGCCGCGGAGCAGGCTGGGAAGGCCCTCATGCAGATAGACCTTGACGATGATCTCCCAGGTGGAGGCTCCCATGGAGCTGGCCGCCTCGATGAGGCCACGGTCGACCTCTGCCTCGCTCGACTCTACCATGCGGGCGACGAACGGGGCTGCGGAGATGATGAGGGGGAATACCGCCGCCGGCACGCCGAGGGTGGTGCCCACGACGACGCGCGTCACGGGGATGATGAAGAGCAAGAGGATGATGAACGGCAGCGAGCGCGCCATGTTGACGAGCCAACCAAGGGCGGAATAGGCGACGCGGTTGGGACGCAGGCCGTCCGGGCCAAGCACCGTGAGGAGCGTGCCCAGGACGATACCGATGACATAGGCGCCGAGCGTCGATGCGAGCACCATGACCGTGGTGTCGACGGTGCCCTGCGCGAGAAGCTCGCCGTACTTGTCGAAGAATGCGGACAGCTCCATTAGCGCGTCTCCCCCTCGAACTGGAGCAGGGCGCGCGTGACGTCTGCCTGCGGGTTGCTGAAGATCTCCTCCGCGGTGCCCTGCTCGACCACATGGCCGTGATCCATGACGACGACGTGGTTGCAGATGCGGCGGGCAACGGCGAGCGAGTGGGTGATGAGGACGATGGTCACGCCGAGCTCCTCGTTGATGCGTGCAAGGAGATCGAGGACCTGACTGGTGGTGAGCGTGTCGAGGGCGCTTGTGGCCTCGTCGCACAGGAGGGTCTTCGGGCGCGTCATGAGTGCGCGGGCGATTGCCACGCGCTGCTGCTGGCCGCCGGAAAGCTGGGAGGGGTAGGAGCCCTCCTTGCCCTCGAGGCCGACGAGACGCAGGAGCTTGCGGGCGCGCTCCGGAGCCTCGGCGCGGGAGATGCGCTTGCCGGTGCTCGCGAGCGTTGCGGGGAAGATGACGTTGTCGAGCACGGTGCGCTGCTGGAACAGGCTGAAGCTCTGGAAGATCATGCCGATGTCCGCACGAAGTTCGCGGAGCTCACGGCCGCGAAGGCTCGTAACGTCGCGCCCGTCGATGGCGACCGTACCGCTCGTGGGCTCCTCAAGAAGGTTGATGCAGCGCACGAGGGTGGACTTGCCGGCGCCGGACTCTCCGATGATGCCGAAGATGTCGCCAGAGCCGATGCTCAGCGTGACGTCATCGATGGCGCGGAAGGGGCCAGCGGGCGTGTCGTAAACCTTGGATATGTTAGTCAGCTCAATCATGCGGACGAGTATATCAGCGAATCTGAAAGCCGAGCTAAATAAAACCCTATAACCCCACCATGAATTACTGATATGAAACCATAGGACAAAGCTATGGCTATCCAGGGAAAAGAGCCGTCGCCTGCATCGCGCGGGCGGCGGCTGGGGGATGTGTTGCGCGGTGCCCGGGCGGCGCGGAGATGCCTCGGCGAGTCGATGGTGGGCCGGCGGCGTCTGCTCGGGCTTTGGGGCGCCTGGCTACTTCACGTAGGTGACGCGGTCCGCGAGGCGCTCGACAGCGGGCTTCTCGCCACCCTCGTCTGCGTAGCCGAGGATGCAGTGGCCGACGCCGCGCCACTCGCCCTCGACGCCCCACTTGGCGAGCAGGGCCTTGCCCTCGTCGGAGTCAAACTCCTCGTGGGCGCGGTGAATCCAGCACGACCCCACGCCCAGGGCATGCGCCGCGTTCATGAGGTTGCCCATGACAAGCGCGCCATCCTCGACGCAGGTGGGAACGGCGGGGTCCGTGAGTACGACGATGACGGTCGTGGCGCCGTAGAATGGATCGCCCTCGGCGCCCATGATGGCCGCGTTCATGCGGCTGAGCTGCGCCACGTCATCCGGGTTCGTTACTACGACGAGGTGCGTGGCCTGCCTGCCCATGCCGCTCGCGGCGTACAGCCCCGCCTCGACGATCTGCTTTACCTTCTCGTCCTCGACAGGCTTGTCCGAGAACTTCCTGCAGCTGCGGCGCTGCTCGAGCGCCTCGATGACCTCGTTCATGCTCTGGTCCCCTCTCGTGGTTGGTGCCTGTTGCGTTTATACCCGTGGCTACGAGCGAAGCGCGCGCTCGAGGTCGCCGCGGCCCAGCGCCTCCTCGAACAGGTGCGCGAACACGACGCTGCCATGCAGGCCGTCGTGCTCAAACTCGTTCGTGACCCAGGCATGGCTTGTGGCCACGCGGGAGAGCGTGTCGAGCTGCAGGCCCGAGTCCACGTACAGGTCATCGAAGTAGACGGCGGCCTGCAGGGGCACCTCGTTTGCCGCGAGCTGGCGCTCGTCGTAGATCTCGTCGAACTCCGTGTCCTCCATGAGCAGGTCCACGGCTGGCTTGAGCGGGGCAAGCAGCGGGTCGTCCTCGAACATGAAGGGGAACGCCGCCTCGCCCGTGAGCATGAGCGGCCGCGCCACCGCATCGAACTCGGGATGGCGCGCGTATTCGTGCTCGGCTGCCCAGCGGATGGGGGCGTCGAGCGTGCCGTTGGCGTAGATGAACTCCTGCAGCGTCCAGTAGAGCGGATTGCCGGCCGTCGTGAGGTTCTGAAGCGCGGCCATGAGGAAGCCGTCCGTGAGCTCGGGCGTGGAGCCGGCGCAGGCGGGGGAGCCATCGCCCGTCTCGAAGGCGGTGTCGAGAAGGTTGTGCAGGCGCTCGGGCGCGGGCTTCATGCCCAGGCCGCCGCCGAGTGTCTGGAGGCGGCGCGGCGTGAACGGGCTGCCATCGGGCAGCGTGACGTCGCCTGTGGCGAGTCGGTCCGCGACCGCGGCCATGCGGGCCTCGTCCTCGGGGTAGCGTGCGTAATAGGCGCGCGTCTTGGCGGCCATGCGCGGGAACGTGTGGGCATAGACGTCCGCAGCGCTTGCCGGCACATGCGGGATGCCGCCGCACGTGAAGCTCGCGGCGATGCCCTGCGGGTAGAAGCTGAGGTAGGTGAGCGTGAGGAAGCCGCCATAGCTCTGGCCGAGCGTGGTCCAGGCGCGGCCGCCGAACTCGGTGAGGCGGATGTACTCGAGGTCGCGCACGATGGATCGGGCGAGCAGTCGCTTGAGGTAATCCGCCTGGGCGCGCGCATCCCCGCGGCGCGCGATGGACTTGGCGCTCGCGTGCTCGCTGCGGCCAGTGCCGCGCTGGTCTGGCAGCACCACGCGGAAGTGCTTGATGGCCTCGGCGATCCAGCCGTCCGAGGTGGGCGAGAGCAAACGCGGGCCCTGGCCGCCCGGACCGCCCTGGAGGAACACGAGCAGGGGCAGGTCCCGGCCGACGTTTTCGGGTGTGCAGGCCGTGCGGTAGAACACATGGATGCGCTCGCCGGCCGGCAGTCCGTCCGTGGCGGCTCGCTCGGGCTCGGTGCCGCGCCAGTCGAGCGGGACCTCCACGGAGTGGTCCTCGACGTAGAGGCCGGGCAGGTAGTAGCTTGCTAGTTTGGGCATGGGCACTCCTCGTTCGTTGGCGTCTGCTCCATTATCGGCGTTTGGGCCCAACCCAACGCCGCCGCCGCCACGTTGCGCCCCGCCTCGCTGCGTTACCATAAAGAACCGTACGTTTGACTGCCGGCGGTAGACCGACCGGCGCTATGGCCCGCGCGGAGTCTCATTTGCCCCGCCGCGTGTGCCCAGAAAGGTTTCTCGGCTCAATGCCCATCAACATCCCAGACGGCCTGCCCGCCAAGCGCATCCTCCAGCAGGAGCGCATTTTCGCCCTCGAGGAGGACGTGGCTAGCAAGCAGCAGATTCGTCCGCTGCGCATTGCCCTGCTCAACCTGATGCCCACGAAGATCGAGACGGAGACCCAGATCCTCCGCCTGATTTCGAAGTCGCCCATCCAGGTGAGCGTTGACTTCATGCGCGTCTCGAGCCATGAGGCCACGCACGCGGCGGACCACCTCGTGAAGTTCTACGACACGTTCGACGAGCTCAAGTCCAACAACTATGACGGCCTCATCATCACGGGCGCGCCCGTCGAGCAGATGCCGTTCGAGAGCGTCGACTATTGGGACGAGCTTTGCCGCATCATGGACTGGGCCCAGGAGCACGTGCTCTCCACGATGTTCCTTTGCTGGGGCGCGTTCGCGGGCCTCTATCACCTTCACGGTGTTCACAAGCGTCTGCTGGGCAGCAAGCTCTTTGGCGTGTTCCCGCAGCGTCTCTGCGATGAGTACAACTTCCTCACGAACGGCTTCGACGAGGTTCACAACATGCCGCACAGTCGCCACGCCGCGCCCGATGAGAAGGAGATCGACGCCGATCCGTCGCTCCAGGTGCTCAGCCGCGGCGAGACGAGCGGCCCGGCCCTCATCGCCACGCGCGACTTCTGCGAGATCTACGCGCTCGGCCACTTCGAGTACGGCCGCGACACGCTGGCGGACGAGTACTGGCGCGACTTCCACGCGGGCCTGCCCATCCAGCTGCCGGTGAACTACTTCCCCGACGATGACCCGGAGAAGCAACCCATTTTCACTTGGCGCAGCCATGCCAACCTGCTCTACCGCAACTGGATTAACTACGTCTACCAGACGACGCCTTACGAGTTCGAGCGCATCCCCGAGGTCGTCCGCGAGCTTCGCGAGCATACCGAGGCACTCCTCGCAAAGGGTGGCATCCCGACGAAGTTCTAGCGGGTCCTCGCGCCCGCATCCCGCGCCATGGGCTCCGCGCCCGTGCGGATTCGAATGACTAGCGCCCCGGACCATGGGTTCCGGGGCGCTTGTCTCGTCCGTATGGGGTTTGTTGCGGCGCGCTACGCCTCCATGACGACCTGGCGAACGGCGCCGTTCTCGTAGACGCCATAGCTGTGCGTGCCGTCCTTGGGGATGGAGACGCTGCCGGGATTGAACGCCCAGACGCCCTCGTGCGTGGGCGCGGGTTCGCTTACCTTCTTGTGCGTGTGGCCGTAGAGCAGGATGGAGCCGGCGGGGAGCTCCGGCAGCTTGTCGACGCTGTTGTGGAAGCCCGCTCCGTAGACGTGGCCGTGCGTGAGGAAGAGCTCGCAGCCGGGCTTCTCGCGTGCAGAACCATCCGCGGCGAGTGCGGCCGCGGGGTCGAAGATGGTGGTGTAGTCCGCCATGCAGGGGAAGTCGAGGACCATCTGGTCGACCTCCGCCTCGCAGTTGCCGCGCACGGCGATGATGCTCGATGCGAGCGGGTTGAGCATGGCGATGACCTCCTTGGGCGCGTAGCCCTCGGGGAGGTCGTTGCGCGGGCCGTGGTAGAGGATGTCGCCGAGGAGGAGCAAGCGGTCGGGCTGCTCCGCGTCGAGGGCGTCCATGAGGCGACGGCACCAGGCGGCGGAGCCGTGGATGTCGCTTGCGATGAGGAACTTCATGAGGTTCTCCTTACTCGCACCGCAGAAGGGCGCGATAGGTCTCGAGTCCGCGGACGAGCACGTCCTCGTCCATGCGGAATTCATCCGAGTGAAGCGGGATGCCGGTGCCAGTGCCGAGCAGCATGAACAGGCCCGGCAGATGGCGCTGGTAAAAGGCGAAATCCTCGGCGATGAGGAGGGGCTCGGGCACGAGCTCGAGCGTGTCTCCAAGGGCGGACTTCGCAAGGTGATAGAGCGCCGCGTCGTTCGTGACGGGCGGGTAGCCTTCGGCAAAGTCGAGGTCATAGGTGCAGCCGTAGGTGGCACAGGCGTCCGCGAGGCGCTGCTCGACGCCGGCTCGAGCGCGATCGAACATCTCGTCCGAGAAGACGCGCAGGCTGCCGGCGACCTTCGTCTCCGCGCTGATGGCGTTGCAGACTGTGCCGCTCTGCATGAGGCCGAACTTGAGCAGGCATGGCTCCTCGGCGGAGAGCTCCGCCATGAGGGCCTCGACGCCGGTGAGGAAGTGCGCGCCGGCGAGCAGCGCGTCGTTGCCGTCCGCACTCTTGGCGATGTGGCTCGAGGTGCCGTGGATGGTCACGTGGGTCTCGCTCGCGCGGGCAAGAAGGGCACCTGGGCGCGTCGCGATGACGCCGGCGGGAAGGTCCGGCCAGACGTGGAAGCCGAAGATGCGGTCTGCGTGGTAGCGCTCGAACACGCCGCTCTCGCAGACGATGCGGGCGCCGCCGGTGGTCTCCTCCGCGGGCTGGAACACGAACAGGATGTTGCGCGGCAGGGGACAGGCGGCTCCCTCGCGGACGCCTCGCAGCACCTCGTCCACCCAGCAGGCCGCGGCGAGGGCCATGGCCATGTGGCCGTCATGGCCGCAGGCGTGCATGTGGCCGGGCTTGGAGGAGCAGAACTCGACGCCGCTGTTCTCGGTGATGGGGAGGGCGTCCATGTCGGCGCGAATGGCGGTGGCGGGGCCGCCGGGCTCACGCTCGCAGGCGGCGTCGACGTCGAAGTAGGCGGCGACACAGCTCTCGCAGGGGGCGGTCACCTCGCAGGAGAGGCTCTCGAGAACATCGCGCACGTAGGCGCATGTCTCGGGGAGGTCAAAGGAAAGCTCCGGTATGCGATGTAGGTCGCGGCGGAACTTCGTGAGCAGCTCAAGATCGGTCATGGGACCTCCATTGCGTGGTGTTGTCGAGCGCGTGCGGCTCGAGTTCGCGCGGCGCCCGCAGGTGCGGGTGCGGCGCGCATCGTTTTTCGTTACGAGAATATACGCCACGCCGGGAGTGCCGCGGCCGGAAAGGCAGCGGGTGTGGCGGCCTCGAGCGGCGTGCGCCCGGGGCGACCGCTCGGGACTGCTGCGCGCCCGAGGTTGGCCAGCTACTCGGCGCGCTCCGCCTCGCGGACATCGCCCCCGCCGTAATCGATCATGACGCGCTCGATGGAGGAGGCGTTGGCGTCCCCCTCTGGCGTGAGGCGCCACTCGGTGATGAGAAGGTCCATCGTCTGGGGGCCGTCCTGCACCTCGAGCGTTACCGTGAGCGTGTCGTCCTTCTCGGAGACGGACTCGATCTTCTGGCCGGGGATGGACGCGCCGCAAAGCTGGAGCTGGATGAAGCCCTCGCGCGGGGCCCAGGCGTCGCCGGTCAGGACGGATGAGTCGCCGTCCGCGCCCTCGCGAGAGAGGTAGTCGAGAGAGTCATCCGCCTCGGCGCTCCATGAGGCCCCCTGCTTCTGGCAGGCGGCGAGGCCGAATGCCGCGGTGGCGGCGCTGAGTAAGAACGCCCTTCTCGTGATGAGCATGGCTCCTCCTTAAGGGGAATGTCATGTCGACGTCTCGTAAACCTTATTTTACCGGATATGGTTTTCGCTGCTTCGGGGGCATGTTTGTGGTAGGGTTGCCCCACTGATAGAGGTGCGGGAGAGAGGGCGCACGGGCGAGCCGGCAGGCGTTGACCCCCTGCGTGGGCAACCCCGCCGAACCTGGACGTCGGGCACGGCGAACCGGGTGGGCCGTCGGGGGAGACCCGCCGGACTGTCTGCAGTGGCCGCGCCGCGGGCGTGGCTCACCGTCCCTGCAGGAGCGCTATCGATTGGAGCCGCATGAGCGCGCCGGAAGACACCTGTCTGCCCACTGGGGCAGCGCAAGGTGAGACGTCGGAGGTCCGCACCACCGCTGATCTCGACCGTCTCCCAAACCATGGGTATGACCTCAAGGTCCCCTTCGCCAGCAAGGCCATGCTTGAGTCCCTGGCGGAGAAGTACCCCACGCCCTTCCATCTGTATGACGAGGCGGGCATTCGCCGCAACATGGAGGCCATTCGCGAGGCCTTCTCGTGGAACCCCGGCTTTCGCGAGTACTTCGCCGTGAAGGCCAACCCTAACCCCGCGCTGATCTCCATCCTACGCGAGTATGGCTGCGGCTGCGATTGCTCGAGCTACACGGAGCTCATGATCGCCGAGGCCGTGGGTGCCACCGGTCAGAACATCATGTTCTCGAGCAACGACACGCCCGCGGCGGACTTCGCCCTCGCCCGCAAGCTGGGGGCGATTGTCAACTTCGACGACATCAGCCACATCGACTTCTTCGAAAGGGTCGCCGGGCCCATCCCCGAGACCGTGAGCTGCCGCTTCAACCCGGGCGGCCTCTTCCAGCTCGCCAATGGCATCATGGATAACCCCGGCGACTCCAAGTACGGCATGACGACGGAGCAGCTCTTCGAGGCGTTCTCCCAGCTCAAGGCCAAGGGTGCCAAGAACTTCGGCATCCACGCGTTCCTCGCGAGCAACACCGTGACGAACGACTACTACCCCAAGCTCGCGCGCATCCTGTTCCGGCTTGCGGTTGAGCTCGAGGAGAAGACGGGCGCGCACGTGGCGTTCGTCAACCTCTCCGGCGGCGTGGGCGTGCCCTACCTGCCCGGCCAGATCGCGAACGACATCCGCGCGATCGGCGAGGGCGTGCGCGCCGCCTACGAGGAGATCCTCGTTCCCGCCGGCATGGGGGACGTCGCGATTTATACCGAGATGGGCCGCTTCGTGTTGGCGCCCTATGGCTGCGTCGTGACGCGCGCCGTCCATGAGAAGCGCATCTACAAGGACTACATCGGCGTTGACGCGAGCGCCGTCGACCTCATCCGCCCCGCGATGTACGGCGCCTACCACCACGTGAGCGTCGTGGGCCAGTCTGGCGGCGAGGACAAGACGCGCGCCGAGGCGAGCGAGACCTATGACGTGACTGGTAACCTCTGCGAGAACAACGACAAGTTCGCCGTCGACCGTCACCTGCCGAAGATCGAGGTGGGGGACCTCCTCGTCATCCATGACTCGGGCGCTCACGGCTATTCGATGGGCTACAACTACAACGGCCGCCTGCGCGCAGCCGAGGTGCTCCTCCGCGAGGATGGGGGAGACGAGCTCATTCGCCGCGCTGAGACCCCGGCGGACTACTTCGCCACGCTTGACGTGCTGCCCGAGGTGCACGAGCGCCTTGCCGTGGCGTGCGAGGGACTCACGGGGATCAAGTAGCCTCGCGCGGTCGTGCGGACTGGGCCGTGCGGCGGGTGCCGGACGTCTGGCCGCAAGGCTCGCTCGATAACCGGCCGAGAGGCCAAACAACCAGGTATCAGGCTTGTTCGGCAGTCATGCCGGACAATCACATAAGGAGAAAACCATGGACGTACGCAAGCTCGAAGGCTCAATCGTAGCCCTCATCACGCCGTTCAACGAGGATGGCTCGGTCAACTTCGACCAGCTTGAGCGCCTACTCGAGTTCCACGTCGAGAACGGCACGGACGCGATCCTCACGCTCGGCACCACGGGCGAGAGCGCCACGATGACGGACGAGGAGGACAACTCCGTCGTCAAGTTCGTCGTGGACCACATCGCGGGCCGCATCCCCGTCATCGCGGGCTCGGGTTCCAACAGCACCGCCGCTCAGACGGCCAAGAGCCTCAAGTATCAGGAGCTTGGCGCCGACGCTCTGCTCATCATCACGCCCTACTACAACAAGTCGAACGAAGAGGGCATCTACCAGCACCTCAAGCAGACCGCCGATGCGGTGGACATCCCCTGCATCCTCTATAACATCCCTGGTCGCACGGGTTGCTCCATCTCCGTGCGCAACGTCGAGCGCCTCGCTGCCCACCCCAACGTGATGGGCATCAAGGAGGCGAGTGGCAACATGGCCTATGCCGCGAGCATCGCCCATTGCCTGTCTGACGACTTCCGCCTGTACTCCGGCGAGGATGCGCTCACCGTGCCGCTCATGGCCCTTGGCGGCTCCGGCACGATCAGCGTCTGGGCTGACGTCCAGCCGGCGCTCGTCCACGAGATGTGCCGCGCCTACCTCGATGGCGACGTCGCTCGCGCCACGCGCATCCAGGTCGAGGGCCAGCCGCTCATCTCCGCCCTGTTCGGTGAGGTCAACCCGATTCCGGTCAAGGAGGCGCTCGCCCAGATGGGCATGATCGATGCCAACTACCGCCTGCCGCTGTATCCCATGAGCGAGGGCCCCAAGGCCAAGCTCGTCGAGGCCATGAAGGGGGCTGGGCTCCTTGACTAACGAGATGGCTGCGCAGAAGGCGCCTATCAGGCTCGCCATCATGGGCGAGGGTCGCATGGGCTCGCTCATCCGCTCCACGGCTGAGGCGGCTCGCAACGAGGATGGCTCTCCTGCGTTCGAGGTCGTCGCGCAGATCGGCTTCGACCTCTCCGTGGCGGATTCCGCTCCCGCAGCTGACGTGCTGATTGACTTCTCCAACGTCGCGACGCTTCCCGCCGTGTGCGCATACGTGCGTCGAACGGGTGCCGCGCTCGTCTCGGGCACCACGGGCTACTCCGACGATCAGATGGCCGAGCTTCGCGAGCTTGCCGCCGCGGCCGCCGTGCTGCACTCTGGCAACTACTCGCTGGGCATCGCGGCGCTGCGCCATGCCACGGCGCTTGCCGCGCGCGAGCTTGCCGGGTTCGACGTGGAGATCGTCGAGACGCACCACAACCAGAAGGTCGACGCCCCGAGCGGAACGGCGAAGCTGCTGCTCGACGCCGTGGTTAAGACCGAGGCCGAGGAGGGGCGTGGCGAGTATTACCCCGTCTACGGCCGCGAGGGCATGCTGGGCAAGCGCGATCCGCGCGAGGTCGGCGTTCACGCGCTGCGCGGCGGCACCGTCGCCGGCGTGCACACCGTGAGCTTCTTTGGGACGGACGAGGAGGTCTCGCTCACGCACCGCGCCACGAGCCGCCAGATCTTCGTGAACGGTGCCCTCGCCGCCGCGCGCAAGATGGCGGGACGCGAGCCGGGCTTCTATGGGTTCGACGAGGTTATGTTCGGCTAGGAATCGATTGTCGCCCGTACGGTGGGGTGCGCCCCGTCATACGGGTTTGAAGCGCTCGCTCGTCTCCGTCGCTCGCATCGGTGCGGGCGGAGGCGGGCGACTCACTACGAAAGGACGCGCCGCATGGACGCACAGGAGATCATCAACTACATCGCGACGGCTCCCAAGAAGACGCCGGTCAAGGTCTATATCCGCCTGAAGGAGGGTGCCTCCGTCGACCTTTCCTGCGCTGACCACGTCTTTGGCACGGACAAGAACAAGGTCGTCTTTGGCGACTGGGCGCTTCTCGAGCCGGTGCTCGACGCCGCCGCTGGCTCCATCGAGGACATGGTGGTCGAGAACGATGGCCGCAACACTGGCGTGCCGATGCTCGACAAGAAGGGCATTCACGCCCGCATCGAGCCCGGCGCCATCATTCGAGACAAGGTGGAGATTGGCGACAACGCCGTCATCATGATGGGCGCCGTCATCAACATCGGGTCGGTCATCGGCGACGGCACGATGATCGACATGGGCGCCGTGCTAGGTGGCCGCGCCACGGTGGGCAAGAACTGCCACATCGGCGCCGGCACCGTGCTTGCGGGCGTTGTCGAGCCGGCGAGCGCCACGCCCGTCATCATCGAGGACAATGTGCTTATCGGCGCGAATGCCGTTGTGCTTGAGGGCGTTCGCGTGGGCGAGGGCGCCGTGGTCGCCGCGGGAGCCGTTTGCGTCGAGGACGTGCCTGCGGGTGCCGTGGTGGCTGGCGTGCCGGCAAAGGTCATCAAGCAGGCGAGCGAGGTGGCCGAGGGTAAGGTGTCTCTGGTCGACGCCCTGCGCAACCTGTAGGAAGTCCGGGCGCGGGGTGGCGGAAACGCCTTCTCGCGCCCGCGTGCTTGCGCGCTCGCGCACCTGCATGCCGCACCCGTGCGAACGCGCGCTTGCGTGCCCGGACCCGTGCGGACGCGCGAGGATATATGGCCCGCGCCCATGCGTCGCGCGGTGCCGACACATTCGACATATAACAGGAGAGGGAGACGAGCCTTGCGGTTCGCCTCCCTCTCGCTTTTTGCGCCTAGCCCGAAAGCCCCCTTGTGGCGCTGGGCATTCGCCCAAGCCGGACTACCTCTCCGTAGCCCGGCAAATCGCCCGGATGAATCCGAGCGTCCCCCAACTAGTTAGTCCTCAGCGATCTCGGTGATCGCGCCGGCCGGGCAGGCCTCCTGGCAAGAGCCACAAGCGACGCAGGAGTCCTCGTCCTTGACCTGAGCGGAGTCGTCGCCGAGCTCGAGGACGTCGCACGGGCAGGTGTCAACGCAAACGCCGCAGGCGACGCACTCGTCAGTATCGATTACGGGGTGAGCCATGATAGATCCCTTCTCCAAAAATGCCATAGCAATGTGAATCCAATTACCAGGGCAGCCAAAAAGTAAACCTTGGCAACCTTTCTAGCTGCTCCTTTAGGTGAGAATACCAATCGGCGGCGCGAATGCAAGACGTTGTCGGAAATTGCATGGCTTGCATTCGCGAACGGCATACTTCGAGGTAAAACCCCACCTTTGATAGGGTATTTAACCGGAACGAACGGCCGGTGGCGGTTTGGAGTGCATGCGCAGCCCAGAGCTGGGGGTTTGCCTCACGGTGATCCCTAAAGTGTCCAAAACAAGAAATCTATCGTAAAGCGACTTAGATTTTGTATAAGTTGAGCGCGCAAAGGATATATAGTGTGCAGTAACAAACGCGCCCGCAGATGCGGGCAGGCCGGCAGGGCACCTGGCTGGCCGGCCAAGCGAGCGCGGAGGCATCACGCATTCGCGCGCAAGAAGAAAGGAACGTGCCAACTATGAGCAAGATTCTCGGCATTGACCTCGGTACCACCAACTCCGCCATGGCAGTCCTCGAGGGTGGCCAGCCCACCATTATCGTGAACGCCGAGGGCGACCGCACCACTCCGTCCGTCGTCGGCTTCCGCGCCGAGGGCGATCGTATCGTCGGTAAGTCTGCTAAGAACCAGGCAGTCACCAACCCGCAGAACACCGTCTTCTCCATCAAGCGCTTCATGGGCCGCAAGTACTCTGAGTGCACCTCTGAGCTCAAGACCGTCCCGTACAAGGTCAAGGAGGGTCAGGGCGGCCGCGCCGTCGTCGAGATTGACGGCGAGGACTTCACGCCCGAGCAGGTCTCCGCTATGGTCCTTGCCAAGATGAAGGCTGACGCCGAGAAGTACCTCGGTGAGACCGTGACCGACGCCGTCATCACCGTCCCTGCCTACTTCAATGACGCCCAGCGTCAGGCCACCAAGGACGCCGGCAAGATCGCCGGTCTCAACGTCAAGCGTATCGTCAACGAGCCCACCGCCGCGGCCCTCGCCTATGGCCTCGACAAGAAGGGCACGGAGCAGAAGGTTCTCGTCTTCGACCTCGGCGGCGGCACCTTCGATGTCTCCTTGCTCGACCTCGCTGACGGCGTCTTCGAGGTTCTCGCCACCAACGGCGACAACCACCTCGGCGGCGATGACTGGGATCAGCGCGTGATCGACTGGATGGCTGATAAGTTCCAGCAGGAGAACGGCGTTGACCTCCGCAAGGATCCGATGGCCCTCCAGCGCCTCAAGGAGGCCGCGGAGAACGCCAAGAAGGAGCTCTCCGCTGGCCAGCAGGCCACGATCAACCTCCCGTTCATCACGATGAACCAGAGCGGCCCGCTGCACCTCAACTACACGCTGAGCCGCGCCGAGTTCGAGCGCATCACGCGTGACCTGCTCGATCGCTGCAAGGCTCCTGTCACCAAGGCCCTGCACGACGCCAACATGCAGATTTCTGACGTCTCTGAGGTCATCCTCGTCGGCGGCTCCACTCGTATGCCCGCTGTCCAGGAGCTCGTCAAGCAGATCACCGGCAAGCAGCCCAACATGTCCGTGAACCCGGACGAGGTCGTCGCTGACGGCGCTGCCGTCCAGGGCGGCGTTCTCACCGGCGACGTCGAGGGCATCCTCCTGCTCGACGTGACCCCGCTGTCCCTTGGCGTCGAGACCATGGGCGGCGTCATGACCAAGATGATCGACCGCAACACCACCATCCCGACGTCCAAGACCGAGGTCTACTCCACCGCCGCTGATAACCAGACCAGCGTCGAGATCAACGTCCTCCAGGGCGAGCGCGAGATGGCTGCCGACAACAAGAGCCTCGGCAAGTTCCAGCTCACCGGCATCCCCGCCGCGCGTCGTGGCGTGCCGCAGATTGAGGTCACCTTCGACATCGACGCCAACGGCATTGTGA
The DNA here is from genome assembly GCA_900552935.1 of uncultured Coriobacteriaceae bacterium. GTDB lineage: Bacteria > Actinomycetota > Coriobacteriia > Coriobacteriales > Atopobiaceae > Parolsenella. The sequence continues at coordinate 1,364 of USBN01000036.1, read as the reverse complement.
AGGTCACCGCCAAGGACAAGGGCACCGGCAAGGAGCAGCAGATCACCATCTCCGGCTCCACCGCCCTCTCTGACGACGAAGTCGACCGCATGGTCAAGGATGCCGAGTCCCACGCCGAGGAGGACAAGAAGCACAAGGACGAGATCGAGGTCCGCAACCAGACCGACAGCCTCGCCTACTCGACCGAGCAGACCGTCAAGGAGCTTGGCGACAAGGTCCCCGCTGACATGAAGCAGCAGGCTGACGATGCCGTTGCCGAGGCCAAGAAGGCTCTCGAGGGCACTGATATCGATGCCATCAAGGCTGCCGGCGAGAAGCTCCAGGAGGTTGGCCACAAGCTCGCTGAGGTCGTCTACTCCAGCGCTCAAGCTGACGCTGGCCAGGCTGGCGCTCAGGGTGGCGCCCAGGGTGGCTCTGACGACGTGGTCGATGCTGACTACGAGGTCGTCGACGACGATCAGAACAACCAGTAAGCGGGAAGTGAGTCACGATGGCTCGCACCACCAGTAAGAACAACCAGGCGGGAGCCGCCACGGCTCCCGCGCCGGACCCCAAGGGGGGCGACGTGAAGGTCGACATCGAGGTCGAGGGCGAGGAGAAGCCCGAGCAGGTTGAGAAGCCCGAGGCTGTCGAGGCCGAAGTGATCGAGCCTGACGAGGTGGCGGAGGACGCAGCCGAGGATGACGCCGATGACGAGGCGGCAGAGCGCGCCCGCGTAGAGGCTGCCATCAAGGCGGGCGAGGCCGCTGCGGACGAGGACTTCAAGTCCGAGGCGGACGGTCTTCGTGCTGAGCGCGACGAGCTTGCCAAGAAGCTCGCCGGCGTCTCGGATGAGATCGATGCCGCCAAGGCCGAGGCTGCTGCCGCGACCGATCGCCTCTCAAGGCTCCAGGCCGATTGGGACAACTACCGTCGTCGCATGGACCGCGAGCGCGCAATCGAGCGCGAGCGTGCCTGTGAGGGTCTCGTGAAGGATCTCCTGCCGGCAATCGACGACCTCGAGCGTGCGATTGCGCATGCAAGCGCCGCCGAGGAGAACGAGGTTGCCAAGCAGCTCGTGGACGGTGTCACCGCCGTTCACGCCAAGGTCGTTTCCGTCCTTGAGAAGCAGGGCGCCGAGGTCATCGATCCCGCCGGCGATCCCTTCGATCCCCAGGACCATCAGGCCGTGGGTCGTGTCGAGGACGCGGAGGCCTATGACGAGACGGTCCGCGACGTCTACCAGAAGGGCTATCGCCTTGGCGGCAAGGTCGTGAGGCCGGCCATGGTCACGGTGACCTACGGTGGCCCGAAGCGCCCGGTCGAGCCCAAGGAAGACGAGGCAAAGCCTGAGGCAGACGCCGAAGCTAAGTAGGTTCAAGCGT
>USBN01000035.1 GCA_900552935.1 uncultured Coriobacteriaceae bacterium | reverse complement strand
GCATGTGTTAGGCGCGCCGCCAGCGTTCATCCTGAGCCAGGATCGAACTCTCCGTTCAAATCCAAGGGCCAATGGCCCTAGCGATCTGTAAAACCGGGTGTCGGTCCGTCGCTCTGTCCGCTGTCTCTGAATGTAAGATTCGGATTCGCTTGGTCAAAGGAACAAAGGGTTGCTATGTAGCACACTTCGTCACTTCTACTTTGCTTGTCTGTCTCGTCGATCTCATCGATCGCAGTATCCGGTTCTCAAGGTTCGCCCGCGCCAGTGCCGCCCGTCCCGTGGGACCCGCCGGCCGCGGCGCAGGGATGAAATATACGCGCCCCCGGGGCCGCCCGCAAGGGGGCGGGGGCGTCTCCACGGGACGCACACATTTACTAGCACTCAGCGCCTTCTTAATTTCTTTACCCATCGCATGCAAAGCCAATACATCCTGCGTCCAATCTCAACATCACACCATGGTTTACCGGCATGTTTATGGTCAATTAGAACAGAGACCCCATGTACAAGACATTCGATATCGGATACAGTCCCCCGACCAAATAGATGACATCCCTTATCGCGCGCTCTGCAAATGAAATTACCAGCATAGGTTTTGAGGTTGCCTCTTTCTCCGTCTCGAACAGCAGGAAGGCAATCATCCTCGCCAATGTGGCAGACGACAAGAAAGCAAGATAGCTCCCGTGGATGACGTCAATAAGGCCCTAAAGATCAGCGGACTCGTTGGAATTGCCTTTGCCCTCATCGGATATGTGGGCGTATTCGCTGGCGGCGACTTTGACTCTTTCACAGGCGGAGCCATGCCCGGCATCTTGGCAGGCGTCTCGCTTCTGATCTTGCTCGTGATTCCAAAGCACTCATGCCCTCGATAGCGTTCACTCGCCCCCCGCAGTGCAGACGCCCTCGATAGTGCCAACTCGCCCCGCAGCGCAGAGTGGCTTGAGTCTCAACGCGACATTACGGAGAGCGTCAACTGATACTCCCCTAGTCAAAACACACTTGTCACAGTTTGAACTGCGACACTGACACCATAACCGCAGATAACAAAAGAGGCCGGAAGCTTTTGCTTCCGGCCTCATCATTTATGGTGGGCGTTACAAGATTTGAACTTGTGACCTCTTCCGTGTCAGGGAAGCGCTCTCCCCCTGAGCTAAACGCCCGGAGCTTTGGGGTGCGCCTCGCGGCGCGGGGATTAATATATCTGAGCCCCCAACCCAATGCAACCCACAATTTCAAATTTTTTTAGAATTTGGCGGAATTTATCTCGTCCGCGTTGAGTTCTCAAACCTAGGCACATGCTCTTACCTGCATGTTCGTAGTCTCTTGAAGCTCAGATAAGATCCCAAAAGTTTTTCAAAAATCTGGAATCGCCAGGTGAATCCTCCCCTAGTCCCTGCGCGAGAGCAGCGACAGCACGCGAATGAAGACGTTGATGATGTCGAGGAAAAGCTCGGAGGCGTTATAGACCGCGTTTACGACGGTCGGCTCGTCGAACATCGCCTTGTGGAAGTCATAGCCGATGAAGCCACAGAACACCACGATGACAAGAAAGTCGATGAGCGTCTGGTCGACGGCCAGGAAGGCCATGACGATCTGCACCACGATGAGCGCGAGCAGGCATCCGCCGAGAACGCCAGAGATCTTCTCGAAGACATGCGGCACGGCGATGCCCAGGCATGCAAACACCGTCACGATGCCCGCCGTCGCCAAGAAGGCCGTAGAGATGGTCTGGGCAGAGTACATAAGGAAAATCGTCGAAGTTGTGAAACCAAACGAGAGCACGAAGAGGATGTAGCCCGCCAGCGACAGCCCCACGGATTCCGCGCTCTTCCCTCGGCCCATCATGATGATGCCGGCAATCGAGGCGATGAAGCTCACGGCCGAAATCGCAAAGTAGTTGTCTAGCACCGAGAGCAGGAACGAAACGTTGGAGAACAGGTTCGCGCAGGCACCCATCACAAGGAAGCCGGCGAGGACGAGCGCCGTAAGAAGGAGACCGTACGCCCTCACGGAGAGCCTGCCGCCATTGCCGGCGCGCTGTCCCTCGACGCTAAACGGGGAATAGGGCTCGATGCCACCCTGGTTTCCGGTCTGCCACTGATCGTTGTTGTTCATGAGAGATCCTATCGTCGTGTCCGCACGGCGGACGAATCCATATACCCATCGATACTGGCGCGCTCGGGGCGCAGTACGTTTCTTCTACCCATTTCCTAGGTGTTTTGCGCGACGCGCAGGAATGGGCATGGGTATTGTTACTTGTTTGGCTCGAGGTCCTCGCCTACCACGAGATTCTGAAAGCGATTCGCAATGAACTCATCATTGAACTTCGAGTCGACATACTCCTCCACCGAGTTATGAGGCGGAATCCCGGCATCGCGGCAGGCCTTTCGGTAGAAACAGAAGACCGTGGCAAGCATATCCACGACGAGGAATGCGGTCATGAGCGACACAATCACGATTTGTCTGCGATTCGTGGGCTCGCCGATGCGATAGATGACTTCCGGCATGACAACACGGCACCAAACGAGGCCGAGGACGCCCCAGGCGAATAGGAACCTCCATGCGATCCACTGGGTGATTGCGTCCGGAAGGCCAATATAGGTCCAGGACTGGGCATGGAAGAGGTCCTCCATGAGCATGCCCGTCGTCTGCTCGAGGCCACCGCCGAGAAGCGCGGAGACAAAGAAGACCTGTGCCTTGGGAGCGGTTCGGAAGTTCCAGAGCACCATCGTGAGAAGACATGCGCCGAAGCCGTAGAGCGGCGAGAACGGGCCCCACACGAGCCCTACGCGCAGCTCCGTACGACCAGACGATATGAGCATCCACGCCATCTCGAGGATCAAACCCGCGACACTCGCCACCATGAAGATGATCACGTACTGGTAGAAGCCGGGACGCATATGGTCGAGCCACTCGTCTCGGACATTGAGACGCGCCCGCTTAAGCGCCTTGACCTGCTCTGAGGAGAGTTTGGGCTTTGGCTGCGTCTTGAGATCCGCATAGGCGGGGTCATGACGCAGGCGCGCGCTGTTGCGCCTCTGGCGGTCGAGAATGACCTCGTCCGCGGCATCAGCGATTTCCTTCGGCAGCTTGCCGCGACGCGCGAGCTTACGGAAGCTCTTGCCGCTCGCCATACGATAGCCACGCGCATTGATGGCTCGCGTCACGAGAACATACGCGAGGGCGAGCGCGAGGACTATGAGGAGGATAGTTACCAAGCTCGGGCTCCATCCGATGATGCGAACGACACGTCGCAAGCATTAGCAGACGACGCGTTTCCATGGTAGACCAACGACCAATAGAGCGTGACGGGCGGGTTGGTTCGTCGCCACTCGAAAGACGGAGTTCACGAACGCAACGCGAAGCCAACGACACGCCGAGATAAACAAAAAGGGCCGGCATTTAGCCGGCCCTTCGAATTCATGGAGCGGACAACGGGGTTCGAACCCGCGACCCCCACCTTGGCAAGGTGGTGCTCTACCAACTGAGCCATGTCCGCGTGCGAGAAAGTACTATACGCAAGACTGCGCATTCATGCAAGCGTGAATTTCAACTTTTTTCGAATTCGCTTGCTACCTGGAACTTTAGCAGAGACGTCGCTGCAACCCAATGCTTCGCGCTCTACACACTCCCCTCGCCCGTCTTTAGGCCAACGGCCCGACTGAAGGAGTGGGAGCCCAGAAACGACAGTAGGTCAATCGGACCACCACGGCACCCCCCCCGATTCCCAAAACGACCCCGAGTCCGCCCTAGACGGTGGCAGCCATTGGAGTGAATAGCTTCACGAGACGTACCACGGTTCCCGTGCCGCTAGGCTTGCGGCAGATCTCAACGGAGTCGGAGAGCATGCGCATGAGCTTGATGCCACGACCGCGTTCGAGGCAGTCCTCACCCTCCCCCTGCGGAACCTCCCCGTCTTCATCCAGCTCGAAGCCGAAGCCGCAATCCGTCACTTCGACCACGGCGCGATCCGGATAGACCCACACGGTAAGCAGGACGCCTTCCGCACAGGTGTGGTCAACCGCGTTGCCCAACGCCTCACCGCCGGCAAGCGTGAGATCGAATACCTCGTCGTTCGTGAGGTCCGTGCGAGAGAGAAGTTGCTCGAGGCGGCGGCGCGCGGCGCTCAGATGGGTCTCATCCACCCGCATCGTACCGTGCCAAAGGGGCCTCACGGAGGGATCGAGCGCCGGAACTGGCGGCTTGGGGGCCCTGCCCATCACGGGAATGAAGTCAACGAGGCGGCATATCGCAAGCGACCGGTACACGTTATCGCCCACGTTCACGAGCGAGAGCAGGCCGCCCTTCTCCGCAAGGCGCCGCGCGTAGGCGAGGATCAACGCCATCCCAAGGCTGTCGACATAGTCTGTATCCGCAAGGCTGAGGATGACACGACGGCAGCCACCGTCAATCGCACGATCAAGGTAGGCGCGCACGCGCGGAACGCTCGCGACGTCCAGGTCGCCGCGCACGGGGAGCAAGAGTATGTCGCCAGTCGATGTCATGCCCCAATTTTGCCCAGACGCGCGGGGGTTGATACCTACGTGCGGCAAGGTTTCCGCAAACGTAAGGACCATGTCGCCGCAAGCCTAGGCCTTCCGCTGGCGTGAGCTACCGAGCTGATCAAACCTCAGCACGACCATCGCCACGTCGTCGTCGAGGCTGCGCTCGGTAAAGACATCGATTCGCTCGAGCAGGCGGTCAAGCATGCCGTCGAAGTCGCCCGCGGCCTCCTCCATCACGGCGTCACGCAGCCCCTGCTCTCCGAAGAAGGCGCCACTCGGGTTACGAGCCTCCGTTGCGCCGTCCGTGTAGAGCAAGATGCGATCCCCCTCAGAGAGGGAGACGTGGCCGTCGTGGTACGTCATGCCGCGGAAGGCGCCCACCACGCCAGACTGCTCGTCGAGTGTCTCCATCTCGCCAGTCTCCGCACGCAGGAGCAGCGCTGGGGGATGCCCGGCAGAGCAATAGGTCAGCATGCCATGCTTGAGGTCCGCAACGCCCACGAAGAGGGTTGCGAAAGTCTCCAGGCGAGAGAAGCCGAGGAGAAAGTCGTTAAGCAGGCGCACCATGCGCGCGGGCGGCTGACCCTCCCAGGCATAGGCTCCAAGGGCCGTGCGCACGGCGGCGGAGACGCTCGCCGCCTCGACTCCCTTACCCGAGACATCACCCAGAATCACGCAGGCGCGACGGTTGGGCAGACGAATGAGGTCATAGAAATCGCCCCCGACAAGCGCGGCAGCAGTTGCGGACGAGTAGAGCGCATGGGCCGTGATGCCCTCGACCTCCTGGAGCTCGCTCTTCATTCCGCTCTGAAGCGCCTGCGCGATGCGCGTGTCCTTGTTCCTACGCTCACCCGCCTCGACCTCTTGGCGGACGTCGATAGCAATGCGACGGAGCAAGTCGAACTCTGCGTCATCTATGGGCTCCTTGTCCGGGGCGCGCATAAGCAGCGCGGCCCAACGCTTGCCCGCAAGCATTCCGAGGTCGATAAGGACCGTAGAGCCCATGAAGCCCTGCTCTTCGAGCCATCTTGCGAGCCTTGATCCCTTCGATGCCGCAACGACGGCTATGTCTGCATCGACGCGCCCGCGGACGAGATCGTCTATCGAATATGGGAGCTCCACCTCCCCCACGCCAGGCAACGAGACGCGAGAGCCCTCCGAAAGGCCTGACGCGTGAATGCGGACGATTTGGACATTGAGCTCCTCCGTCAGGGCCCGTGAGAAGCTCTGGAGGTTCTCGTCGGTCGGGGCGTCGAACCCCTCGAGCATTGCATGAATACGAGTGGCGACAGCGTCGAGTTCCTGAGCCCTCTGGGCTCGCATGGTTGAGATGGCGGCAGCGAACTCTACCGAGAGGTACTGGGCCACCGTGTCGAGAAGGCGCGCGTCGTCACGGCGCGTTGGATGCACCTCGGTCCAGCCAAGCTCGATGATGGCGATCACGCGCTCGCTAAACCACATGGGAACGCAGATGAAGCTCGAGAAGGGCGGCGTCTGTCGCGCAGGGATGCGGCAACGAGCGCCAGTGTCCTCGTCCATGAGCTCACGTGACGTGAGCGCACCACCGCGAAGGCTCCTCTCGCTGGGAGGGAGCAAACGCAGCCGCATGGCGCCGCCAGATCGAGAGACGACAGTCTCGAGGCCCTCGCCATAGGTCATGAACTTCGGAACCCTCTTGCCTTCAAGCGAGCGAGAACGGGCGCGCAGCCGATACCCGGTGTCATCCGCGAGGAAGAGCAGGGCACCCGAGGCCTCAAGGGTGTCGCACATCTGCTCGATCACCTCGCTAAAGAGGGTCTCGACGTCTTGGGAGTCAATCGTGTCGAGCACGATCTTGAGCGTGCCCGAGAGACGGCGATTGGCAAGGGAGAGCTCGTCGAGCAGGCGATTGTGTTCTCGCTCGGCCGCAAGGGCAGAATCCGCAGGACGCATGACGATGACATAGGTCTCGCCGCCGCCACTCACGCGGTCAGCCCTGGCGCCCACGATTGCCGCCCCGCCGCCAGCAAGCCTTAGGGAGAGACTCACGAGCGAGCCATCGGCGGCAAGCGGGAGAATGGGTGCCGGCGCGTCCTGAGCGTGGGGGCGCGACGGGTCTTCGAGGATATCCGACACAGGGGTACCTACGAGCTCATTGGCATCCAAGCCAGAAAGAGAGGCTAGCTGGGGATTGGCGGAGAGGATGCGACCGACGCCGTCGACCACCAGAATGGCATCGGTCGAAAGCGCCATAAGAGCCGCAAGGACACCGGGCATGGCGGCACGACCGACGTGATCGACCTTAGCAAGCGCGCGCTTAGCCGGCATGACGCCTCCCGTCCGGGCGCGCGGGCGCGCCGCCCCTAGATAGCAAAAACGGGCCCGAAGGCCCGTAGATTTGCTGGTGTCGGAGGCGGGACTTGAACCCGCACGACCTTTTAGTCAGTCACTAGCACCTCAAGCTAGCGCGTCTGCCAATTCCGCCACTCCGACTTTTCAAGTGCGCGTTTCGCGCGAGAAAGAATATACCTCGATGCCCCTACGGACGCAAGCGTGAATTTAAACTTTTTTCTAAAAAAGATGTCTGGCGTGCGTTACCGCAGTTGAAGTGCCAAATGGACGAGAAACAAAATTCACGCCTGCAAGTCTTGGCCTCGCTCCCCAAGAGGTTTCCCGTCCAGAAGAGGCGGCGTCGGCACCCGAGGCTATCCCTTCCGGAGGAAACGGCGTCGGCGTCCGGGAGGGTATCACATCCGGAAGGGACAATGTCGACGCCTGGGAGGCTATCCCTTCCGGAGAGGGCGACGTCAACGAGGTCGCCATCGACGCCCAAGAAAAGATCCCACCACCCATACGGATGGCGGGACCCTAGAAACGCACTCTACTCTCCCCTAGAGCTCGATCGAGGAGCCCTTGATGGGGTACGGCTGCGCAAAGTGGCAAGCGCAATAGTGACCAGGCGCAACCTCGCGAAGCTCGGGGCGCTCCTGAGCACACTTCTCGCAAGCAATCGGGCAGCGCGTGTGGAAACGGCAACCACTCGGCGGATCGATCGGAGAAGGCGGATCGCCCTTCAGGATGATGCGCTTTCGAGAGCGCTGCATATCCGGGTCGGGAACCGGCACAGCAGAAAGCAGCGACTGCGTATAGGGGTGGTACGGCTCGGCGTAGAGGGTCTTCCAGTCCGAGACCTCCATCATGTTGCCAAGGTACATAACGGCAACGCGATCGGAGATGTGCTGAACGACGGAAAGGTCGTGAGCGATGAACAGGTACGCGGTTCCGTACTGATTCTGAAGGTCCTTAAGCAGGTTGAGGACCTGGGCCTGAATCGAGACGTCAAGCGCGGAGACGGGCTCGTCGCAGATAATCAGCTTCGGCTTGAGCGCAAAGGCGCGGGCGATGCCAACGCGCTGACGCTGACCACCCGAGAACTCGTGCGGATAGCGGTTGATGTGCTCCGGATTGAGACCGACGACATCGAGCAGCTCGCGCACATAGTTCATGCGCTCGGTCTTATCGGGCATCTCGCCGTGAATGACCAGAGGCTCGGAGATGATCTCGCCGATGGTCATACGAGGGTTCAGGCTCGCATAGGGATCCTGGAAGATGAACTGCATGTCGTGACGCATGCGCTTCAGGTCCTTCTTGTGCATGGCGGAGACGTCCTCGTCATTGAAGAGGACCTTGCCACCCGTGGGGTGCGTGAGGCGCATGATGCAGCGGCCAGTCGTGGACTTGCCACAGCCGGACTCGCCAACGAGGCCGAAGGTCTCGCCGGGGAAGATGTCGAAGCTAATGTCGTCGACCGCCTTGACGCTCTTCTTCTCCTTGGAGAAGACGCTGGAGTCGACGGGGAACTCCTTGGAGAGGTGCTCGACGTGAAGCAGGGGCTCGGTCATCCTAAGCCTCGCCTCCCTTCGTGCGGGAGTTAACGGGCGCGTTCTTCGCGATGAACTCGGGGTCGCTGGCAAAGTGGCAACGAGAGTAGTGTCCGGTCTCGGAGGTGTAGGTCTCCGGGCGCTCGTTGCGGCAGCGATCGGTCGCATACGGGCAGCGCGGCGCAAAGCTGCAACCCTTCGGCAGGTTTACGAGAGAGGGCTGGTTGCCCTTGATCGGGGTGAGCGGCTTCTTCTCGTCAATGACCTGCTCGGGAATCGAGCGCATGAGGCCCCACGTGTACGGATGCGTCGGGTGATAGAAGATCTCCTCGGCAGTGCCGAACTCGACCGGACGGCCGGCGTACATGACCATGATCTTGTCGGCCACATCGGCGACGACGCCAAGGTCGTGGGTGATCATGATGATCGCGTTGCCGTTCTTCTGCTGCATCTCCTGCATGAGCTCGATGATCTGCGCCTGGATCGTCACGTCGAGGGCCGTGGTCGGCTCGTCGGCGATGAGGATGTCCGGGTCGCAGGCGAGCGCCATGGCGATCATGACGCGCTGGCGCATACCACCGGAGAACTGGTGCGGATAGTCCTTGACGCGCTGCTCCGGGTTGGGAATGCCAACCATGTCAAGGAGCTCGATTGCACGCTGGGTGGCCTGCTCCTTGGTATAGCCACGGTGGAGGCGCAGGCCCTCACCAAGCTGTCGGCCGATGGTATAGACCGGGTTCAGCGAGGTCATCGGGTCCTGGAAGACCATGGCGATATCATTGCCGCGGATGCTCTGCATCTCAGTCTCGGACATCTCGAGCAGCGAGCGACCGCGATAGCGGACATCGCCGCCCTCGATCTTGCCCGGGGGCATCTCGATGAGGCCCATGATAGTCATGGCGGTGACGGACTTGCCCGAACCGGACTCGCCGACGACGCCGAGGGTCTCACCACGGTCGAGGGTATAGCTCACGCCGTCGACGGCCTTGACCACGCCGTCGGCAGTGTGGAAGTACATCTTGAGGTCATCGACCTCGAGAAGGTGGCAACCCTCAGGAACGGGCTGGTTCTTGAGGTCGAGCGCGGGCTCGGCAGCCTTCTTCTTACCGAATGCCATTACTATCACGCGTCCTTCATCTTGACGTCGAGCGCATCGCGCAGGCCATCACCGAGAAGGGTGAAGGCAAGCACGGTGGAGAGAATCGCCAGGCCGGGCATGATCATGAGCCAGGGCTGGGTCTGGAGGAACGTCTGGCCGTCCTGAATCATGATGCCCCAGGAAGGGGTCGGCGGGGTGACGCCCATGCCAAGGTAGGACAGCGCGCTCTCGGTGAGGATGGCGCCGCCCACGTTCATCGTGGCGTAAACCACGATGGAGGCAACGGAGTTGGGGAAGATGTGACGCGCGACGATGCGGAGGTCAGAGGCGCCCATGGCACGAGCGGCGTCGACGTAGTCGTTCTCCTTGACGGAGAGGATCGCCGAGCGGAACACGCGGGCGATGGACGGCCAGCCGAGGATGCCGATGGCGATGAACACGTTCTGGATGCCCTGGCCGATGACGGCAAGCATCGTGATGACGAACAGCGTGTACGGAATCGCCAGGAACATATCGGCAAGTCGCATGATGATCGTGTCCCACCAGCCGCCATAGAACGCGGCGAGCGCGCCCATGATCAGGCCGATGGCCGTGGAGATGAGCGTGGCGATGACGCCGACGGTCAGCGAGACTCGAGCGCCATAGATGACGCGGCATAGCTGGTCGCGGCCAGTGGCGTCGGTGCCGAAGGGATGCTCGGCCGAGGGCGGAAGCTTGGAGGTCTGCGCGACGGTCGTGGAGTCGATCTGCGTGGGCGAACCGAGCCACTGGGGAGCCCAGAGGTCAGCGGTGAGGGCCACGAGGATGACGAACAGGATCCAAACAGCGCCGATGAGGGCGAGCTTGTTCTTCTTAAGGCGCTTCCAGGCGTCGCTCCAGAGGGTGCGGCTCTTCTCGGGGGCCGTGGGCGCGGACTCGACGGACTCGACGGTCTCGTCGGCGGCGTTCTTCTGCTCTTCGATAGACATTCAGCGCACCTCCCTTAGTTCTCGGACTTCGACGAGCCAAAGCGAATCCTGGGGTCCAGGAACGCGTAGCTGACGTCGACAAGCAGGTTGATCAGCATGACCACGACGACGACCACGGTGACACCGCCCAGAACGATGGGCCAGTCACGCTGGGTAACCGCACGGTAGATCTCATAGCCAACACCGGGCCAGTTGAAGACCGTCTCGGTGAGGATAGCGCCGGCAAGCATGCCACCGAAGTCGATGCCGATGTAGGTCACGACAGGAATGAGGGCATTCTTCAGGGCGTGGTGCCAGATGATGTCGCGCCTCGAGAGGCCCTTGGCCTTCGCGGTGCGGATGTAGTCCTGGTTCATAACCTCCATCAGCTGCGAACGCATGATGCGCGCGGCATAGGCCGTGGAGACAGAGGCGAGGGTCAGGGCCGGGAGGATGTAGTGGACCCAGCTCTCAAACTCTGAGCTCGCTCCGCCCGCGCCGGAGATGGGCAGGTAGAACGCACCGCCAGTGGCCTTCTTCATGAAGACACCGAAGAAGAGCTGGAGCATCATGCCGAGCCAGAAGGCGGGCATGGCCACGAGGATGGAGGTCACGAGCGTGACGAGGACGTCCCAGAACGAGTAGCGCTTAATCGCCGAGACCATTCCCGCGCCGATGCCTACGATGGCCTCGAGGATGATGGCGACGATGGCGAGCTTCACGGTGTAGGGGTACTTGTTGATCAGGATGTCCGACACCTTCATGTTGCGGGTGTAGGACGTGCCGAGGTCACCGTGCAGTAGACCATTCATGTATGTGAGGTACTGCTTCCAGATCGGCGTGGGGATGGTGTTGCCATCCTCGTCATAGAGGGCACGGCCGTTCTCGTCGGTCTCGATGAGGCCGTTGGTGATGCGGATCTGAAGCTCCGTCTCAGGCGTTACCTGCTTGCCGCCGGTGATGATCTTAACCGGATCACCGGGAACGATGGTCTTCATGGCGAACAGAATCATCGTCACGCCGATGAAGACCGGGATGAACTGCAGGACGCGCTTGAGTATGTACTTTCCCATGCGTACAACTCCTGTCGTAATGATGGGCCTTGCAAGAGGCGGCTGGACGCTGCCACTTGCAAGGCCCCCTACCAGCGACGGGGCACCGCAGGGGTGCCCCGTCGCCCAAACGGTCTTTATGACCGTGGGTGCCTAAGAATAAGGGAACTAGGCCTCAAGCTCAACCTTGTCCATCATGATCAGCTTCTGCGGATCGATGTGAAGGTACTTGACGCGGGAGGAACCGACCATCTGGTGCTTGTAGAAGAACAGCGGAACGACGGGCATGTCGGCGCCGATCATCTTGTCGATCTCCTGGTACTTGGCCTCGCGCTCCTTGTCATCAGCGATGGCGCGGGCCTCGCCGATGCCGTTGTCGACGTCGGGGTTGGAGTAGTTGCCGTAGTTGTTGTCGGCACCGGTAGCGAACAGCGGATACAGGAAGTTGTCCATGATCGGGTAATCGGCGATCCAGCCGAGGCGGCCGATCTGGAAGTCACCGTTCGGGTAGGTGTTGGTGAGGATGGAGCTCCACTCGGCGGTGTTAGAGGTGGCGTTGATACCGATGGCCTTGAGGTCAGCCATGACCATCTCCATGACGGCCTTGTGGTCGCCATCGAGGTTGTAGGTCAGAGCGACGTTGATGTCACGCATGCCGTCAGCGTTGGCAGGATACTTGGCGTCAAGCAGGGCCTTGGCGGCGTCCGGATCGTACTTGGAGAACTCCCAGCTGTTCTCGACGTAGCCAGCGATTCCCGGGGGGACGATGCCGCCGGCAGGCTCGCGGGTGCCCTCGAAGACGGTGTCGCAGATGGCCTGGCGGTTGATGGCCAGGGAGATGGCCTTACGGACGTCGACGTCCTTCAGGGTCTCGTCGGTGACGTTGAGCATGAGGTAGTAGACGGAGAGCTCAGCGCCGGTCAGGACCTGGTGGCCCGGGGTGACGGTGGAGCCATCCTCGGACTCGCCGTACTGGGAGATGGCATCCTTGAGCTGCGTGGTGGGAACGGAAGCCATGTCGAGGTTGCCAGCCTGGAACTCGGTGTAGGCGGTCTGAACGTCCTTCTGGATGTTGAAGTGGACGCCATCGATGATCGCAGGGTCACCGTAGGAGTAATCGTCGAAGCGGACGATGTTAATCTGCTGGCCGTCCTCCCACTTGCCGTCCATCTTGAAGGGGCCGTTGCCCACGGGAGCGAAGAAGAAGGTGTCGAAGTCGTCCATGGCGCAGTCAGGCACGGGCGAGAGAGCCGGGTGCATGCAGACGAACGGGAAGTCAGCGTAGGACTGGACGAGCTTCACGACGAGGGTGTCGTCATCCGGGCAGGTGACACCGGTAAGCTCGGTGGCGTCGCCAACGGAGAGCTCGGAGTAGCCCTGGACCATGGCGAGGTGGTAGCCGATACCGGAGGCGTGGGTCTCGGAGGTCTTCGGGCTAACGATGCGCTCCCAGCCCTGCTTGAAGGACTTGGAGGTAACGGTGGTGCCGTCGTGGAACTTGGCGCCCTTCACGAGGTGGAAGGTGAACTCATCAGCGGCGTCGTTGACATCCCAGGACTCAGCGGCAAGACCGATGAGCTCGCCCTTGTCGAAATCATAGGTGGTAAGGGCGTCGAAAAGCTGGTAGCCGACCTGCATGCCCTGGTCTTCCTCAAGGTCATACGGGTCAATGGCGACGGGGTTGTTGATGTAGTAGTTGAGCGTGCCACCGGTGGTCTTACCGGTGCCGGCAGCAGGGGTGGAGCTGCCCTTCTTGCCGCAGGCAGCAAGAGCGGCCATAGCGCTAGCGGCGAGGCTGCCCTTGACAAACGTGCGACGGTTCATGGAAGTGGTCATGAATCCCTCCCTTGTTTGCGACGCCTGCCAGAAGGCCCAATGCCTCCCGTAACGTGACGTCTCAGTTTTGCTTGCGGAACCTGTTGCCATAAGGCGGGTGCCACAGGACGACTGTCCTGCGATCACAAACAAGTAGCTTGCTTGCAAACTTAAGGAAGAATTATCCGTTTTATTTGCCAGTGCGGCAACCTCAAAACCCTCTTTACCAAGATAAAGCCACCCTGCGTAACAATGTATTAACAAAGTGCATGCCATTTCAGGCAGGAATGAATGAGGTTCATGCCGGTTTGCATCAATACGGACATGCGGGCATTGGACGCGGGAATCTGTGGAGGAACGGACGGTCGCCCTATTCATAAGCGGTGCGTAGGACGAGATGCGTCGCGCGGCATTGGCCACCGCATGGCTCACGCCGCGCAATATATGGCTCTCTTGCACAGCGCTCGCCACTCATAGCAAACGGCCGCCGCGTCGGAAGACGCAGACGGCCGTTTGGTCAGTACGTTATAACTCGCAATTAGGCACCGATAGTGCCCAGCGGGTAGGTAAGCATGAAGATGACGATGGTCGCAAAGAAAACGACGGCGGCAATCACGGTGAGACGGTCGAGGTTCTTCTCCCAAACGCCGCTGCCAGCGTTGGCGTTGTACATTGAGGAGGCGATCATGTCAGAGACGCCGGTGCCCTTACCGGAGTGCATGAGCACGAGAATGATGAGGGCGACAGCGGAGATGGCCCAAGCCACCAGCAGAATCGAATTAAGAGGACCCACGTGATGCTCCTTAAGCAGATGCAAACATACAGCAGAAGAGAATACCACAACTCTGTGCCGCAACCTCGCTGCTGCGGGGACTCTTTCCGCGGCACCCTCTCGCCACGCGCTCGGACGTTGGTCGCGCGCAGCGGACAGTGCGGGCAGCACGGGCGGCGCGGGCGGCGCGGGCGGCGCGGGCAGCACGGGCGGCACGGGCGGCAAAACCTACCTCTTGTAAGGTTTCGGGACCAATTTTGGGGTCGAAACGTTACAAGAGGTAGGTTTTGGGAGGAGGAGCTCTCTCGAGACATGCAGTTATTCGAGCTATCGGGACGTTTTTAAGCGCACATCTCGAATACGTGCATGTTTCGGCGAAGGGCAGACCGCGAGGGTAGACAGCGCAAGGGCGGGCCGCGAGGGTAGGCAACGCAAGGGGAGGCAGCACGGCGCCCCGGAGCCGTAGCAAAACGCCGCCCCTCCCCCGCACGAGCTCCGCATGAAAAAGGGCGCCCGCCGGCCGAATGGCTGACGGACGCCCCTCTCAGGGACGTTTGCGCGCTTATCCGCGCGTGCGCACAAGCTCGCGAATGGCGCGCATTCCCGTGTGCTGTCCAATCGCGGCCCACTCTCACGCACGGCGCAAGGCGGGCGGCAGGCCCAAGCTACTCCTCGACGGCGAGCACGCGGCCCGTCATCTCCTTGGAGGGCTCGAGACCAGCAAGGGTGAGCATCGTCGGGGCAATGTCGGACAGGCGACCGTCCTCGATGCCCACGAGCTTGGCCTTGTCGTCGACGACGATGAGGGGCACGCGGTTCGTGGTGTGAGCCGTGAACGGGTGCTTGTGACCCTCGCCGTCAACGTCAAACATGTGGTCAGCGTTGCCGTGGTCAGCCGTGATGAGAGCGAAGCCGCCCTTGGCCTCAATGGCCGGGATGACCTTGGAGAGCGCGTTGTCGACAGCTTCGACGGCTTTGACCGCAGCCTCAAAGACGCCCGTGTGACCAACCATGTCGCAGTTGGCGAAGTTCACGATGTAGAAGTCCGCGCGGTCTTCGTTGATGGCCTCGACGAGCTTCTCAGTGACCTCGGGAGCGCTCATCTCGGGCTTGAGGTCGTACGTGGCGACCTTCGGGCTCGGCACGAGCACGCGCTCCTCGCCCGGCTTCGGATCCTCGATGCCGCCGTTCAGGAAGAACGTCACGTGGGCGTACTTCTCGGTCTCGGCGGTGTGGAGCTGCTTCAGGCCGTTCTCAGCGATGACGTCGGCCAAGACCTCCTGCGGGAAGGACTTGGGGAACGCGACCTCGACGTCGAAGTTCGGGTCGTACTCGGTCATCGTGACGAAGTGCGAGAGCTTGATCTGCTCGCGCTCGAAGCCGTCGAACTCCTTGTCCGTGAACACGCGGGTCATCTGACGAGCACGATCCGGGCGGAAGTTGAAGAAGATGATCGCGTCGCCGGCGTTGACGCCCTCGTTGTGGCAAGCGAACGGCTCGACGAACTCGTCGCCGCGCGGGTCCTTCTCGTAGTAGGCCTTGATGCCCTCGACCGGGCAGGTGTCGGCATCGGAGGCGTTGGCAATGACGTCATACGCGCGCTGGATGCGCTCCCAGCGGTTGTCGCGGTCCATGGCCCAGTAGCGGCCGGAGACCGTGGCAACGCGAGCGTCAACGCCGCAGCGTTCAGAGAGCTCCTTGAGGTAGTCGCAGAACTCGGCCATGTAACCGGCGCCGGACTGCGGGTCGACGTCGCGGCCGTCCATGAAGGCGTGCACACGAATCGTCTTGACGCCACGCTCGGCGGCCATCTTGGCGAGAGCCTCGACGTGGTTCATGTGCGAGTGGACACCGCCGGGGCTCATAAGGCCCATGAGGTGGAGGGTCTTGCCCTCGGCCTTGACGTCGTCCATGGCGCGAACAAAGACCTCGTTCTCGGCGATGGAGCCGTCCTTGATGGCGTTATTGATACGCGAGAGCTCCTGGAACACGATGCGGCCGGCACCGATGTTCAGGTGGCCCACCTCGGAGTTGCCCATCTGGCCGTCGGGAAGGCCGACGTCCTCGCCGGAGGCACCCAGCGTGGTGTGCGGGTACTTGGCGTAGAGGCTGTCGAGGAACGGGTGACTGGCGCTCGTGACGGCGTTCTCGTCGTTAGCGGGAGCCAGGCCACAGCCGTCCATGATGACGAGAAGGGCAGGAAGGTGACGCTCAGACATTGCTATTACTCCCCCGCCTTGATGACCATCTGGGAGAAGTCCTCGGCCTTGAGCGA
>USBN01000034.1 GCA_900552935.1 uncultured Coriobacteriaceae bacterium | reverse complement strand
GAGGGTAAAGTCGATCTCCGCGCCCTCGGAACGGCCGATCCAGTTGCGCTGCTGGGCCCTAACGTTCTCAGGCCAGCCCTCGAGCTTGTCGAGGTCGTCAAGGAGCTCCTGCGCATAGTCAGTGATCTTGAGGTACCACTGGGAGAGTTCGCGCTTCTCGGGCACGGAGCCGCAACGCCAGCACTTGCCGTCGACGACCTGCTCGTTGGCGAGAACCGTCTGGCACTTGGGACACCAGTTCACCGGAGACGTGGCGCGATAGGCAAGGCCCTTCTCCCACATCTTGAGGAACATCCACTGGCCCCACTTGTAATACTCAGGATCACAGGTGCGGACGAGACGGTCGTAGTCATAGGAGAAGCCCATGCGGCGCATGGTGGCGAGGGCGTTATCCATGTTCTGGTACGTCCACTTGCCAGCCTGGGTGTTGTGCTTGATAGCCGCGTTTTCCGCGGGAAGGCCAAAGGCGTCAAATCCAATGGGGTGAAGCACGTCGAAGCCGCGCATGCGAGCCTGGCGAGCCATGGCATCGCCGATGGTGTAGTTGCGGGCGTGACCCATGTGAAGGTCACCGGAAGGGTACGGGAACATCTCCAGCACGTACTTCTTGGGCTTGCTGGGATCATCGTCGGTCTTGTAGGTGCCTTCCTCGGCCCAGACGCGCTGCCACTTCTCCTCAATGGCCTGAGCGTCATAGGCGGGGAACTCGTGCCTATCGTTAGTCTTCTCGTCGCACATCGTACGTGCCCTCCATGGATACAAGCGGATAACTGCTAAATAGTAGCAGCTTTACTGACAATAAGGAGATCGCGGAAAACGCCCGGTTATCCAAATGGTTACCACGGCGAACAGATTGCCCGCGATCCGAGCGCCGCCACGTCTCCCCACAACAAAAAGCGCCGCCCCTCTATCTCGAAGGACGGCGCCACAGAAACGATTCTACGTGGTCCTAGTTATAGGACACAGACTGGGTGCGGTCCTTGAGGACGACGTCGTGAGCGCCACCCTCGACGATGGAAGTCGAGCTGACTAGCGTTAGTCGAGCCTTCTCCTGTAGCTCCTTGATGCTGTTGGCACCACAGTTGCACATCGTGGACTTGATCTTGTAGATGGTCATGTTGACGCCATCCTTCAGCGAGCCAGCGTACGGCACGTAGGAATCGACGCCCTCCTCGAAGGAAAGCTTCGCGGCACCACCGAGGTCATAGCGCTGCCAGTTGCGAGCACGGGCAGAACCCTCGCCCCAGTACTCCTTCATGTACTGGCCGTTGACGTTCACGCGGTTGGTCGGGCTCTCGTCGAAGCGGGCAAAGTAGCGGCCGAGCATCATGAAGTCCGCACCCATGGCGAGAGCGAGGGTCATGTGGTAGTCATAGACGATGCCGCCGTCGGAGCAGACGGGAACGTAGATGCCGGTCTCCTCGAAGTACTCGTCACGGGCACGGCAGACGTCGATAAGGGCAGTGGCCTGGCCACGGCCGATGCCCTTGGTCTCGCGGGTGATGCAGATGGAGCCGCCGCCGATGCCAACCTTGACGAAGTCAGCGCCGTACTCGGCGAGGTAGCGGAAGCCATCGGCGTCAACGACGTTACCGGCGCCGACGATGACGTCCTCGCCGTAGTTCTCGCGGATCCAATCGATCGTGAGCTTCTGCCACTCGGAGAAGCCCTCGGAAGAGTCGATGCAGAGGGCATCGGCGCCAGCCTCGAGAAGCAGGGGCACGCGGGTGGCGTAGTCACGGGTGTTGATGCCAGCGCCGACCATATAGCGCTTGTGAGCATCAAGCAGCTCGTCCGGGTTGGACTTGTGAGAGTCATAGTCCTTACGGAAGACGATGCCAACGAGGCAATCATCGGCGTTGACGATGGGAAGGGCGTTGAGCTTGTTGTCCCAAATGATGTCGTTAGCGACCTTGAGGGTCGTCTCCTCGGTGCCGACGATGAGCTGCTCGCGCGGGGTCATGAACGTGGCAACCTTGGCCTGATGGTCATCGCGGGAGGGACGGTAGTCGCGGCTCGTGACGATACCGAGGAGCTTGCCGTGGGGCGAGCCGTCCTCGGTCACGGGCATGGTGGAGTGGCCGGTCTGCTCCTTGAGGCGCATGACCTGCTCCATCGTCATCTCAGGCGTAAGCGTGGAGTCAGACACGACGACGCCGGCCTTGTAGTCCTTGACGGCCTTGACCATGGCAGCCTCGGCCTCGGGGGTCTGGGAGCCATAGATGAAGCTCATGCCACCCTCGGTGGCGAGGGCGATGCCCATGCGCTCGCCAGAAACGGCCTGCATGATGGAGGAGACCATGGGGATGTTCAGCGTGACCCTCGGCTCCTCGCCGGCCTTGTAACGGCAGAGGGGCGTCTTAAGGGAGACATTCGCCGGGATGTTCTCAGAAGAAGAATAGCCAGGTACGAGAAGGTACTCAGAGAAAGTGTGCGATTCGCCCTCGAAGAACGTTGCCATGTATGCTCTCCCAATCTGTCTATTGCCGCGGACGGGAGTCCGCTGGCCGTATGCCGACTCAATCTTGACAATTGTAACGTCTGATACCGATGGCTTGCTACCACTATCTAATTCTGGGGACCTAACCTTTTGGCAGGTCGCACAATGCGCGAACGAAAGTCACCACCTGCCACGCAAATTGGCACACGCTGCGCGCAGCACCTGAAAAAGGGACTGTCCCTTTTTCAGGTCGAGTACGCGCCGCAAGCGCAAACACACAACGCATAAAGATAGCGTGGCCATGCTAACGCCCGGTTGGAGCGAACGCATGGCCACGCAATGAACCAATGTAGCAGGGGTTCTATGAATTCTCGGCAGCGTTGATCTGATCCATGGAGATGGAAACCGTGTGCTTGGTGGGAACCCACTCGACCTTCTTGAAGAGGGCCGCGATGCAGATGGGGATGTAGGTCATCATGAACAGCGGGAAGGTGAAGAGGTTCGTAAAGATGCGCCAGCGACGCTCCTTGCGACAGATGATGTGCTTGCGCTCGGAGATCGTCGTGATGACCGCGAGAACGAAGAACGTCACGTACATCGAGCCGAACGTCATCATGAGCGAGCCCACAGCCATGGAGAGCTCATTTTGCGTAGCAAGGAAGCCGTGGCTTAGACCGCCGATGACGAGATAGACCGTGTTCACGAAGGCGGAGACGAGCGTCAGGATGTTGCCCGGCGCGATGGTCATCAGCATGTCATAGGAACCGAAGCGCTTCTTGCCGACGCCACGGAACAGGTCTCCCACATACGAGAAGAACACCTGGTAGAAGCCCTTAGTCCAACGCATGCGCTGGGTCCAGGAACTCTTGAAGTCAATCGGCTGTTCGTCATAGAACTCGGCCGGGGCGTACGCGATGCGGATACCGTTAGCGGCGCAGAACGTCGAGAACTGGATGTCCTCAGTGAGGGTGTGGAAATCCCAGCCGTTCATGCCCTGGATGATGCGCGACGAGACCATCCAGCCGGAGCCGGAGATGGCGCAGCCCGTACCGCAGAGCATGCGTGAGTTGTTGAGGAACTTAGCCTCGCGGAGGAACCACAGCGCATAGGCTGAGCTAATCCAGCTCGAGTCAAAGTTCTTGGAGTTGCGGTAGCTCGTAGCCACGAGGTAGCCCTGGTCAAATACCTTGTTCATCTCCGTCACGTAGGTGGGCGACAGGAGGTTGTCCGCGTCGAAGACGAAGAAGGCCTCGTACTTACCGGGATACTCCTCAAGGACCCTGGCAAAGCCGTAATCAAGAACCCAGCTCTTGCCCTTACGGGCGAGGTCATTGCGCTCATAGACGATGGCGCCGGCTCGCCTTGCCTCCTCCGCGGTGTTGTCGGTGCAGGCGTCCGCCACCACGAAGGTGTCGATCAGCTCGGAGGGGTAGTCCTGAGCCTTGATCGAACGCACGAGGTTTGCGATGACGCTCTCCTCGTTGTGCGCGGCGATGAAGAAGGCATAGCGATGGTTCTTCTTTGCCTCCGGGAGCTTGACCTCTCCGCGCTTCCACGTCACGAGGATGTAGACGAACTGGTAGAAGTACGCGAAGGTGAAGAAGCACCAAATGATGAAGTTGAAGACCACAATGGGCGTGATACCCAGACGATTGAGTTCCAAAACGGCCTCTCGCTCGAATCGAATGCTTATGCGACCATGGCCAAACGAGTGCTAGGCGCGCCCAAGGAGCATGGGGCAGATACCCTCCCCCGCCTCGGTGCGGCCCATCGAACGACCTTCGAGCGATTCTAGTACAGCTGCGAGGTCATTAGGGAGTGTGTCGCGAAGCTCTACGGTCTCTCCGGACACGGGGTGCGCAAAAGAGACGCTCCACGAATGCAGGAACTGCCTCGTGAGACCAAGATTCTGGGCAAGGTCGCCGCGCCCATAGAGCGGGTCGCCGATAACCTGGTGGTTGATATGACGCATGTGGACGCGAATCTGGTGCGTGCGGCCGGTGTAGAGATGGCACTCGAGCAGCGTGTAGCCCTCGTCGCGACGCGCCGCCTCGAAACGCTCGAGGACACGGAAAGTCGTGATCGCCTCACGCGCACCCGGCTCGTCAGAGACGGCCATGCGGATGCGGTCGCGCGTGGAGCGCGCGATGCCCGTGTCGATGGTGCCCGAATCCGCGGCGACATAGCCCCAGACCAGCGTGACATAGCGGCGGTCGAGAGTCCTCAGGCGAATGAGGTCTTGGAGCGCCTTCTGAGTCGAGTCGTCCTTGGCGGCAAGCATGAGGCCGGAGGTATCCATGTCGAGGCGGTGGACGATGCCGGGGCGATCATCACCCTGAAGCGTCCCCAGGTGAGCCAGACCGCAGTGGGCGACGAGGGCATTCGCGAGGGTATCGTCAACGTGACCAGGACTAGGGTGACAGACGAGACCCGGCTGCTTGGAGAGCACGATGAGGTGTTCGTCCTCGTATCGGATGTCGAGGTCGATATAGGGGTTGGGAGCGAGGCCTCCCTCGGGCACGAGGGGCTCGGGGTCATCAACCGTGGCGCGCACCCTGTCTCCGAGAAGGACCTTCTCGCTCTTCGAGGTCGCTGGCGTGTCATTGATCGTGACGAGGCCCTGCTCCACGAGTTTTGAGCAGGCGGAACGAGACGGCATGCCCTCGCCCGTCGCAAGGAACGCGTCGAGGCGGCAGCCATCGGACTCCGGTCCCACGAGAAGGTCGACTATGCGCTGCGCCATGCTAATTCTCCTCGCGCGTGTTCTCGGCATCCGACGCGGCGTTGGCGGCACCCGAGTCATCCCCCGCCTCGCGAGCGGCATCCCAGCGCCAGGCGAGCACGAACGCGATGACTACGCCGCAAGTGACAAAAATATCGGCGACGTTAAAGACCGGGAAGTCGATGAAGGTTGTGCAGAAGAAGTCAGTCACGCGGCCAGCCGCCACGCGGTCGATGAGATTGCCCACTCCCCCGCCCGCGACGGCGCCAAGCGCGCAGACAAGCGAGGCGGGCATCTCGTGCTCGCGAGCGACCCAGATGGCAAGACCCAGGCAGATGGCGACGGCGAGAACGACGAAGACCCAGGTTGAACCAGAGCCGATCGAGAATGCCGCGCCCGTGTTCATGACGAGGGAGAAATCAAGCACGCCGGGAATGAAGGGCACGGGGCCGCCGGCCAGCGCCTCGCGAGCCCAGGCCTTGCTGACCTGGTCAAGCGCGACGGCGCAGGCGGCGACCCCTGCAAACGCAGCTATGCGACGAGAGCCCGTCAAGGCTACTCCGCCTTCGCGGCGGCCTCGGCAACGGCCTCGCTGCAGCGGCAGCACAGACCGTCGGCACCGAGCGGACGCCAGTTCCAGCAACGCGGGCACTTCTCGCCGTGAGCGGGAAGGACCTCGCAAGCGAGCTCGTCGCCAGAGGCGAGCTCGACCTCAGAACAGACGAAGGCCTCAGCGAGGAGAGCCTCGGAGCCCTTGAGGAGCTCGTAGGACTCCGCCGGAAGCGTCAGGACGCAACGCGTGGCCTGGCTGGTCTTCTCGGTGACGACGCCAGAGGCGAGGGCGGCCTCGTTAGCCTTGGTGTAGGCACCGCGAGCCTCAAGCATGGCGTTGTAGGCGGGCAGCAGGGCCTCGACCTCGTCGTGGGCGAGAGGAGCCGTCCACCAATCGAGGAGAGCAGCGAACTTCTGGCCGTCGCGAGCGGAGGCCGGGAGGTGCTCCATGACCTCGTCGCAGGTGAACGATAGGATCGGCTGGAGATCGCGAAGGAGCATCTCGAGCAGGTAGTACCAGCAGGTCTGGACGCTGCGGCGGGTCTTAGCAGAAGGAGCGTCACAGTACATGCGATCCTTCGTGGCATTCAGGTAGCCGTTGGAGAGCTCGGTGACAACGAAGTCATAGAGCGCACGATAGACCTGGTAGAAGCGGTATCCGGCGTAGGCCTCGCTAACCTTCTCGTGCATCTCGCAGGCGCGAGCCAGCACGAGGCGGTCATACTCCTCCATCTCGGAGACCGGCACGAGGTCGCACTCGGGATCGAACTGGCCCTCGAGCTCGCCGAGGAGGAAGCGGAAGGTGTTGCGGAAGCGGCGGTAGGCGTCAGAGGTGCGCGCGAGGATCTCGTGGTCGACGGCGACGTCGTGGCTCGTGTCGGTGGAGGCGACCCAAAGGCGCAGGATGTCGGCGCCCATCTCGTCGCAGACCTTGTTCGGGTCGATGACGTTGCCGAGCGACTTGCTCATCTTGCGACCCTGGCCATCAAGCGTGAAGCCCTGGGAGACGACGGACTTGAACGGGGCGATGTCATTCGCGCCGAGCGAGGTCAAAAGCGAGCTCTGGAACCAGCCGCGGTGCTGGTCAGAACCCTCGAGGTACATGTCCGCCGGATACTGGAGCTCGTCACGGAACTCGCAGACAGCCCTCCAGGAAACGCCGGAGTCCCACCAGACGTCGAGGATGTCCTTGCCGGGCTTGAGGTGATGACCGCCGCACTTGGGGCAGACGCAGGCATCGCCGAGGTAGGACTCGGGAGCGTCCGTGAACCAGGCGTCGGAGCCCTTCTCGTGGAAGAGCTTGATGACCGCGTCGAGCGTGGCGTCGTTCATGACGGTCTCGCCGCAGTCCTCGCAGGTGAAACTCGGAATGGGCACACCCCAGTTGCGCTGACGGGAGATGCACCAGTCAGGCCTGCCCTCAACCATCGCGCCGATGCGGTTCTTGGCGTGCTCGGGGTACCAAGCGACCTTGTTCTCGATGGTGTCGAGAGCCTCCTCGCGAAGGCCGGTCTTGTCCATGGAGATGAACCACTGGTCAGTGGCGCGGAAGAGCACGGGCTGGTGGCAGCGCCAGCAGTGCGGATAGCTGTGGTTGATGTCCTCGTGGAGGATCAGCATGCCGCGCTCGTCGAGCCAGGCGATGATCTTGGGGTTGGCTTCGTTGACCTCGAGGCCAGACCACGGGCCACCGGTGCCCATGGTGTCGCCAACGTAGAAGCGGCCATCGTCGTCGACGGGCATGACCACGGGGATGCCGAACTTCTGGCCGGCGAGGTAGTCGTCAACGCCGTGGCCGGGAGCGGCGTGGACGATACCGGTGCCGTCGTCGAGCGTAACGTAGTCAGCGTAGATGAACTCGCCCTCGACACCCTGGTCACCAAAGATCGGCTGCTTGTACTTGTTGTGGCAGAGCTCGGTGCCCGTCATGCTCCAGGGCTCGCCGTCCTCGCCGAGGACGAGCTCGACGTCGCCATAGCCAAACTTGGCGCAGTCGCGCTCGACCAGGGACTGGGCCATGAGCTCGGCGTGGCCGTCGTGGATGACGGCGACGTAGGAGGCCTCCGGGTGCAGGATGACGGCGTCATCCGCAGGGAGGGTCCACGGAGTGGTGGTCCAGATGTCGACGAACAGCTTACCCGCCCAGGCCTCGAGGCCGGCGGGGACGGTCGTCATCTCGAAGCGCACGAAGATGGCAGGGCTGACCTCGTCGCCGTACTCGATCTCTGCCTCGGCGAGGGCCGTGTGGCAGTGAGAGCACCAGTGGACAGGCTTGTGGCCGCGGTAGACCATGCCCTTGTCGAACATCTTCTTGAAGACCTCGATGTCAGCGGCATCGTGCTGGTGATAGAGCGTGAGGTAGGGATTGTCCCAGTCACCGAGGACGCCAAGGCGACGGAAGCCGGCCTTCTGGAGCTCGATGTTCTCGACGGCGAACTCGTTGCACATCTCACGAATCTCAGAGGTGGGCATCTCGTTGAACTTTGCGGTGCCGACCTTCTCCTCGACCTTGTGCTCGATAGGCTGGCCATGGCAGTCCCAGCCGGGAACGTAGGGAACGTCGCGACCCATCATCGACCAGTAGCGGTTGATGATGTCCTTCGAGATCTTGTTCATGGCGTGGCCGATGTGGATCGGGCCGTTAGCGTACGGAGGGCCATCGTGCAGGACGAACTTGTCGTGACCCTCGTTCTTCTTGCGCGCCAGCTCATAGACCTTGTTGTCGTTCCAGGCCTTGAGGCGCTCTGGCTCGCGGGCAGCGAGGCTCGCCCTCATCGGGAAGCTCGTGCTCGGGAGGTTCATCGTCTGCTTGTACTCGTTTGCCACCTGCAAAAACTCCTTTCGCGGGCATTTGCCCACATCAGCCAAGCGCCCGCGCGCGTTAAATGCGCACGAAAAAAGCGCCCGCCCCGACCGCCGGGACGAAGCGCCTGGATACGGCTTGCGCCGTGACGTTTCGCTTAACCACCCAGCGGGCGAGGAACTCGCCTTACTCGGCTGGCCCGTCACGGGGACCATTCCGGCGACGCCTACTAGGGACAACGCTTGCACGCGCCTGTTTGGGCCGCAGCTCCGGGGTGATTTTCGCTTGGGTGTGACTGCGGGCTCCCACCGTCCCCGCTCGCTCTATGTCACAGTGACCAGGTTACTCTTCCCCATCACAGCTTTTCGAGGGGATATCTTAGCACGTATTCGACGGGCAATGAGGCTCGCTTTAGGAAGTCGCGGAACCTTCTCCCGTCATGACCGCATGCTCGGCCTTGACGGCCTCAATGAGACGGACGAGGGGCCAGGTGCGATTCTCACGCGTGAGGGCGGCCTTGGCACCCACGACGCAATCCTCCTCGCGGCAGCGCGCGCAGAACTCCTCCACCTGGGGCTGGGTGAGGCCGCAAAGGAGAACGAACTCCCCTGCCGGCATCGGACCCGCATAGGACACAGGGCGCGGCCTCATCGCCGGGAGGCGTGCGAAAGCTCCCGCAGGATCACTGAGACGCTCAGGCATAGCCGTGCGACAGACGAGGCCCATCTCGCGAAGCACGGAGCGCACGGCCGCGCCACGCTCCGAATCAGGGCCAAGCCCCCAGAGCACGGCGCAAGGCACCGGCCCCGAGGGCTTGGACTTGGATGAGCTCTTTTTGCTCTTGCCCGGCATTAGCCGAAGTAGCGCTCGAGCAGGCCCTTGAGGGCCTTGCCGTGACGGGCCTCGTCACGAGCCATCTCGTGGACGGTGTCGTGGATGGCGTCGAGACCGTTCTTCTTGGCGCAGGAGGCAAGCTCGAACTTGCCCTGGGTGGCACCAAACTCGCAGTCAACGCGCCAAGCAAGGTTGTCCTTCGTGGTGGCCTTCATGTTCGGCTCAAGCTCGGTACCAAGGAGCTCCGCGAACTTGGCGGCGTGCTCGGCCTCCTCGTAAGCGGCCTTCTCCCAGTAGAGACCGACCTCAGGGTAGCCCTCGCGGTGAGCGATGCGGGCCATGCAGAGGTACATGCCGACCTCAGAGCACTCGCCGGTGAAGTTGGCCTTCAGCTGCTCGAGGATGTAGGCCTTGTCCTCGTCAGAGATCTCAGGGTTGTCCTTGACGGTCTTGTCATAGATGCCGTACTCGTGCTCGGCGGCGAGGGTGAGCTCACCCTCGACCTTCTCGAAAGCGCTGGCCGGAGCGTGGCAGACCGGGCACTCCGCGGGCGGCTCGGCGCCCGCGGAGATGTAACCGCAAACCTTGCAAACCCACTTATCCATATGATCCTCCTTTGTTGTGGCGGCGCTCCCAGGCACCGCCATCCTCTCCTATGCATGACGGCCATTGCTGACCGAGATGTCTAAGCTTCGCTCACCTGGGACGAGGCAACCTCATGCGCCTTCTGACAAGCCGGACACACGCCGTCGAACTGAAGCTCGTGTCCACTCACAGCGTACCCAGATACGGCAGATGCCCTCTCGTCGAGAAGTGCCGGATCATCAACGGCGGGCATGATCACGTCATCCACCCTGCCGCATTCGACGCAGTGAACGTGGTAGTGCGGGAAGGTCTGATGGTCGAAGTGGTCCGCGCCGTTGTTGATTCTGACGCGCAATGCCACTCCCTCATCCGAGAGCCTCGAAAGTGTGCGAAAGACCGTTGCCCTGCTGATAGAGGGATGCGTGGCATGAACGGCCTCATAGACCTCATCCGCCGTGGGATGATTAGCAAGTCCGACAAGCGCGTCACGAATGATGGTCTTCTGGACCGTGTTTCTTGCTGCCATGTTCCCTCCTTCCTTATGTGAGCTAATTAGTAGTATATCCAATTGCGACTAGATATCAATAAGTATTTTCTACTAATTAGTTAGCCTCAGTTGATACTCGCCGAGTACCAGCTATCCCGAAGGCTCGTCTGAGTAAGCGCTGAATGGGAGCGAGAAGTACGGTGTCAAGAACGGATGCCGCGCACCATGAGAGCGCGTACGAGGCAAAGGTCGCCACCAGCCAGAGCCAGACGCGTGTGGTCCCATCAAAAGCCGCAAGGTCAGCATGCCCAAAGACGAGTACGATAGCAGCGGCTTGAAACAGATAGACCGAATAGCTGCGGCGGCTCGTCCACTCTATGAAACGCGTTGCGCGAGAGCCCCTCACGCGAACCCTCTCCGCAAGCACGAACGCTCCCGCTGTGGAGAAAACCCAAAGGTGGCTGGGGTTGGAGCGCTCAAAGCCGAACTGCGCGAGGAGGGCGTCGCCAGCCCAGAAGAGAAGACCAATAAGAAGGGCGTGGTTGCGGACTTCGCCCGACGTGACCGGCCCGAGGCGACGGATCGCATACCCCATGCAGAAGAAGAGCGGGTATCCAAAGAGCGGCTCCATGCGCGCCGGAATGAGGTGAAGCAGGGTCGAGGAGAGGTCAGGCGCCCAGGTCACGCCAAACGCAGAAAGTGAGGCGACGAGATCGCAGGCGACGCCCCAGAGGGAGAGCGCTATAACGACCTTGACGAGAAGCCTGAGCTGAGAGTCACTCAGGGCCTCAAACATGACGAACAGGAACGGGGCACCCAGGAGCATCGGCATGAGAACGGGGACGAACCACCACGCGCCAGAGATGATGCTCGACGCAAAGGCGAGGTAGCCCGCGGGGGAAACGGCGGAAGAAACGCCCCCGTCAAGCCCCAGAGCGCCCAGATAGCCAAACCTCGCCGCAAAGGCATAGGCCACGATGGAATAGACGATGATCGGCACGACGACGCTCACGAACTTACCAAGGTAATAGTCGCGCAACGTTCCCTTGAGCGGCCGGATTGCGAAATAGCCCGAGAGGGCGAAGAACACCGGATCGCAGAGAAGGAAGAGCTTCGCGAGACCCTCGGTGACATCGGCGCCGCACACAGCCCCGAGATACGGGACGGCGTGAACCGCGACGACGGCAAACATCGCCACGCACCTAAGAAGATCGAGCCCCACATCCCTCTTGCTTGCGCCTGCTCCCACGTCGCCTCCCTCATGTCTCTCGATTGATCCAACCAAATAACGCCCGGATACCATCATAGATGACGTCCCGGACGTTAATAGCGCAGGGGCTCCCCGGCACATGGCCTGGGGAGCCCCATCACCTATTCCTGAGTCTTAGGAAGCGTAGGCGCGAAGCCGTCGTCACGCGTGAAGATGTTCATGAACTCCTCGCCCGTGATCGTCTCCTTCTTCTGGAGATAGTGGGCAATCTCATGCAGCTTGAAGCGATGGGCCTTAAGCGTGTTAAGGGCGGTCTGATGGCCTTCCTCGACCAGACGCTGTACCTCCGCGTCGATCTGCTGCGCGGTTCCCTCCGAACAGGTGAGCTCGGCGCCGCCGCCCAGGTAACGGTTACGCTGCTGGCCGAGAGCGACCATGCCAAACTTGTCACTCATGCCGAGCTGGGTGACCATGGCGCGGGCGATGGAGGTTGCCTTCTCGATATCGTTGCTTGCACCACTCGTCATCTCGCCGAAGATGATCTCCTCGGCGGCGCGGCCACCGCACAGGACGGCGATCTTGTTCTTCGCCTCCTGGCGGGTCGTGAGGAAGTGCTCGTCCTCCTCGACCTGCATGGTAAAGCCGAGGGCGCCAGAGGTACGCGGAACGATGGTGATCTTGGAGACGGGGGCGGAGCCCTTCTGAGCCGCGGCGACAATGGCATGGCCCGTCTCGTGGTAGGCGACGACCTCCTTCTCGTGCTCGGAGAGAACGGTCGACTTCTTCTTCTCACCAGCGATGACGACGTCGACCGACTCGACGAGGTCTTCCTGGGTCACGCGCTTACGACCAAAGCGGACGGCGCGCAGGGCGGACTCGTTGATGATATTTGCGAGGTCAGCACCAGAGGCACCAGGCGTCGAACGAGCGATGACGCCAAGGTCGATGCCATTCTCCATCTTCACGTCATTCGCGTGGATGCGAAGGATGGCCTCGCGACCAGCGAGGTCAGGGAGCTCGACGGGGATGCGGCGGTCGAAGCGGCCGGGACGCAGAAGCGCCTGGTCGAGGGACTCGGGGCGGTTCGTCGCGGCAAGCACCACGATGCCCTTCTGGTTATCGAAACCGTCCATTTCGGAAAGGAGCTGGTTCAGGGTCTGCTCGCGCTCGTCGTTGGAGTTGAGGGAGCCATCGCGCTTCTTGCCCACGGCGTCAATCTCGTCGATGAAGATGATGCAGGGAGCCTTCTCCTTGGCCTGCTTGAACAGGTCGCGGACCTTCGCGGCACCACGACCGACGAACATCTCGACGAACTCAGAACCGGCGATCTGGAAGAACGGAACGCCAGCCTCACCAGCGACGGCCTTTGCAAGCAACGTCTTGCCCGTACCCGGAGGGCCAACGAGAAGCGCGCCGCGCGGACAGCGAGCACCAATCTCGGTGTACTTGCCGGGGTTCTTGAGGAAGCTGACGATCTCCTGGAGCGACTCCTTGGCCTCGTCCTGGCCGGCGACGTCCGCGAACTTGACGCCCGTCTCGGTGCCCTTGACCTCCTTGGCGTGGCTCTTGCCGAGTCCGCCGCCCATGCCAAAGCCACCACCGCCGAAGTTCATGGACGGGCCGTCATCGCCCATCATCTTCTTC
This sequence comes from uncultured Coriobacteriaceae bacterium, assembly GCA_900552935.1. Lineage (GTDB taxonomy): Bacteria > Actinomycetota > Coriobacteriia > Coriobacteriales > Atopobiaceae > Parolsenella. The sequence goes on along the minus strand of USBN01000034.1, from coordinate 3,494 downwards.
ATGCGACGGTTAAGCCAGATACCGCCAACGATCGCCAGAAGCACGGGCAGGCCGTAGACGAGCAGCATGTACATCCACAGCCCGGAGTTCTGGTCTGCGATCTGGGCCGAATAGGTGACATTGTGCTTGTTCAGGCGCTCAGAGAGCGTGTCGTCATTGGGCCACATGGTGGCTCGATAGGTGACGTTCTCCTCGTCCTTGCTCGTGAACGTGATCTTGCCGTTGTTGGTGTCGAGGCTGACCTCGTCAACCTTGTTGTCATCGACCATATCGATGAACTCGCTGTACGAGACCTCACGCACCTGGGCGCGCTCGAGGCTTGGGTACACCACCGATTGCAACGCGACGATCGCCGCGATGGCGATGATCACGTACAAGATCATCGATTGGCGCTTTTTCTTGTCGTTCATTGTCCGTCCTTGGCTCCGGCTTTAGATGGAGTCAAGGATACCCAAGCGGACGGTCCTGAAACAGACATCCGAGCGATTATTGAAAAGCTAGGCAGCGTCACCGCGTTCAGGCAGATCGCCGTTTCGGTAGGCGTCGAGAAGGGCCGTCAGGTCATCGATCTGGGCGCGAATGTGAGCGCCCGTATCCGTGTCCGCGACCTTCAGCGGACGAGGATTCACCTCGAGCTGGTCATCATCGGAGTAGATGTCGCCACGGTCTGCCACGACGTCGCCTATCTCGTCATAAGGGCGATGCGCCTTTATCCTCATGCCATTCGCGTCAACGATGAGCGTATAGCCAGCGATGCCCGTCTTCGAGTGGTAGGCACGGCAGAAGCCGCCGTCGATGACGAGACGCTTGCCGGCGCCACGGATCGGGGTCTCTCCGGAGGCCTTCGACACGGGCGTGTGGCCGTTGATGATGTGGCCGTCCTCGCCATAGAGGCCAAACTCCTCGAGCACGTGCTGACAGACATCGGGCCTGCAGGCGAGCTCGAAGTAGGGATCCTGGTCCTCGACCCACGTCGAGCGGTCCTTCACGAAGGTACGCTCGAAAGTCTTCACCTTGCGACCGGCGAGCGGACTCGAGAGGCCGCACCACATGTACCACATCCAGTCGAGCGTCTCCTCGGAGTGATCGTGCCAGGCACGGCGGGCGATACGGTCGCACGCGTCGAGGTACGCGCGGCCGGCGATGTGACGGTCCCCCACCCTGATCGGACGGAAGCTGCCGTCCTTGCGCATGGGAACGCAGCCATGGAAGAGGAGGTTGCCGTTGTAGGCAAGGTAGACAGAGCCATGCTCATAAAGGAAGTCAACGTGGCGGCGGAGGCGACGACTGTTCGTGAAACTGTCCACGAGGCTCGTGACGACGCGTTGCTCGTCCTCCGTCAGCTCGTATGGATGCTTCAGATCGAGCGTTGGGAAGTCCTTCGTGGTGAGCTCGTACTCGTGCCCGCCGATACGGACCGTGCCCCTCTCAGCATTCACATGCTCGAGAAGAAGCCTATCCCCCATGTCAAACTCGGGACGACGAGCAATCACCTGTCCCATAAGCTTGAACATGATGACGGAGATGGCCTTCTCGGTGGGACTCAGCGATTCGCCGTCGCGGTAGGTCTTCTCTGCAAAGAGCGCAAGCTCGCGGAGCTGGATGCCGTAAGAGCCCTCGAGAATGTCGAGGGTGTCATAGTGGACGTTGTTGCGCACGACGGTCGCCACGCACACGGCGGAACCAGCAGCGGCACCCATCCAGCAGATATCGTGGTTGCCCCACTGGATATCGAGCGAGTGGTAGCGCAAGAGGCGGTCTACGATGGCGTCGCCGTGGGCGCCGCGGTCATAGATGTCTCCCACAACGTGCACATGATCGACGGCAAGGCGTTTGATGAGCGACGCCAGGCTGCGAATGAAGTGACCGGCGCTTCCCGTCTCGATGATCGACTCGATGATGCGCCCGTGATAGGCGGCGCGATCGGCCTGCTCGCCGGGGCTCGCATGGAGGAGCTCGTCGATTATGTAGGCGTACGCCACCGGCATTGCCTTGCGCACCTTTGAGCGAGTGTAGGCATCCGACAAGTAACGGGCGAGCTCGATAAGCATGCCGAGAGAGGCCCTATACCAGGAAGGCGTGTCCTGCTTCGCCTCTTTAATGCGCCTGAGCTTCTCATCGGGATAGTAGACGAGCGTGCAGAGTTCCGCCTGCTCGCTCGGGGTGAGGCGATGGCGAAACACCGCGCGGACGCGTTCGCGAATAACGCCGGAGCAGTTGTTGATGATGTGGTCGAACTGTTCGAAGTCACCATGGACGTCCGAGATGAAATGCTCCGTCGCCTTAGGCAGGTTGAGGATTGCCTCGAGGTTGATGACCTCGGTGAAAACGGCTTGACAGGTAGGGAACTTCTCAGAGAGAAGCGTCAGGTACTTGATCTGCTGCTCTGTGGCAAAGCACTGCGGCACGGCGCACCCCCGTGGTCGATGGACGTCCTGCCATGGTATGACGCACGCGCCGTTTTTAACGCACAGTTCCAGGATGCCCATAGATTGACCACGATTTACTGGTCAACTTACTATAGGAAATGAGCGAGGCCTAGTAGTGAACGACCACCACGTCTCCGACCTGAGTTGCGGAATAGAGGTCAGCGGCCTTATCGGATGGCAGGTTGATGCACCCATGGCTGCCGGCGTACTGATAGATGGTGCCGCCAAAGTTTCCACGCCAGCTCGCGTCATGGAAAGCCCAGAGGTTATCGATGAAGGGCATCCAGTACTTCACGTGGCTGATGTAGGACGGCTGCTTCGTCGCAGGATCGATGGCACCGCGGAGCTCGACGTCTCCGGATGCGCGATTGCCGTTGAGCGTGAAGACTCCCGTGGGCGTGTCATGGCCCTTGGAGTGGTCACCGGTGACGCAGTCAGACTCCCAGATGACCGCACCCGAGTCGTCGTACATGCGAACATGCTGCTCGGTAAGGTCAACATCGATGTAGCGATTGCCCCAATCCCTGCGACCCGCATCAGGAGCGGCGTTGGCCTCGTGCTTCGTGGGGACCGCGATGGGATCCGTAGAGCCGGCCTCGACAGCCTGCTGGAGCATGGGCGCCAGAGCCTCCTCGTCAATGGTCCAGCCATAGAGGTTCTCCCAATGACCCGTGCCGGCCGGAACGGTGACCTGCTTGCCGTCAGGGCGCGTGTAGGTACGCTCCGCGCCGCGGGTGTCATACAGGGCGCAGAAATCGGTCTTAAGCCACTCATTCAGCTTGTTGGCGTCAATCGTGGCGTTGAGCTGGTCATCCAGCGCGATCCAGTTCGAGATCTGGGTGCGGGTGACCTCGCCGGCCTGCATGCCGTTGAGCGTAAGCGGGATGTCCGCCTTCATGAAGCGATTCGCGTTCTGGGCGGCGGCGGCCAGGCTCGGCTCATCCTGCGTGACCTTGGCCTGGACGAGGCAGGAATCATCGAGCGTGATGCTCGCAGGCAGGCTCATGACATCCGTCGAGATCTTCTTGACGGTAGCGTCCATATCGATGGCGGTGCCAACCGCCT
>USBN01000033.1 GCA_900552935.1 uncultured Coriobacteriaceae bacterium | reverse complement strand
GGGACCCGCCATAGCCGCCTTCGCTGCCTCTTTGCGGGCGATGCGCTCCTGCGCCTCGCGACCCGCCTCACGGCCATATCGCTGCTGGTCAGCCTGGTGGGTAAGGTGCCAACCGCCGCAGAACTCGCACTTGTAGATATAGAGTGGCCGCCCCTCGGATTCCTCGCAGAAGCGCGCGGTGGCACGCGCCTGGTCATACGTTACGTAGCGGCGTTTCTTCGCGCACGAGTTCGCTGCGCGATACATGTGCTCGTTGACGAGGCGCTCGTGTCTGCGCTCACGTTCGGCGCGCTCGGCACGCGTCTCGCGGCTTAGTCGCTGGTCGGGGCGAAGGGGCGCCTCGCCGGATTTGTAGCGCTTGGTACTGTCCATGTGCCGTCCTTTTGCGTGGCTGCTTGGAACCATGATAGCTGTCGATGGCTAGATGGCTTGCGTGCGGGGCTCGCTGGGTGCGCATTCGAAGCCACTGGACAGATGCGGCTTCTCTTTGGCCGCAAAATGCGGCCAAAGATGGTGACATGGAACCGTCTCTTAATTGAGGTACCAACTAAAAACACGCTAAGTAGGGGGCTGTTTCGGGTTTGGCCGAGTAGACGACCGATATGGATCTTTGCCAACTGGGGTTTTGCGGCGAAAAGACGGGGGCTACTTGGCCCATCGGGGATTAGCCCCCTACTTAGCGACTTTTTTCCTCCGGGCATCTGGACGCATGGACCTAGGCGTCGCCCATCGTCATTTGCAATCACTCGAGTTGCCCGCGCACCCGCGCTTCGCCCCCAGCCCCACATCCCGGGCATCGCCCTCTACAGCTCGAGCTCCCTGATGACCTTCTTCATCTCGAGTGCCCAACCGAGCTGCTCCCTGATGAAGTCGTCCCATTTGTCCTGCTGTGTCCTGACTGCGCGCCCGGTCTTGTAGAGACGAATGCCCGACGCCTTGGTCGCGTCGAACACCTTGGCCTTGAGTCCGAGCCTCTGCTCGAAGATGGGCGCGTTCGCGATGGCCCTGTGGCCAATCTCCTTGTCGTCCGGCACGTAGAACTCGACGCCCGTACGGCCGCCCTGCGTGTCGATGAGCAGCGCCATGTGATACGCCGAACTCTCGCAGCTCAGGGTGGACCAATGATTCTTCGCCGGCTTCCTGGGGCTGAACTCCTTCATGAACTCGGGCGTCGCCTCGGCCACCTCGCGGTATCTCGTCCAATAGGCGAGCTTGATCTTGTCGGTCTCGGACATGCCTTCGCTCGCCTTGACGGCGCGCGCCCACTCGTTGGGCTGTTCGACCACGTTGAAGCGCGGAGCGGGGAGGGAGTCGTCGATGGACCAAACTTCGATCTCGACAAGGAAGAAGGCCGCCTCGTCGTCCGTGTGGGCGTTGAGCCACTCGATGGCCTGGCGATGCTCGTCGCGTGCGTGGCGCACGATCTAGATGACCGCTTGGGCGCCCTTGCCGGCGGCGTAGGTGATGATCTTGCCCAGGTGATCGTGGTTGGTATCCTCGAGCTGGTTCTCGATGATCACCCTGGCGTTTGTGGCCGTGTCAGCGGCATAGATGTCCGCGCGGAAGGAGCCGACGGCAGACTCGACCTCGCGAAGCTCGAGGTCCATCCCCACGGCCTGGCTGAGGAGCGCCAGGCTGCTCTCCTCCGCGAGCCACTTGGTGAAGTCGAGCGCCTCGTGGGGCCAGACGGACTTGAGGTCGACCTTCTTGATCGTCCCGAGGTCATAGTGCTTCATGTGCCTACTCCATCCCCTGGATCACGGTGAGCAGGTCCTGGTAGCTGTGGACGACGTTATAGCGAACGTCCTCGCCGGAGAACTCGTTGAAGAGTTTCCTGGCGCAGGCGATCTTGCCGCGCTCGATGTCGCGCAGGGTCAGGCTGTCTATGCTGCCCTTGGTCTCCGCCACGAAGAAGACGTGGCGCACGCTGCCCTTTTCGAAGGCGATGGCCCAGTCGGGCGCATAGGAGCCTACTGGCGTGGGAATCTTGAACGTCCTCGGCAGCTTGGCATAGACGGCCACCTTGCCCACGGCGGACTCGAGGTCGCGTGCGAAGTTGCGCTCTCCCTCGGAGTCCCAGATGACGTAGTCCTGCACGCACCTGGAGGTCTCGATGGCGCGGCTCATGTTCTCGGGCATCTGCTCGGCGAAGATGGTCGAGTCGTACTTGTCCTCGAGCTTGTGGTAGGTGATGTGGTCAACCACCATCGTCGCCTTCTCGGCGAGGATGCACCTGGACACTTTGGCGATGAACTCCTCGGGGTTGTCGCGGAACATCCTGAACTTCGCCGGCATGATCCCCTTGAGGATGGCCGCGGCGCTCCTGCGCGTGATCTTCGCCCCGGCGGCAACCTCGCCCAGGAGGTCGTACGTGACGCCGGAGGAGTCCTCGCCAATCTCGTAGTCCTTCCTCGTCATCGTACCGAAGGACTCACCACGCTCGAGGTTCTCGCGCGACTGGCTCGCGCGCTGGGTCGCCGTCGTCATGACGTAGGACGCCTTGGCAACGTAGAGCTCGGAGTTGATGCGCTCGATCGCCTTGCGCCTCAGCTCCTCGTCGTCGAAGTCGACGGTGTAGGAGTGCTTGGAGTTGATCTTGTTCCAGAGCTCCTGGAATTCTTCGCGCTTGAAGTTTCGGTTGAGGCGGTTCGCGGTGACCTTCGCCGTGTGTCCGTTCGCGGCGTAGTTATCGAGGGCGTGGGGATCGTAGACGCTCTGGACGAGCTTCTGGATGTCCTCGCGGTAGGCGTAGAGGTGCTCGGGCAGGTCGTCGTCGGAGACGGTCGCCAGGCCGGATTCCTTGAACTTGGTCGTGGGCGCGCCGTCGCGGTCGATGAGGCGGTTGATGGTCAGGGCGTACAGGATGTCCTTACTGTCGGACTCGGTGAGGGTGTAGGCCCTGTCCTCGTTGCCCTGCACGACAAGCCCGGTGAGGAACTTCTCGTTGACGGCCTTCGGTCGGTCGCGCAGCGCGCTCCTGATGTCGGACTGCAGCGCGCGGGTGAATTCGTCGTAGCTCTCGGATGCGATGACCGTGAGCTTGTTCACGCTCTGCACCTCGCTCTCGCCCAAGGCCTCGAGGTCCTGGCGCTCGCCGTCCTGATTCACGCACAGACGCAGGCCACGGCCGACCTCCTGGCGCTTGCTGGTCTCGGAGTTCGAGTGCTTGAGGGTGCAGATCTGGAAGATATTGGGGTTGTCCCAGCCCTCGCGAAGCGCGGAGTGCGAGAAGATGAAGCGCACCGGCTCGTCGAAGGAGAGCAAGCGCTCCTTGTCCTTGAGGATGAGGTCATAGGCGCTCTCGTCGTCGGATTCGTCCTTGCCGCGCTTGACCTTCGAGTCGACGGAGTGGCCCTTCTTGTCGACGGAGAAGTAACCTGCGTGCGTGGAGTGCGCCCCGATGCCACGGAGCCACTCGAGGTAGCGGCACCTCGCCTTGCCGAGGCCGGCGTCCAGCGATGCATCGAGGCTCTGCTGGCCGCGACCGTACTCGTCGACGGCGCGAGCGTATTCCTCCTCGAAGATTCGCCCGTATTCGCCAAGGCCCTCCTCGCCGTCCTCGTCGTAGATGCGGTACTTCGAGACCTCGTCGATGAAGAAGAGCGAGAGGCACTTGATGCCGCGCGTGAAGAGGGCCTCCTCCTTCTCGAGGTGGCTCTTGATCGTCTCGCGGATCTGCACGCGGCGGATGTCGCGCTCGGCGGAGTCTCCCCAGACCTCGCCGCGCCGCAGCTCGATGCCGTTGAGGAACTTCACGTAGCCGAGTTGCCCGTCGGAGTCGGGGATGATGTCGGCGAGGCTCGCGAGCACCTTGGTGCGCTTGGCCACGGTGCCCGTGGCGCCCAGGCGCTTGAACTCGATCACGGCCTCGGGTGCGCGGTCTTTGGAGACCTTGATGTCCTGCAGGTAGAGGTAGCCGTCGGTGCCGCGCATGTTCTTGACCTCGAAGCCCTTGACCTCGATGCGCTTGACCAGGCGCTGGTTGTAGGCGTCCAACGCGTCGAGGACATAGACCATGTCGTGCTGGTCCTTGTGGGTGGCGGAGTAGTTGAGGCAGGCGAGCGGGTGGAAGCGCTTGATGCCCGCCTGGGTCGCCTTACCACCCATCTTCTGGGGCTCGTCCTGGATGACGATGGGGTTGTTGGCGGCGATGACGTCGATGGGGCGACGACTGCCAAACTCGTCGCGCTCCGAGTACATGATGCGGGCTTCCTTGGAGCTACCGCCCTCCTTCATGGAGGTGTTGAACGCCTGCATGTTGATGATCATCACGTTGACGTCGGCGCTCGAGGAGAAACGGTCGATCTCGCCGAGGCGCGAGCTGTCATAGACGAAGTAGCGGATCGCCTTGCCATACTGCTCGAAGAAGTGCTGCTCGGTGTTCTTGAGCGACTTGTAGACGCCCTCGCGGATGGCGATGGAGGGCACGACCACGATGAACTTTGTCCAGCCGTAGAGGCGGTTGAGCTCGAGCATGGTCTTGGTGTAGACGTAGGTCTTGCCCGTGCCCGTCTCCATCTCGACGTCGAGGTTCACGAGCGCGGGACCCTTGGCGAGCGCCTCGGACTCTGGGAGATGGCTGGTACGCTGTTCCTTGCGAATGTTGTCGAGAACCGTCTGACGGCTAATCGCCAGGGGAGCGTTGGCGTAGCCTTCGCTTGCTTCAAGCTGCATCTCGAAGCCATCGAGGGTCTCCATGCCGTTCTTGGTCTTGCCGCGACCGAGGTCGCGCAGATAGGGCGCAGCCCCGTTGTTGGGTTGGCCCGCAAAGACGTTCGTCACAGCCTTTGCCGCATCGGTCTGGTAGGGCTGGATTTTGAACTTGAAGTGCATCTAGATAGTCCCTCCGTAAACCGCAATATCTTCTTTGGAGAGGCCCGAGAGAAGGAGCTTGCGGTGTCGGGCACCGAGTAACTTGCTTACCGATCCCAGCTCAAGAGTTTTGCGATATGAATATCTTTCTAGCTCTTCAACATCGTTTGAGAGACATGGGTCGCCAGTCAGGTTTTGTATGGCCTCTCGTATACGCTCGTCTAGAATCAGTCCGCTGTGGAACGCGATCTGCACTTGTTCCGTTCGCATCAGCTCGTTTGCCTCTTGATCTCCGAGGACGGGCGCATTGACCTCGCATTCCTGCCCTAGCTTCTTGATTATGGACCAGTAATACTTGGCCATCTGTCGGCCCCATGAGACTACGTGCTTTTCAAGTGCCGCAAGTTCGTTTATCTGGCTTTGCCTGAGTTTTTCAAGGCGAATGCTATATCTCTCCTCCCTCATGCTCTTCAATTCGTATTTATTGGCGAGTAGAGTCGTTGCGATGCTTGAGAGGGCGCCAACAATCGCGCCAAGAAGAGTGCCGACAGTTGGGTTGGATAGAATGCTCAACATTAGATGACCTTGCGGATGGTTTCGGGGCTGAACGTCTTGAAGAACTCGTCGAGGTTGGCCACGTCGGCGTCGCTGGCGAAGCTGGAGTCGCGGAAGACGGCGTATATCGGCTTCTCACGTGCGATTGCCTCGAGGGAATCGGTTGAGACGTCCTCGTCGAAACATGCGATGAGCTGACCGTCGTTAACGTCGAAGCACGTCTTGTCTCCAAGCTCGCGCTCGGTGATTTTGGCGGAGTACTCGATACGGAACGCTGGCAGGACCTGGAAGAGAAGATCGAGTGGCGTGGCGCCCTCAGCAGCGTTGTCGGTGAAGAGGTCAAGCTCGGCCTGCTCGTACTCTGCCGGGGAGGCGTACTCGTCCTTCAGACAGGAGTCGTCTACGCGCAGCACACGGAAGCCAATGTCGGGCACGGGCTTGGGCTTGGCGCCAAGCTCGGGCTGCTCATTGGCCTTGTCCACCTCCGCCCTGATCTTCTCGCCGGCGCGACGGATGCGCTCCTCGCCGACGTTGCAGAGGTTGCCCCAGCCGCCAGAGGTCTCCTCGGGCAGCTGGACGAGGATGAAGCGACGATTGCCGCCATCCTCGGCATTCTTGCGCATGACCGCCTCCGCCGTTGTGGCGGAGCCGGAGAAGAAGTCGAGGACGAGGGAGTCCGTGTCGCTCGCAATGGTCAGGATGCGATCAAGAAGGCGCACGGGCTTGGGGGTGTCGAATGGAGCAGAGCCCTCAAAGAGAGACTTCAGCTGCTTCTTGGCTTCGTCAGTGTGACCAACTTCAGAGTAGGGCCACAGGTTCGTGGCAATTCTTCCACCGACCGAATCAAGATAGACTTTACGTCTGATGCCCCCTTTACCTCCTCCGGTAAAGTAGAACCTTGGCCAAGGACCCTTGTCATAGACCTTTTGTGCCTCCTCTGCCGAGTCAGAAAGCGATTTGGCGAGGACAATCGCCTTAACTCCCACGCGCACCTCGGAAGGGCTTATTCCGCACACGGAAGCCCTCTCTTCTTCATCGTGGAGGTCAAGGAGCTTATAGGGACACCAACCGTTAAGGTAGTCAAGCATCTGGTCTTGCGAGTAACGCCAACAGGCCCTGCTGCTCGGATACAAATATTCTCCAGTAAAAGGATGTTGAATTGCATTAACCATGCCCTGATGCGTCGCCGCACCGGGAGCTACTGGCGATCCGCTCATCCAATCGCAGCGGTCGCCATCAGGGTTGCTGTATCCCTGGTTCATTTCGTCCGTGCGAGGTAACTTTTGAGGAATCCAATTAGGGCTTTTTGAATAGACGTGCAGGTGCTCTACCTCGACGGGGATTCCCTGCGAATCGTTTCTGATGGAGTAGGTTCGTTGCCAGGAGATATCTCTCACGAAGCAGGCAGCGCCAAACACCTCGTCGCAGATGGCGCGGAGGTTCTTGGACTCGTTGTCGTCGATGCTAATAAAGATCGCACCGTCATCGCTCAGCAGGTCCCTGGCAAGCATCAACCTGGGGTACATCATCGAGCACCAGTCGGAGTGGAAGCGACCGTTGGACTCGAGGTTGGTCACAAGGCGGCCGCCCTCCTCGTTGTAGTCGCCGCTTTGGGCATCGTATTCTGCGCGCGTCTGGGAGAAGTCGTCGTCATAAACGAAGTCGTGACCCGTGTTGTAGGGCGGATCGATGTAGATCAGCTTGACCTTGCCGGCATAGGTCTCGCGCATGATCTTGAGCGCCTCGAGGTTGTCGCCCTCGATGTAGAGGTTCTCGGTGGTGTCCCAGTCCTTGGACTTCTCGGGGCAGGGGCGCATGGTCTTCTTGATGGGACGGCGCGCCTCGAGCTTGGCCTCGCGCTTGCCGGGCCAGGTGAACTGGTAGCGCTCGCGCGGCCCGTCGACGATTACGTCAGAAAGGTCGTCGCGAAGGGCATCGAAGTCGACGGCGAGCATAACATTGCCGTCTGCATCCATAGCCTCGGTTACGACGTCAGGAAAGAGCGCGGCAATCTTAGCTATGTTCTCCTGCGTGAGATCGGGGGGTCTCCCGGCTGATCCTGTCCATCTATCTCTCCTCGTTACTTAGAACTCTTGGTTGCGTCGGCGAATGGGTTGGAGATTGACTTTACTTATCAATCCCGCCCTTCTCCAGTTCCTCGACCTGCTTCTCGAGCGCCCGCAGCTGGCGGAACAGCTCGTTTTTCGGGTGAACTGGCGCTCCTTGCGGCAGCGCGCCTCGAGCCTGTCGCGCTCCTCGCGCAGCGCCTTGAGGCGGGCGGCCGCGGCGAAGCGCTCCTCGGCCGTGGTGTCCTCCACGCCCGCGTCGCCAAAGGCGGTCTGCGAGGCGAGGGAGTCCCACACCTTGTCCATGTTAGCGGCATTCAGGCTGAGGGTAAGCCCTTCCGCGCTACGTCACTTGCCAACGGCGAGCTTGGCGGGCATCGCTGCGAGGCTCCGGCCTTTTTTGTCCGTGAGCTCTGCCGCATGCGACCGCTCGCGGAACACGTCGCGAGGAGTTGCCCGGGGGATGGCACAATCGGAGGGACAATCCGTTGAAAGGTGACCCCCCTCATGATGTCCTTCAACATTGACCAGGTGAGCTTCCGCGACCTCTATCGCCAGGTCCTCTTCGTCGACTACTCCCTGCGCGAGCCCCTCGCCGCCGCCGGCGTCGCGGACCTGCCGGAGGACGCAGACGGCATGCTCGCCTATGGCTACATCGACCCGGATGCCGGCCTTAGCTTCGAGGCGCTCGCCCCGGCGCGAATGTCTGACCTCGCGGTCTACTCGGACTTCGACCTCAGGCGCAAGCTCAAGTGCAGCGTGAAGGTGCGCGGCGCGGAGATGTCCGTCCATACGACCGTCGCCTACCCCAAGAACCCCGAAGAGTACCGGGAGGCCTACGCGGACCACATCGCCTCGATCGACGAGTTTTACGCCGTCAGCCCCGACCGCGAGGTGACCCGCAAGGACACCGCGATCGACCACCTGCGCCACCCGTGCTACCCGGACGACATCCGTATCAGCATCGTCGAGGAGGACTACGGCGAGGAACGCCTCTGGGCGACCCTCCAGGGCTGCACCGAGGACGGCCTCTACTACGTTGGCAAGCTGCTCAACGAGCCCGGCCAGAACTTCGGCGTCCACGCCGGCGACCTCGTCACCCTCGTTCCGGACCGCGGTGCGGACGGCATGGGCGAGCTCGCCTTCCTTACCACGCCAAAGCTCAAGCTCGAGCCCGAGGATGACGAGGAAGACCCCGATGACGAGGCCTTCGAGGTGAAGTTCGCCGTCGCGTGCGAGGTCATGCGTCGCGCGGACCTCCTCGACCTTGGCACCAACGAGAAGCACGCCGCCCCGGCTGACGAATATGATTTCGAGGCCTTCATCGCCGCCGACTGCATCTCCGCGGACTCCGACGTTGAGCAGGCGGCCGCGGTGATCGCGAAGATTGTCGGGACGTCGTTTGGCGTGGAGTGCGACGCGCTCGAGTGCGAGGAGGTGGCCGAGGAGCTCCTGGCCGCCTGGGACGAGGCAGGCGTCGAGCCCGATGACGTCGACTATGACCCGATGTCCCTCGTGGACGAGCACTTCTCGCGCTGGGACGAGGAGAAGGCCCGCTGGGACGAGGAGGCTTCTGCGTCGGCCGATGCTGATGGCGAGCCGGGCGGCCCGGGACTGACGTACCACTTCATCGTCCGCACCTGCTCGCAGGACTGGGACGACGAGGACGCCGGCGAGTACGAGGACGCCGGCGAGGGCGACGCTGCCGCCGGGGGCGAGGAGTAGCGTTCGCGGCGCGCGGGGATCGCGGCAAATCCGCTCCCCGCGCGCTGATTCTCGCGTCCGCATCTGGGTAAGAATGGGGGAGCCCACGTCGGCGCGCTCACGTCGCGCCGCGATGCCCGCATCTTTCGCGGCCCAGCCGCGTTCGCCCGGAAGGACCGCCCCATGACCCAAGACCTCATCATGCTCGCCGTGATCCTCGCCGCCATCGTGGCGTCGTCGTTTTTGGCGAGCCTCATTCCTGGCCGTCCCATCCCGGAGGTCGTCTTCTTCGTGGTCGCCGGCGCCGTCTTGGGTCCGCACTGCGCGGGCGTCATCCACGCTTCCGCTGGCATGTCGCTCGTGAGTCGCCTCGGCATGGGGTTCCTCTTCCTCATCGCCGGCTATGACCTCGACCTCCGTGAGCTCATGGGTCGCGCGGGCAGGCACGGCGCCGTCTGCTGGGCCATCTGCATGGCGCTCGCCGTCGCCGCCACGCTCGCGCTTGACCTCGGGCTTTCCTCCACCGGCATCGCCGCCTTCGCCATCGCGCTCACCACGACCGCCTACGGCACCCTCGTCCCCATCATGCGCGACCGCGAGCTTTCGGGCACCGCGGTGGGCGGCGTTATCGAGTCCTACGGCGCCATGGGCGAGCTCCTCCCCGTCGTGGCGATGTCGCTCATGCTCTCGCCCACCCGCTCGATGTCGGCGAACGTGGCCGTGCTCGTGCTCTTCGCTGCCGTGTGCGTGCTCGTGGCCCTCCAGGCCGATCGCGCCCGCGCCTGGGGTTCGCGCCTGTGGAAGTGGGTCGTCGACAACGCCGAGACCTCCTCGCAGGCGACCCTCCGCGTCACGGTGCTGCTGCTCGTGACCCTGCTCGCCCTCGCTGCGGCGCTCGACCTCGACGCCGTGCTCGCCGCATTCGCCGCCGGCTTCATCCTGCGCCACCTCCTGCCGGACGAGCGCGGCAAGCGCCTCCTCGACAAGATCGAGATCCTTGCCAACGGGTTCTTCGTGCCGGCCTTCTTCGTCATCTCCGCCACGAGCATCGACTTCGCCGCCGTGGGCGCAGCACCCGGCCTGCTTGCCATCTTCGTGGGGCTGCTCCTGCTCGTGAGGGCGCTGCCCGTGGCCGTCTGCCTGCAGGTCTTCCCCGAGACGCGCGACATGCCCGCCGGCGAGAAGATCTCCGCGAGCCTCTACTGCACGATGGCGCTGCCGCTGATCGTCGCCCTCACCGAGGCCGCGACCGCCGTCGACGCGATGCCCGAGTCGATGGCAAGCGTGCTCGTGACGGCGGGCGCGCTCACCGTGCTCGTGATTCCCGTGCTCACCAATGCCTCGCGCGTGGCGATCGCCGCGCATCCCGTCGAGGCGGCGCACGAGATCGCCGAGCACCCGGATTCCGTCCGCGAGATCATTCACGAGCACCACGAGCACGTACGCGAGGCCACCGAGCTCTTCCACGAGGAGCGCGCCGAGCTGCGCCGTCGTGGCGTGAGGCTCTCCGCTGCTGACTATCTGGCCCAGGCCGAGCAGATTCGCGAGCGCCACATCGACGACTTGCATCGCATTAATGAGCACAGCCGCGAGGAGTACGAGGGCCTCCGCGAGGACCGACGCCACGCGAAGTAGGCGCCGACGCGCGGGCATGTGCGTGCGTGGGCGCATGGGCCGCGCAGAACGTGACCCTCGCCGTTCCCCGCCACGTTTTGCGTGTGCGCCATCGTTCCCCGCCACGATTCGCGTGCCGTCGTCGCACCGCCCGCACGCCCGCCGTCGCCCCGCGCGCCACGCCGGCGTTTGTTTCCACCAGGTGGCGCTCCGCGTTTCTCGGGCGGCCTCTCTGGCGCGGGGTCGTATTATGGTGGGCGGACAATACGCCGCCGCGGGCCCGCCCCGCGGCGCAGAAGCTAGGAGACCCCATGGCAGAGAACAACGCCCAGCTAAAGGCTGACATCGAGGAGTTTGTCGACCGCGTGTGGCCGGAGGTCCTCGATGACATCGAGGCTCTCGTCGGCCACGACAGCGTGGAGGACCTTGAGCGTGCCACCGAGGGCGCCCCTTGGGGCCCCGGTCCGCGTGCCGCCCTCGACGAGGCGCTCTGTATCGCCAACGTCTGCGGCCTCGAGGCGCATGACTGCGAGGGTTACCTCGGCTATGCGGACCTCGTTGGCGAGTCCGAGAAGCAGATCGCCACGATCGCGCACGTCGACGTCGTTCCCGCCGGCCCGGGCTGGCACACCGACCCCTTCGAGATGGTCCGTCGCGACGGCTGGCTCCTCGGCCGCGGCGTCATCGACGACAAGGGCCCCGCGGTGCTCTCGCTCTACGCCGGTCGCTTTTTCGCGGAGCGCGTCGCGGCCACGGGCAAGCGCCTGCCGTACACTCTGCGCGTGATCCTCGGCGCCAACGAGGAGACCAACATGGGTGACGTCGAATACTACCTCGACCACAACCCCGAGCCGGACTTCCTCTTCACGCCGGACGCGGAGTTCCCGGTGTGCTGCGGCGAGAAGGGCCTCTACGGCGCGACCTTCCGCTCCGCGCCCATCTCCGGCTCCGTCGAGGGTTCCGTGATTCGCGCGATCGAGGGCGGCAGTGCCACCAACGCCATCCCGAGCCTTGCCGCAGCCATCGTCCGCGCGGACGCTGCCACGCTGCCCGCCGCGGCTGACCTCGAGATTGAGGATGCCAGCGAGGACGGCGAGACGCTCGCCCGCATCACGGCGCACGGCATCGGCGGCCACGCGAGCATGCCCGCCGGCACGAAGAACGCCATCGCCATCCTCTGCGCCTACCTGCTCGAGAACGGTCTCTGCTCTGGTGCCGAGCGCACGTTCCTCGAGCTCGAGGCCACCATCCATGCCTCCACGGACGGCTCGAGCCTTGGCATCGCCGCCACGGACGATATCTTCGAGCCGCTCACCTGCATCGGCGGCACCCTGCGCCAGACCGTCGACGGCCGTCTCGAGCAGACGGTCGACTCCCGCTACCCCAAGTCCACGACGTCTGAAGCGATTGACGCGGAGCTCGAGAAAATCGCTGCTGCCCACGCCTGCGAGTTCGAGCCCGGTCGTGCCGTCGTGCCGTTCTACGTCTCGCCGGATTCCCCCGAGATCCAGACGCTCGTTCGCTGCTACAACGAGTACACCGGCAAGGACACCAAGCCCTTCACCATCGGCGGCGGCACCTACGCCCGCCACTTCAAGAGCGCCGCGAGCTTTGGTCCGGAGGTACCGGGCCTCAAGACGCCGGAGTGGGTTGGGTCCATGCATGGCCCCGATGAGGGCGCGAGCGAGGAGCAGCTGCGTGAGGCGCTGAAGATCTACATCTATGCCATCGCCGAGCTCATGAAGCTCGAACTTTAGGAACCTGACCCTGAGGAGGTATTCCGCGTGGAACGCGCGAAGCAGATTTCCGAGTCCATCGAGATGGGTGCCATCATGGCGCTCGCCGGCGGCTTCATGGACGCCTATTCCTATATCGGCCGGGGAGGTGTCTTCGCCAACGCTCAGACGGGAAATATGCTGCTCGCGGCCGTGAACCTATCGAGTGGTGACCCGCGCTCGTCTCTCAAGCACCTGCTTCCGGTCATCGCCTTCGCGCTTGGCATCATGATGGCAGACCTCGTGCACGAGCGCTTTGCGAGCGTGCTGCACTGGCGTCAGGAGACGGTCCTCGTCGAGGCGGCGATCCTGTTCGTCGTGAGCCGTCTGCCGGAGAGCCAGAACCTGATGGCGAACTGCCTCACGTCGCTCGCGTGCGGCATGCAGGTCGAGAGCTTCCGCAAGATCCACGGGCATGGCATCGCGACGACGATGTGCATCGGCAACCTGCGCTCGGCGCTGCAGAACGTCGACGACTTCATCATCACACACAACCGCGGCTTCCTGCTCAATGGCCTGCTCTACTTTGGCGTTATCGCCATGTTCATGGCTGGCGCGGTGCTGGGCAACGCGTGCATCGGCTGGTTTGGCCTACACGCCATCGCCGTGGCCTCCGCCTTGCTCGCGCTGGCCTTCACCGTGATGTTCGTTGATCTTGAGGGCAACGAGGACTAGCCGCGACCAACATAGAACGTAGCTGCGAACCTGCAAAAGGGACAGTCCCTTTTGCAGGTTCTTTTGCAGGTCGAAAGTTGACAAAGGGACTGTCCCTTTGTCAACTTTCTAGCGGTCGGGCTCATTTTCCATGGAGTTGGCGACACCGTGCATGACGTCGTCGCCGGAAAGCGCGCTGAGGAGCGTCGCGAAGCCGCGCGCGACGGGGAAGACCTCGGCGTCCGTTGCGCCCTGGGCAGCCTCCACCAGAACCTCGACCACGCGCTCCGTGGGAGCGAGCGGGATGTTGGCACGGCGGAGCGTCTCCTCGACATCCTCTGCCGCCACGCCATCAGAGCTGTTCTCGACACGCAGGCTCATGAGCTCGATGTGAGCCGCCATGCTGCAAGCGGAGTGGCTCATGACTGCCTTCTGATAGCACGCATCCGCGACGTCAGTCTCGCCGAGCTTCCACTCGAGGAAGGCGAGGCGGTAGTAGCACACGCCTACGCTCTGCGGATCGAACGCGTACTCGAGCTGCTGGATAAGTTCGTTCGCTGCGGCCTCGAAGTCATGGTCGAGCTCGAAGCAGCGGGCGGTACGGAGCGTGCCGGAGACATCGAATGGGCAAAGGTCCTGAGCGCGGCGGGCGAAGCCGAGGGCTTCCTCCTGGCGGCCGGAGTCGATCAGGGCACTCGCCATGAGGAGCTGGGCGGCGAAGTAGGCGTCCGGCACGAGGCGGACCTCCTCGCCCTCCTTGGCAAGAAGCCTGTTGTAGAGCGCGCGGGAGACATAGCTCGTGAACTCGCGCCAGACAACGCCGTTGCCGTCGGCGTAGGTGTCGAGGGCGTCGATCGGGGCGAGGACGTCCGTGAGCGTCTCGATGGCGTCTGCGGACTTGCCGCTCGTGACCTGGTCGAGCGCGATTGCCGTCGCGCGGGAGAGGGCGCCGCCGTTGACGAACTCGTCCACGAAGGCGAGGGAGTCCTTGTCGTCAAGACGGCCGTCGATGATCGCCTGGGCGCAGCGCTCGCCGGCCTCGCGCACCGTAGCGTCACGGTCATTCTGCGTGAGGTCGAGGATGCGGCGGACATCCCCCAACGTGGTGCCGCCTAGCTGGCGCGCGACGGCCTCGGCCACCTGGGAGCGATGTGCGTCTTCGTTGATACCGAGGTCATGAACGTACTTCGTGCCAAGGAGGCTGGCCTCGAAATCCGGCAGGATGCGGCTCGAGAGATCGACGTTGTCATAGCGGCTCGCGGGGCAGAAGCGCTCCGCCTCCGGCACGAAGCCCTGCTCGACCGGGCAGAGGCGGTCTTCCTCGATGCGGAAGTCGACGCCCAGCTCGCGGCAGAGCAAGCGTGCGTCGAAGGGCTTCGAGAGGTCATGCTCTCGTAGGGCTTCTCGCGAGATGTCTGCGCTGACGAGGCACCGACGTCCGCGCGGGCTCTTGTCGACCACGGCGACGAACGCATGGCAGAGTCGCCTCGAGCTACGGAAGGCGTGCGCAGCGAGCAGGAGCGTCAGGCGAAGGGCGTAGTCCGTCGCCATTTGGTCACGCATCTGGGAGGTCGCCGGGATGATGCGGTCGAGTTCCTCGGAGTAGACGGAACGGGGCTGGCAGAGGGCGTCCCTGTAGGGCGTCTCGATCGCGATGTCGCCGCCCATGAGGTTCACGCGGAAACGCACGGAGAGGCGGAGCGGCAGGCGAAGGCTCTCGATGCCCGCGGAGAAGGTCTGGCGCACACCCCACTCGCCAGCGACGTCGAGCATGCTCGCCTGTTTGATCGGCTTGGTGCCGAGCTGCGCGGTGATGGTGCTCGCAAGGCCCTGGTTGAAGGCGTAGCACTCCTCGAGCGTGGCGGTGTGGTCGAGGCCCTTCCAGGCGAAGAGCGCGCGATTCAGGGCGCCTTCGAGGGCGATTACGCGCAGGGCCTCGCGCTCTGGGATACGGCGCTTCGTCGTGCGGAGGAAGAAGCTCTTCGAGCGGTAGGGGAGGACGACCTCGAAATCCGGGATGTGAGCGCCGGGGTCATCGATTCCGGCCTCCTGGAGGCCGCGTGCGAGGTAGAGGGAGAAGGCGTCCGGGTGCGGGGTCGTGGGGTCGTCGTCCGCCGCGCGCTCCTGGGCGAGGGTGTCGCGCGTGAGCGTGCGGAGCTCTCTCAGGGGGCTGTCTGCCTCGGCGAGGCGGCGGGAGAGTTCCTCGATGTCGTGCGGCTCGTCGTAGAGCGGGGCTGCGGGGGTGTCAGCGTCAGTGGCGCCGTTGGCGTCAGGCGTGTTGCCAGACGCGACCATTGCGGTGCTGGTGTCGCTGGCTTGCGTGGCGCCATTCGCCGCTACGGCGGCAACGGTGCCATTCTCGACGTCTTTTGCCGTCGCGGCTGGGTGGTCGGCCGCCTTGCGGGGCGGGAAGGTGACGATGCCGTCGCGCGAGAGCCTGCCGAGCAGGAAGCACACGACGCTGACCAGGCCCAAGATGGACCCGATGGCAAAGCCAACCAATACCATGTTCGCGCTGTCGCCCATGAGCTCCTCTCCAAGCACTGAGACGTCGTCTTTCGCGTGGTTCGCGCTTCTGCGCGCCTTTATAATTTGCCTATCCTAGCTAACTATACCCGGCTACGGCGTGGCGGTGTCTCCTGGATATGGCACCCGGGCGCGCGCACATAAAACCGCACGTTTTTGGCGTGCCGCGGGAAGCCGGAGAGCCGCCGGGCCGTATCGCGCCGCGCCCGCGCCAAACAGGGCGTGTCGCGGGAAGTCGGAGAGCCGCCGGGCCGTATCGCGCCGCGTCCGCGTCGAACAGAGGAGGAACCCCATGCCCGTAGACATCAAGAACCTCGCCGCGCAGATTACCGAGGCAATCACGAACGCCCCGGAGCTCGCGCAGGAGCTCATCGAGTCGCCCGCACAGACCGTCGAGCGCATAACCGGCCAGAGCGAGGCGGACCTCACGGAGCTCTTCCAGCTCGTGCTCTCGAACCTCTCGAAGGTGGGCATCGACCTCTCCGGTCTCGACCTGACGAGGCTCGACCTGACCGCGATCGACCTTTCGAGGCTAGACCTCGGCGAGATCGCCGGCATGGCGCAGTCCCTCGGCCTCAGCTTCACTGACCTCGCGGGCGCCGCTTCTGGCCTGCTTGGTGGCAGCGGCGTATCCGGTCTGCTCGGCAGCCTCTTCGGCCGCAAGTAGTAGCCGCGCTCGGCAGTGCTCGCAGCCTGCGCATCTCGCGCAACCGGCGGTGCGCCGCGCGCAACCGGCGTCGCGGCGCGCGACTTCGCCATAGCCTACCGCTTGTAACGTTTCGAGGCCAAAAACGCGCTCAATCCCTTACAAGCGGTAGGTTTCGTGCTTCGTCCGGCGTCGCGTGCGAGTGCGCAGGCAGCGTCGCGCCCCGTGCTTCGTCCGGTGAAGCGTGCGCGTGCGCAAGCGGCGCCGCGTCCTAGGCGAAGCGGTGCAGTAGCAGGCCGTTTCCGGGCAGAAGCTCGCGCCCGGCGTCCTGGCCGCGCGGAACGAGGAGGGCGAGCGGGTGCAGGGCCGGCGATCGGGCGTCGAGGCTAGGCTTGGCCGCGCGGGCCTCGGCAGCGATTGCCACGGCAGCCTTCGCGGCGGCGAGGTCTCCCGTGGGCGCCACCTCGGTCGCACCAATCGCTGCGACGATGGCCCCGACGGCATCCTCCCTGCTCACACGCCACACCACGACCTGCGTGCCAGCTCCGTTCGAGAGGTTGTAAAGCGGCGTGGCCGTCTGTGCTGCCGCGACGATCGTCTGGATTGCGAAGTTGTTCTCGTACGCGAGGGTCACGGCGTTCGCGTGAGCGCCCAGGGAGCGCATGCGCGCGGCGATCGAGTCTGCCGCGTCCGCGATGCCCGCCTCGGCGTCCTCGCTGGCTACCGCGGCAACGAGCCCGGTGAGCTCGCCGGCGTCGCAACAACACACGATGCCCTGGCGCACGACATCGCCGTCGCGACGCGCCACAAGGTAGAGTGCGCGTCCCAGGTCCTGCATGTAGGCGCCTGAGGCGACGAGCGCGTCGAGCTCGGCGGCGGTCGCGGGCTCGCACATCTCGCCTATGCGCGTCGGATCGGGGCGGACGCTCGAGAAGGCCTGGATCTGCATCGTGTTCCTCCAAACTGAAAAG
>USBN01000032.1 GCA_900552935.1 uncultured Coriobacteriaceae bacterium | reverse complement strand
CCGCATTGAGCGAGTTACGGCACGTGGGAATCAACAGCTGAAGGTGCAGATCGTGATCACCACGGCAAAGGTACACGACGTCCGGAACGTACCGAGAGCCCAACTCGTCGCCCGTCGTCTCCAACACGCGCGCCCCATCGGGCACGGCCGCGCACTCGGGAAATTCGTCGTAGATCCAAGCCTTGATCTCCATGCGTCCCTCCAGCCCCACGCTTGCGAACGCCCCGATTGTCGCACGAGAGGTGCCCTTTGCGCACTCCCCCGAGAAGTATGGACATGATTCGCGATCAGCCAAGTAGTCCCCTCATTTGACACGCTGCGACCTGGGGTTTTGCAACTCGGAAACGCTGTGTACCCGGCATAACCAAAAGCATGTCCATACTTCTCAGGCGAGCTGGGTATCAGGCAAGCTAGGTGTCAAACGAGCTGCGTGCAGAAGGCGAAATCAATGCCCGTGGAGGAAAACTTGGCCGCGGTCACGCCGCGCCAAACAAAAATGGCGCCAAGTAGGGGGCTAATTCGCAGTGACGCGAGTAGACTCGATTTAAAGGAATTTACGAGCTGGGGTTTTGTAGCGCAAAACCGCTGTCTACTCGGCAGACCCCGGATTAGCCCCCTACTTAGCGACTTTTACAAATCAAAAGCCAGTGCCAATACGCAAAACGAGGCTCGTCGTTCGCATAACGACGGCTTGTCGCCTGCGGGAACGATATCCCGCCCTGCGCCAACGGGCCGACGGCTGCAAAAGACACCCCCCGCCACCCACGAAACGACGATTTATCACGCGAGAGAAACCCCGCAGACGCGAGACGGCGGCCTACCGCCTACAAATGCCGACAAAAACAACGAGCAGCAGCCAGGCAACAACGAAGACTCCGGCGCTCACAGCTCGAGCTCGTTTGCGGCCCCAGCGCCGCAGAAAGCCAATGTTTGCGAACAACCACCGCTTATCGAGAAGGACCCAGCCACACACCAGCACCATGCAGGGAAAGAACAGCGCGAACCCATAAACGTTGAGCCAGAGCGGGCCAGCGACATAGTACTTTTCGTCAAACAGGCAAATCGCGCAAGAAAAAAGAATGATTGCGGCAGTGAGACATACGACAACGTTCCTCACACTCCAAAAGCTCGGCACCGAAGCGCTGAGGTAGCGCTCCCTCATCTCGGTAAGCGTCATGGCAAGCGAGCGAGACCGATTCCCAGGCCTTCCGAAATGCATGCGCAAGCGCCCATCGGCAGCCCCGGGAAGCTCATCGCGCATCTCGGCCACGCTTTGATAGCGGTCATCGGGATCTAGGGAGGTGGCCTTTGTTATTACGCCACGCCAAGCAGGCGATACCTCGGCGCAGGCAAAGTCGCATTCCCGATCAACCGGGGTGGCCTCTCGCCCAGTCAGGCAGAAGAACGTGAGCATACCCAGGGCATAGACATCGCTGCGGACATCAGTCTGGCCAAAACCGTACTGCTCTGGCGGGGCATAGGAGCGAGTCCCGAAATGCGTGGTGTCGGCCTCCTCGCCCTCGCGCCAAACGCGCGCAATGCCGAAGTCGATGAGCACGGGGCAGCACGAGTTCGCGACACGCCCCGAGCCCGCAGCGGAGCACGAACGCGATGCAGCTCGCGGACTCGCGGCGGAGCGCGAACACGCAGCAGGTCGCAAGCCCGCAGCGGAACGCGAACGAGCATCAGGGCAGATGACGTTGCTGGGAGTGAGGTCGCGATGGACCAGCGGCGAATCAAGCGCGCCATGCAGCTCTGAAACCGCATCACAAATCGCGGGGACGAGCTCGCGCGCAAGCGTGTCGCGATCACCAGGCGAGGTATCAGCGACCACCTGCGCGAGTGTCCGCCCCTTGACGTATTCGAGGAGCACCTCAAGAGAGCCGGCGCTCTCGCGGCAGTCAATGATGCGAGGGAGCTGACGAAAGCGCATGCCCTGGCGCTGCAGCTTAAAGAGCTCGACGTACGCACAGCCAAGGCCGCTCCCCCGAGAAATGACCTTGCGTACGTAAGGGCCGAGCTCAGTCCCCGCAGCAGTCCTCAGCCATACGAGCTCCGTCACCTCGGCGGGAGTGCGCTTGAGCGTGCGCTCCACACGATAGGCGTCCGCGGGCGCGGAAGAGAAGAGCCCGGCGCCAAGCGCACCCTCCAGTTGCTCGTGTATGCCATCTG
The DNA here is from genome assembly GCA_900552935.1 of uncultured Coriobacteriaceae bacterium. Taxonomy (GTDB): domain Bacteria; phylum Actinomycetota; class Coriobacteriia; order Coriobacteriales; family Atopobiaceae; genus Parolsenella. Next base: position 15,292 of record USBN01000032.1, on the reverse strand, counting down.
TCGTCTCGATATCCATATCCCAACAACAGCAGGCGAGCGGGACACTAATTCGCATCCCGCTCGCCATGTTCGCGATCAATCACACGCCGGACAATACCGTACCACCGCCGTCAGCAAATCGTCTCTTCCCCAAAGCGATAGAGCTCCTCGTTCACCCTCTGGAGTGAACATCCCCGCTCGAGGCAGAAGATGGTGATCGCATCTCGACGACTCTTGCTATACAGCGAGCTCACCCCGCCCGCCTCGAGCATGCGGTTGGTCTCGCGCAGGGTCAGCGACAACGCGAAGGCGATCTGAAGCAGCTTGTTGCGGCTGGGATTACGCGTGCCCATGAAGATCTGATAGCCAAAGGTCTCGTTGAGGTTTGCCATACGCACGACCTGCGCACGCTCGAGGTTCTTCTCCGCGAGAAGGGCATTGAGGTAGTCAGGGAGCGACGGCTCACCAAGCTGATGAGAGTCGAGAAACGTATCGATGTCGGGCGCCTCGAGCAGCTCCGCGAGGAGCTCCTCCGTTGGTCTTTGGGCCATCTTGCCCCCTCTCCACGAGACCGTGAGCGTCAGATGACGGCGCTAGAAGCCAGTGACGTCAGCCAGCTTGTAGGAAGCGATCTTAGCCTGGTCATACATGCCAACCGCCTCAAACTTCCAGGTTCCGCCGGCGTCAAGGTTGCTGGTGTTGGCGTATGCCGTCCCAAGCTGGTTGCCATCGGCATCGAACAGGTTATAGCTAACGCTGACGTAGCCGAGCTGAGAATCCGTGAGATTGGTGAACGTGCCGCTGATGGTCGTGGTGTAGTCATCGCCGGTCATCTGCTCGTCGGCGATGGAATACTTGTCGGCCGTGGCGGACTCCGCAGTCGTGCTCGCGGCGGCGGCCGAAGAGCCGTCCTCAGTCGAGATGGTGCCCTTCGTCGCCTCGTCGATGGCAGAGGAGTAGGCGCTCTGCGTGCCGAGGACGATGGCAATGGCGAGGACGTTCACGATAACCGCGGCAATGGAGAAGCCTCGGCCGCCCTTCTTGCCGCGCAGCACGCCCACCAGCCCGATGACCGCAAAGACCGCGCCAACGAGCGCGAGAACGAACGACAGGTTGTTGATAATCGGCAGAAACGACGTGACGAGAGCGATAATGCCCAGCACAAGGGCAACGATCGACGCGGTAGACTTGCCCTTCTTCGGATCGTTTGTCTGCTGCGTCTTGTCCTGAGCCTCGGTAGCTTCCATGGGGTCTTCCTTCCTGTTGGGGCTAAACACGAGCCCATCCTAGGAAGCGAAGCGCACGATTTCATTAGCTGGGAGCTAATTTGTTCCTTATATAACACTTTAAAGCACTACACACATCGCGTGGCGAAGCGGCAGGCAACCAGCTGGCCGGAGCTTGGATGCAGCCCCTCGGGATACCGACGCTGACGAGAGGTGCCCCTCGCGCACTCACCCGAGAAGTATGGACATGGATTGAGGCTCGCCGAGTAGTCCCCCTATTTGACCGCCTACGAACTGGGGTTTTGCAATTCAAAAACGCCGCCTACTCGGCAGATCCAAAATCATGTCCATACTTCTCAAGCGAGTTGGATGCGAACGGCGAATTCGGGGCGCGGAGAGGCACGGCACGGCCATTGGTTCGCCCCGCCATGCGAAAAGAACGCCAAGTAGGGGGCTAATCCGCAATGCTCCAAGTAGACCACATTTAAGGGAGTTCGCGACCTGGGGTTTTGCAGCGCAAAATGGCCTTCTACTTGGCCGGTCCCGGATTAGCCCCCTACTTAGCGAGTTTTTCAAGCCAGAGGGGCATCTGCCGCCCTCTTATACCTCGACGTCCCCGTCGTTCGCAGCCTCGCGTGAGGAATCGAACTCGGCATCCCAGGCACGCAGCGTCTCGTAAACCTCGCGCGCGACCTCGGCGGGAATGCCGGGAACGGCAGCGATGTCCTCCTCGCTCGCCTCGCGCAGGCGCTTCATGCTGCCAAACGCCCGCCTCAGCGCACGCTTGCGCTTCTCGCCCACACCGGGAATCTCGTCGAGGATCGAGACGGTCATCGCCTTGTCGCGCAACTCGCGGTGGAAGGTGATGGCGAATCGGTGCGCCTCGTCACGCACGCGCTTCACGAGATAGAGCGAGGCAGAGCCGCTCGGCAGCACCACGGGCATCTCGTCCCACGGCACGAACAGCTCCTCGTCGGACTTGGCGAGACCCGCGACGGGGATGTCCAGCCCGAGCTCCCCAAGCTGCTCGATGGCGGCCGTGAGCTGGGGCTTGCCACCGTCGAGGATGAGCAGGTCCGGACGCGCGCCAAAGCGCTCATCCGCCATGCGCTCGGGAGCATAGCGCCGCGCGAGCACCTCGCTCATGGAGACGAAGTCGTTCGCCTCGTCGAGCTCCGCGCGGATCTTGAAGCGCCGGTACTGGCTCTTGTCGGGCTTGCCCGCCGTGAACACGACCATCGACGCGACGGTGTGCTTGCCGTGGATGGTCGAGATGTCGAAGCACTCGATGCGCATGGGCGGCTCGTCGAGGGCCAGGGCACTCTCGAGCTGGAGGAGGGCTTCGTTCGTGCGTTTGTCCTCATAGCCCGTGCGCAGCTCGTACCGCGCGAGGTAGTGGCGCGCGTTGTTGCGAGCCATCTCCGCGAGGTGCGCCTTCTGGCCGCGCTTGGGCACGTGGAGCTCGACCACGCGTCCACGGCGCGCCGTGAGCCAGCCCTCGAGCGTCTCGGCATCCGCGAGCTCGACGGGCACGCAGACCTCGAGCGGGAGGTCGCTCGTCTGGTCGTAGTAGCGCTTGACGAAACCGCTCGCCAGTTCCTCCTCGCCCACGTCGAGGCCCTTGTCGAGCACGAACTCGCAGGTACGGCTCACGCGCCCCTCACGCACGACGAACACGCAGGCACCCGCGATGGTCTCCTCGCGCCAGAAGCCGATGACGTCCACGTCCTGCGCACTCCCGAGAACCACGCGCTGCTTGTCGTCAAGGCCGTCGATCACCGCAAGGCGACGCTTCACGCGAGCGGCGCGCTCGAAGTCCAGCTCCGCCGCGGCCTCCGCCATCTCGGCCTTGAGCTCGGCGACGAACTCGCCCCTGTGACCTGCGAGGAAGCGCTCCACCCGGCTCACATGCGTGGCGTACTCCTCGGGCGTGATGCAACCGGCGCACACGCCCGGGCCGCGCCCCACGTGATAGTCGAAACAAGGGCGGCCGCTCTCCGCCTGCGCGAGCGCTATGACATCCGTCTGCTCGGGGTGAGCCTCGAGCTGGCGACGCACGCGCTTCCATTCCGCGCAGGTGGCGACGCACAGCGGCATCACCTTGCGCACGACGTCTATGGTCGCGCGGGCGGCGCGGGCGTCCGTGTATGGACCGAAGTAGCGCGTGTCCGGGCGATGGCGCTCACGCGTGTACTTGATCGCGGGATAGACGTCGCCCTTGGTGAGCGCGATGTAAGGGTAGCTCTTGTCGTCCTTGAGGTCGACGTTGAAGGGCGGGCGATACTGGTGGATAAGGTTGATCTCGAGGACGAGCGCCTCGTGTTCCGAGCCGACCACGACGTAATCGAAGCTCGCCGTGGCGGCCATGAGGCGCGGTACCATGGGGCGCTCGTCCGTGAGCTGCACGTATTGGCGCATGCGGGCGCGCAGGTTCTTCGCCTTGCCCACGTACAGGACGTTTCCCTTGGCGTCCTTCCACAGGTAGCAGCCGGGGTCGGTGGGGACGAGGGCGACCTGCTCGGCGATGGAGGGCGTGGAGGAGGCGTCGCGCGCGGCTGCCGCGGCGGCGGGCGCCTGGACGAGGGCCGCGTCGAGCTTCTCGGCGTCGCCGGGCGCGGCGACAGGCGCCTCACCGACTGCCACCGGCTTTCCTTCCTCGGGATTCTCCCGCATCTCGCTTGCCATCACGCCTCCCTCGCGCTCGTAGTCACGCGAGTGATTGTACCCGGCATACAATGCCAGCAAGCGCGGGGCCAAAAGTCGTGGCCCACACAATAACCGTCAAGGGCCGCGCGTAACTAACCATGACAAGTGCGAGAAAGCCATGCAGGACGCGAGACCACACGACCGAGCCCACGCCCCTCGCTTTGGCCACCAGCCGCGCCCGCACGTGAAGCGCGCGTCTCAACGACGCCGCCCTCCGACTAGCTGTAGAACTGCCCAAGCGACGTGACGACGTTGGGCGGCACGCATCCGTCCATGAAGGCGATGACGTTATCGGCCACGGCCATACCCATGCGATAGTTTGCCTCGTACGTGGCGGATCCCGCGTGAGGCGTCACGATGACGTTGGGAAGATCGAACAGCGGCGAGTGCTTGGGCGGTTCGCCCGCGTGCACGTCAGAGGCATAGCCGTAGAGCCTACCCTCCGTAAGGGCCTTCGTGAGCGCCGAGTGACGAACGATGCCGTCACGAGACGTGTTGATGAGGATAGCGTCATCCTTCATCATGCGGAGCTCCTTGGCGCCAATGAGGTTCTCCGTCGCCTGGGTAAGCGGCGTGTGAATGGTCACGATGTCGCTTCGCTTCAAGAGGTCATTGAGGCTCGTGAAGATGAGGCCAGTCCTCGCTGCAGATTCGTCCGGGTTGATGTCATTGCCAAGGATATCGAGGCCGAAGCCCATTGCCCTGCGCGCAACGGCCTGGCCGATGCGGCCAACGCCGATGATGCCGATGGTCTTGCCGTAGAGGCTATGCCCCGCGCGCTTGCGCCAGATACCATCCTTGAGCTCGGCGTTCATCTGCGAGAGATGGCGCTCGAGGTCGAGGATGAGGCCAAAGGTAAGATCCGCGGTCTCCTCCACGTTGGCATCCGGAGTGTTCGTCACAACGATTCCGCGGTGCTTGGCCTCGGAGAAATCGATATTGTTCACGCCAGAGCCGTGGCGCGCAATAAGCTTGAGGTTGGGAAGTCTGCGGATAACGTCGCCGTTGAAGTCGTCGTTGCCCACGATAGCGACATCCGCATCGTACGCATGCTCGAGAATCTCCGCCTTCGTGAGGACGCGGCCCGTCGGGTTGACCCAGACCTCACATCCGGCGGCCTCCAAGCGCTCCAGCGGCTCCTTGGTGAAAACACCAAATGTGGCAGCACAGGAGAAGACTTTGAGGTGAGATTTGGCAACGAGCATAGAGGTTCCTCGACGATGGTTTGGCTAGGGACAGTCTAGTAGATGAGAAGCCAGCGGCCCGGGAAAACCCAGGCCGCCTACTTAATTACGTTATGCGAGCACAGCACCCGTCTTTGCGGAGCCGACCTGCTTTGCGTACCTCGCGAGCAGGTTACCACCGTTCTCGTGGATGACCGGCTTCCAATCCTGCTTTCGACGAGCGAATTCATCCTCGGAGACCTCGACTTCGATGAGGTTCTTCGTGAGGTCGACGTGGAGGATGTCCCCGTCCTCGATAAGGGCAATAGGCGCGCCATCGAGGGCCTCAGGGCAGAGGTAGCCAACGGAGAGGCCGCCGGATGCGCCAGAGAAACGTCCATCCGTGATAACAGCGGAGTTCGGGATGCCCTTCATGATCTCCGTCACGCGGTGAAGCTCCTTCATGCCAGGGCCACCCTTGGGACCCTCATAGCGGATAACAACGCCGGTACCAGCGACGATGCGACCCTCGTTGTAGGCCACGAAAGCCTCGTCCTCGGAATTGAAGACCATGGCGGGCCCGCTCCAGACATGCTGGTCAGCAGGCACGGCACTCGTCTTCACGAGCGCGCCCTCAGGAGCGAGGTTGCCATAGAGCACCTGGATGCCGTTGGCGATGGAGGCAGGATCGTCCTGGGTGCGAACCACGGAGCGGTCGATGTGAATCTTGTCGGCAAGGTTCTCGCCAAGGGTCTTGCCCGTCACGGTCATGACCGTGGTGTCCAGGTCTCCCTCGATGGTCTTGAGAACCGCGGGGACGCCACCGGCCTTGTATAGGTTGACGCAGGAGATATCGCCGTTGGGGACGACGTTGCAGACAACCGGCGTGTGCGACGTGGTCTCCGCAACCTGGGCCCAGGTGCACTCGAGACCAAGCTCGTGAGCGAGCGCAGGCAGGTGGATGAGCGCGTTGAGCGATCCACCGACGGAGGCAAGGAGCTTGACCGCGTTGTCGATCGCCGCCTGCGTCATGATGTCGCTCGGTTTGATGTCGCGACGGACGAGGTCGACGACGGCGGCACCGGTCCGACGCGCCGAGAAGCGACGCTGGCTCGTGGAGCTCGGCCAGAGGGCGCCCATAGGCAACATCATGCCGAGACCCTCGGTGAGGCAGCCCATGGTGTTGGCGGTGCCAAGGAACGGGCAGATGCCGGGGCCGGTGTAGTACTTGAGCGTGCCCTCGATGACCTCGCGCTCCGTGGCCTCGCCACGAAGGAAGCGCGCGCGGAGGGCCTTGGACTCGGAGGGCTTGATCTCGTCATAGCAGGGGCCAGCCGTCACGAGAGCGGAAGGAAGATCGATGCGAGCGGCGGCCATGAGCATGGCGGGAATGATCTTGTCGCAAGAGCCCATGTAGACGACGCCATCGAAACAGCCCTCGCCCACGATCATGGCCTCGCAGGAATCCGCGATGACCTCGCGGTGAGGCAGACAGTAGCGCATGCCCGCGTGACCCTGGGCCACGCCGTCGCACATGCCGATGGTATTGAACTCGATGGGCTCGCCACCCGCCTCGAGGATGCCCTTCTTGACCTCGGCAGCAAGCTGCCTGAGCGGTTCATGGCCCGGGCAGACCTCGTTCCAGCTGTTGGCGATGGCAATCAGCGGCTTGTCCGGATTCTCGAGCGAATCGATGGAGATACCGGCAGCGGCGAGGTGCGCCTTGGAGATGGCGCGCTGGAACGGCTCCAGCTGGTCGATCTTGCGAAGCATGTGGACTCCTTTTCCGAAGTTCAGACCTAAGGCCTCATGGAACCATCGGTTCAGATGGGCCCACGAGGCCTTCCCGCGCGCCGCAGCAAGCGTCAGGCGACGCGCGGGAAGGAAGAGAAGAGAAACGATGGAACTTACTTCTCCGCCTTGGCAGCCTTGGCGTTACGCGGCTTGTAGTAGAACTTGTAGATCATCCAGAAGCCAACGGCGAAGAGGATGGTAAGGGGAACAAAGACGAACCAGTTGCCCTCAACAGCCATGACGACGTCCCAGATGAAGGGGCCAGCCTTGAAGTAGGTGATGGCGGAGGCACCGGCAGGCATCTCGTAACCAACGCTAGCGGCGAGCTGGGTGAACAGGGGGCCAATCGTCGTGGAGGAATACAGGCCAACGATGATGATGGGGATACCGGTGATGAAGGTCTTCACGATGTCACCGCGGAAGAGGACCGCAGCACCGATGATGAAGGCGCAAAGATTGGCAACGTCGCCGAAGGGCAGGGTCTTGTTACCAGGCAGGACGATAGCGAGAAGAATCGTCACCGGGATGAGCAGGACGGACGAGGTAACAACGGCGGGGTTGGCCGTGAGGATGGGCCAGTCGAGGCCGATGTTGAATTTGCGGCCCGGGAAACGTGCCTTCATGAAGGTGGTGGCGGCGTTGGAGATGGGCATCAGGGCCTCAGAGAAGAGCTGGGCGATACGCGGGAGAACGATGACGTAAGAGGCGACGGCGATGGCAATCTTGAGGCAACCGGCAACGTCCTTGCCAGCGACGAGACCGATGATGACGCCCATGACGATACCGATGACAGACGGGTCGCCAAGGAAGCCGATCTTCTTCTGGATGGCGGCGGCGTCATAGGTCTTGCCCTTAAGGAACGGAAGGTTGTCAACAAGGTAGGCGATCGGCATCACGGGAAGCACGTTGGCAAGGCCAGAGTGCGTGCAGGTGACATCAGGAATGCCAGTGGAGTCCTGGACGTCCTTGGCGAAGAGGTCGCCAAGCTTGAGCTCGGCCACGACAAAGACGGACGCGACGACATAAGCGACGAGCAGGTTGCCGGTGGCCGTATAGGCGATGGCGGCGAGGAAGATCTTGGTCCAGACGTTCCAGAGGTCAACGTTCAGGGTGTCGGTCCAGTTAAGGGCCAGCATGATGAGGTTGATGATGATCTGGAGCGGGAAGACGGTGGCAGCGAGCGGCCAAGCCCACGCAATCATGGAAGCAGGCGTCCAACCCACATCAATAAACTCAAGACCGGTGCCAGAGTTCTCCATCGCGGTCTGTGCGACCGGAGCGATGGTGCCAGAGAGGAGGGCGCTGTTAAGCGCGCTGATCGCCGTGAAGGCGATGCCGAGCATGACGCCAGCCTTGAAGGCCTTACCAGGCTTCATACCGAAGATAATGCCAATGATGAACATCACGATGGGGAGGAAAACCGAGGCTCCCAGCGAGACAATCCAGTTAACCACAGACGAGAGTACGTCCATCGAGACACTTCCTTTCCTTGTTGATCCTTATCTAGCCTTGCTAGTCCTTGACAATCTGATAAACCTGTTCGAGAACTGCCTCCTCCCCCATGCCAGTGAGAAGAGCAACACCGGGAACGACGGGGATATCCCCGCAGGAAATGTTGGGGTTGGTCGAAACGAGACAGTCGGCAACGAGGCCACCGCCGTTGACGATGCCGTAGGTCGTCGTCTGCACGTCGCACTGGATGCCGCGCTCCTCAAGGTAGTCGCGAACCTTGGCGGCAATCATGGTCGAGGTCGCCACGCCGGAGCCACACACTGCATAGATCTTCTTCATGATTTGTCCTTTCCCTTTGGCGCCATTTACGCCGTTACTCCCTTTTGAAACGCAGAACTATCTACTCCTGAGTGGGGTCGAGAATGACCTTGAAGCACTCGCCCTTCCTCATGAGGTCAAAGCCTTCGTTGATTGCAGACAGCGGCAGACGATGGGTGATGATTTTCTCGGCAGGAATGAGCTCGTCGACGAGCATCTTCTCCGCAAGCTGGAACTGGCGCGGAGTCGAGCCGAACGAGCCGATAACATGAAGCTCGCTGTAGTGGATGAGGTTTCCGTCGACACCCAGCGCCGGGTCATCCTTGGGGAAGCCCGCGAAGAACTGAACGGTGCCGCCCTTGGCAGCGATCGTTAGCGCCTGAACCGCAGACTCCTTGGCAGTGTTAGCAACGCAGACCTTGTTTGCGCCCATGCCGTCCGTGACGGACATGACAAACTCGCGCAGATCACCATCGGTCTTGAGGCAGAAGTAGTGGTCCGCAACGCCCATCGCCTTCGCCTTCTCGAGACGCTCGGGCGAGCGATTGACGAGGATAATCTTCGAGGCACCCTTTAGGCGAGCGATCATCGCGTGGAGAATGCCGATGGAGCCGCTTCCAAGGATGCAAAGGGTGTCACCAAGGCGAACGTCCAGCTCCTCCTCACCATGAAGAGCAGAGACCGCAGGGTCGCCAAGGGCAGCGAGCTCGTACTTCTTTCCTTCGGGGATGTGGAAGACGGTTCCCGCCTCAACCGTCTTCTTCGGAATCTTCACGTACTCGGCAAAGGCACCGGGAAGGACGGTTCCGATGCCAGGACGGTCAACACACAGGTTCTGGAGGCCGCGCTGGCAGTAGTAGCAGTGCCCGCAGGGAATGCCAGGATGGACGCTCAGGCGCTCGCCAACCTTAACTCCCTCGACGTTTGCACCAACCTCGACGACATCGCCGGCAAACTCGTGGCCCAGGATCTGCGGAGTCTTGACCTTTGCGTGACCATGGAGATACGTGCGAAGGTCACTTCCGCAAATCGCCACAGCCCTGACCTTAAGCAGAAACTCATCGTCGTTGATCTCGGGCTTAGGCACGCTCTCGTAACGAATGTCCTCGATACCGTAGTAGACTCCGGCATTCATCATCTCGCCCATCTTCATCCTTTCGTCAACGTTCCTCGTGTTGATTACTCGCTACCACTCGGCAATGGTGCCGTCGTATGTTCTCCAGCGAGGATTGGTCCAGTTCAAGCCCTCCAGGCTCACCTTGCGAACCTTCTCCTCGTCGATCTCGATACCAAGGCCCGGACCCTGAGGGATGGAAAGATATCCCGACTCGAACTGGAAGATCTCCTTGTTCTTCACGAAGTCGAGGAGATCAAATCCCTGGTTGTAGTGAATCCCCAAGCTCTGCTCCTGGATAAAGACGTTCGGGGTGCAGGCATCCAGCTGGATGGTTGCCGCAAGAGCGATCGGGCCGTAAGGCGCATGAGGAGCAGCCGCCATATCGTGCGACTCGGCAATGGCGCAAATCTTCTTGGCCTCCAAGATTCCACCCGTAAGCCCCAGATCCGGCTGAATCACCGAAACTGCATCCTGCGTGAAGAGCTGCTTGTAGCCCCAACGCGTAATGAGCCTCTCGCCCGTGGCGATGGGAATGCTCGTCGACTTCGCAAGGTCAGCCATAAGCTCGGTGTTCTCGGGAAGAACAGGCTCCTCGACAAACATCGGGTGGAACTGCTCGAGCTCAGCGAGAAGCTGCTTCGCCATCGCCTTGTGAACTCGACCGTGAAAATCGATTCCGATATCGAGCTTGTAGCCGACCGTCTCACGAATTGATGCGATTCGCTCGGCAACCTCCTCGACCTTGGAAAAGGAATCGATGTAATGCATCTCCGAGCAGCAGTTCAGCTTGACGGCTGAAAAACCGCCCTCAAGCCTTTCGAAGGCCTGCGCCGCAGCATCGGAAGGTCGATCTCCGCCAATCCAGGAATAGACTCGGATGCGATCACGCGCCTTACCGCCCAAGAGCTGGTACACGGGAGCGCCAAGAGCCTTGCCCTTGATATCCCAAAGAGCCATCTCGATGCCGGACACGCACGTCATGTGAACCGGGCCACCTCTGAAGAAGTAACGATAGAGGCACTGCCAAATGTCTTCGATCTCTTGCGGATCGCGACCGACTACGTGCGTGCCCATGGCCTCTTCAAGGCAGGAAACAACAGCTTCCGTACGGGTTCCGGAAATGCACTCACCCCAGCCATCGATCCCCTCGTCGGTCATGATCTTCAAGAAGACCCATCGCGGCTTGAGACGGTAGATTTCAAATCCAGTGACTTTCATCTACGCCGACGCTCCCCCGAAAGTGATGAGGTTGGGAGGAGTCTTGCCCTGCTTGACCGCAATGACGTTGGTGACCGCGGTGTCGCCCATGCGCTGGTTCGATTCATATGTGGTACCAGCAACGTGCGGCGTCATGACAACGTTGGGCAGGTCGAAGAGCTCGAGCCATGCAGGAGGCTCAAAGTCATACACGTCAACGCCGTAACCACGGAGTGTGCCGTCCTTAAGCGCCTCCGTAAGCGGCTCGACCTCGACGCACTTGGATCGAGCGGTATTGATTAGGATGGTACCGGGCTTCATGAGCGAGAACGCCTTCTCGCCGAGGAGGTGGAACGTGCTCTCATCAAGCGGGACGTGAAGGGAGATGATGTCGCAGCTGGAGTAGATTTCCTCCTTGCTGACATACTTAGCGCCCATGGCCTTGACCTCGTCGCGCTCCACCAGGTCATTAACCAGAATCTTGTCCGTGAAGCCCGTCGCCCTGCGGACGAAAGCGGTGCCAATCGCACCCACGCCAATCACGCCGATGGTCTTATCGACCACATCCACGCCGGGATACTTGATCCACTCGTGGTTCTTGGTATGGGCGTTCATGGTGTGGAAGTCGCGCGCAACCATCAGGGCAAGACACATCGCCGCATCCGCGACCTCGTCCTTGTTGGTTCCCGGAGCATTGGTGACAAGAATGCCCTGCTTCTTTGCCTGGTCCTTGTCGATGGCGTCAACGCCAACGCCATGCTTTGCAATGACCTTCATGTTGTGGAAGTGCTCGATGACGTTGGCGGGCACTTTGTCATTGCCGACGATAAGGGCGTCACAATCACCTGCGAACTCGATCATTTCCTCGTTGGTGAGAGGACGGCCATACGGGTTGAGCTTAACTTCGCAGCCAGCAGCCTCAAGACGCTCGATGCTGCCCTTATAAAACTTGCCGAACGTTACCGCCGTTCCGGCAACTTTCCAATGCTCACCGCTGTAATCCTTCATGGAGTTCCTCCGATTGAATCACTTGTTACTAGAGAAGCTGATCCTTAGCGAGCGAGTAGGCCTCTGCGGCGCTATCGCTCGAAACAATTTCGGCGACAAGGTCTTGGTTCTGGAGAAGTGCAACCACCTTCTGGAGCATCTCGAGGTGTGCGTGGGCCTCATTAAGGGCGAGCATAATCACAAGCTCCGCATTACACGTAGACTCCGGATCATCCATGCGGTGCCAGGCAACGGGCTTCTTGAGAACTCCCATGCAAATGGCGGGGCCATTCACGTGTTCGATATCACAATGGGGCATGGCGATGCTGTGCTCACCAAACTCAAGGCCAGTCGGATATGAGGCCTCGCGGTCAACGATGGCCTGCGCATAGGATTCGCGAACATAACCGGACTCAAACAGGACACCGGCAAGCTGCTTCTCGACATCAGTGCAGCTGCCAGGCTCGTCTATAACGACAACGAGGCTCTCATCGAAGGAAATCTCTGCCATCCCTACCACCTAACGTTATTCTCGAAAGACTTAACCTGCTCAGCGAGCTTGTCGGCATTCATCGCGATGATGTCCGACTTCTCGAAAATGCCCGAACCGATACCCGCATAGGTGGCGCCGGCATCGAAGAACTCCTGCACGTTGTCACCATTGACGCCGCCGACGACCATGAGCGGCATCCAGTTGAGGGGCGCCTGGATATCAGAAAGGTACTTAGCACCAAGACGCGCGGCCGGGAAGATCTTCACGATGTCAGCCCCCTGCTCGAACATCGTGAAGACCTCCGTCGGCGAGAAGGCAGCCGGGACACAAACGGCACCGGCGTCCCTCGCGATGGTAAAGATCTCCGGCGTGAAGCAGACCGGAGAGAGCATGAAAGCCGAGCCCGCAGCAGCAGCGGCCTTTGCACGCTCGACGGTGGTCACGGTGCCGGCGCCGATCTTTACCTCGCTGCCAAACTCGTTCACGAGCTTGGCGATGGTCTCAGCTGCGCCCTCGGTGTTCATCGCTACCTCAACCGCGCCCAGACGGGTGCCCACGAGCTGCTCGACCACGCAGCGGCACTGCTCGTAGCTGTATCCACGCAGAATCACGGTCACGCGCGGAAAGTCTGCATCCTTGGAGAACATCCCCGTTGCCTCCTTTTGCATACTAGGGATTAGTGCATCTTTTCTAATTTCCTCCTGAAGTTCCTCCACAATATCGGCGTCAGGTTCTCCACAGTCAAGCGCATGCCGATAAACGGTGTACGAAAAGTATTTACGCTGTTATTCTGCTATCTGCTATTACCGTTTACCGAATTCTATTCATGGTGTTTCTTCACAATTCATGCAAGTTGTGAAGTTCACCTCTGTTGTACGTGTATATTTATTTGCGCTAATTGCATATTATAAACATTATTCCAAATGCATCTTCATTGTTTCTTCACATTTAGTAACCGCGCGTATTACTGACGCTACGGGGTGACGCGACACGCATCCTCACAAAAAACGGCCCCACCGGAGAACCGATGGGGCCGCAGATAGCCATCTGTGTAGCTAGGTCTAGCAGATCTTGAAGACCCAGTTGTGCTTGTCCTCGACGGCGCCGGACTGGATGCCGGTCAGCGTCTCGCGGAGCTTCTTCATGACGGGGCCGATCTCGGTCTGACCAGCCGGGAAGACGACGGTCTCGTCAGCGCCGTAGACCTTGTTGTCGACCTCGCCCACCGGGGAGATGACGGCGGCAGTACCGCACATGCCGCACTCGGAGAACTTGCCGCTCTTGACCTCGGCCCACTCGACGGGACGGTTGTCCACGGTCATGCCGAGGTCCTCAGCGACCTGGACAAGGGAGCGACGGGTGATGGAGGGCAGGATCGAGTCCGTGTGGCTCTTGGGAACCACGAGGGTGTTGCCGTCGACGAACAGGACGTTCGCGCCGCCGGTCTCCTCGACGTAGGTACGGGACTCGGAGTCGAGATAAAGGTTGTCGGCATAGCCGGTGGCGTGGGCCTCGACAGAGGGCTTCAGGCTCATGGCGTAGTTCAGGCCGGCCTTGATGTTGCCGGTACCGTGCGGTGCGGCACGGTCGTACTCGGAAACGCGGAGCTTGACGGACTTGAGGCCACCCTTGTAGTACGGGCCAACCGGGGTGACGAGGATGCGGAAGGTGTACTCGGGCGCGGGTGCAACGCCGATGACGTCGCCAGAGCCGATCATGAACGGACGAACATAGAGCGTGGCGCCAGAGCCGAACGGCGGGACCCAAGCGGCATTGGCCTTGACGACCTCCTTGACGGCCTCGACGAAGCGGTCCTTCGGGAACGGCGGCATCTCGAGGCGCTGGGCGGAGTCAAACATACGCTGGGCGTTCTGGTCCGGACGGAAGCAGACGATCTCGCCGCTCTCGGTGGTGTAGGCCTTGAGGCCCTCGAAGACCTCCTGGCAGTAGTGGAAGATGCCGCCGCACTCGGAGACGTGCATCGTGTGGTCGGAGGTCAGGCCGCCCTCGTCCCACTCGCCGTCCTTCCAGTGGGCCTCATAGCTGTAGTCAGTCTGCATATAGGCGAAGCCGAGGCTTCCCCAGTCCAGGTCCTTCTTCTCAACTGCCATGATCTTGCTCCTTAAAACCGTTGCGGTCTCTCTGGCCCCGCCGGGCGAGGTCTCCCTGGGTATGCGCGCGGTGTCTCCCCCTGTGCGGCGGCCCCTCCGCGGTAGCCACATAGGATAGCCCTTTTGCGCGAGAGACTACCAAAACGAAGCCGATGCGTAATAGTGACGAAATATGCCGAGCACACCGTCGGGGAAATGTACATACGAGAGGGATCCGGCACGGCGCTTGCCGGTCGGACCCCTCAGAATCGGGCTATGTCAGACCTCCTCGGAGCCCTTACAGGTCCTGCAGGGCAACGACGTCGAGCTTGCCCTCGCGCGCGGTGCGGATGGCCTCGACCATCGCCTGGGCGCCCGGGAGCGTCGTGACGTTGGTGACGCGATAGCGAACGGCAATCTGGCGCAGCGCGTAGAAGTCATCGCGCGTGTCGTGGCCGCCGGGGGTGTTGATGATGAGCTGGATGTCGCCACCAGAGATCATCGTGCCGATGTTCGGGCGCATCTCGCTCGTACGGCGGACGGTCTTGCACTCGATGCCGGCCGCGCGCAGTGCCTTGGCGGTACCGGAGGTACCCACGAGCGTGAAGCCCATGCCCACCAGGTCACGAGCGACGCCGATTATGGCGCGCTTGTCGCGGTCACGCACGGAGACGAACACGCGACCCTTCGTCGGCAGGCCGTAGCTGATAGCCAGCTGGGTCTTCGCGTAGGCAGCAGGGAAGGTCGGGGCGACGCCCATGACCTCGCCC
>USBN01000031.1 GCA_900552935.1 uncultured Coriobacteriaceae bacterium | reverse complement strand
GTCAGATGTGTATAAGAGACAGCGTCGGTAGGAGACAAGGGTTACCGGGAGGTTCCACGCCAGTTGCGAACCGGTTTCGGTGACATGATTTGAAAGGAGGCGGCATGACATGGGCTTTCTGACGAACCTCATCAACGGCCTGTCGCTCGGCAGCGTCTACGCGATCATCGCCCTGGGCTACACCATGGTGTACGGCATCGCCAAGATGCTGAACTTCGCTCACGGCGACATCATTATGGTCGGTGGTTACATCTGCTTCTGTGCCGTGAACTACCTGGGACTTCCCACCGGAGTGGGCGTCCTGCTCTCCATCGTCGGCTGCACCGTCCTGGGTATCGTTATCGAGCGCCTTGCCTACAAGCCCCTTCGAAACGCGCCGTCGCTCGACGTGCTCATCACCGCCATTGGCGTGAGCTACTTCCTGCAGAACTCGGCGCTGCTCATCTGGGGTTCCGACACCAAGTCGTTCCCGTCCGTCGTGAATCTGCCGTCCGTTTCCCTGTTTGACGGGCAGCTCGTGGTGAGCGCCATCACCATCGTCACGGTCGTCACCGGCATCATCGTCATGATCGGTCTGACGATGTTTATTGGCAAGACTCGTATGGGCAAGGCCATGCGCGCCTGCTCCGAGGATCGTGGCGCTGCCACGCTCATGGGCATTAACGTGAACTCGACCATTTCGCTCACGTTTGCCATTGGCTCCGGCCTGGCTGCTGTCGCCGGCGTGCTCATGTGCTCCGCCTACCCGACGCTGATCCCCACCACCGGCTCGCTTCCGGGAATCAAGGCCTTCACTGCCGCGGTCATTGGTGGTATCGGCTCGATCCCCGGTGCCTTTGTGGGTGGCCTCGTCCTCGGGGTCATCGAGATTTTCGCGAAGGCATACGTCGGCACGCAGCTTGCTGACGCCATCGTCTTCGGAGTGCTTATCGTCGTACTGCTCGTGAGGCCGTCTGGCCTGCTCGGCAAGACCGTCAGGGAGAAGGTGTAGCGCCATGGCAGACAAGAACACCACCGCCGCAGCCGCTCCCCGCCGCATGAGCAAGCGGCTGCAGTCCAACCTCATCACGTACGCCGTCGTCATCGGATTCTTCGCCCTCATGACGGTTCTCGAGGTTACGGGCATTCTGACTAACTCGCTCGCGGGCCAGCTGGTTCCCATCTGCGCCTATGTGTGCATGGCCGTGTCGCTCAACCTCGTCGTCGGCATTTCGGGCGAGCTGTCGCTTGGTCACGCGGGCTTCATGAGCGTGGGCGCGTTCTCGGGTTTCGTCGCGTTCAGCCTCGTGAACGGGCTCATCAACAACGCCCTTCTGGCTTACGTGCTCGCGCTCGTCATCGCCGCCGTCATCGCGGGCGTGGCTGGCTTTGTCATCGGCATTCCGGTCATGCGCCTGCGCGGCGACTACCTCGCCATCGTGACCCTGGCGTTCGGCGAGATCATCAAGAACATCCTGAACAACCTCTACGTCGGTCTCGACGCGAGCGGCCTGCACTTCTCGCTGCGCGACGCGAAGGCCCTCGGCATGCAGGGCGGCACGCTGCTCATCAACGGCCCGCAGGGCGCGACGGGCATCACGAAGATGTCGACCTTCGCCATCGGCATCGTGCTCGTGCTCGTGACCGTGACCGTCGTGCTCAACCTCGTGAACAGCCGCACCGGCCGTGCCATCATGAGCGTTCGCGATAACCGCATCGCAGCAGAGTCCGTGGGCATCAACGTCACCAAGTACCGCATGATCGCCTTCGTGGTCGCCGCCGCGCTCGCAGGTGCCGCCGGTTGCTTCTACGCGATGGGCTACAGCTCGATCGTGCCGAAGAAATTCGACTTCAACACCTCGATCCTGGTGCTGGTGTTCGTCGTCCTTGGCGGCATGGGCAACGTGCGCGGCTCGATCATCTCCGCCGCGGTCCTCACCGTGCTGCCCGAGATGCTGCGCGCCATCTCCGACTGGCGCATGCTCATCTACGCTGTCGTGCTCATTCTCGTGATGATCGTTTCCAACAACCCGACGCTGCGTCAGCTCGCAGGCGGCCTGAAGTCCAAGTTCAAGAGGCCCGTGAAGTCGCAGGACGCCGCGGCCGAGAAGGGAGGCGAGGCCGATGCCTAGCAACGCATCCTCGCGCCACGCCGCCGAGCGCCGCGAGCGCACCAAGATGGTGCCTCTGCCCAGCGACGCCATCATCCCCGAGCGCGACCTCTACGATCGCCCCGTCCTCGAGTGCCGCCACCTCGGCATCGACTTCGGTGGCCTCCGTGCGGTCGATGACTTCAACTTCACCGTTGGCAAGACCGAGATCGCCGGCCTCATCGGCCCGAACGGTGCCGGCAAGACCACGGTCTTCAACCTGCTGACCAAGGTCTATAACCCCACGCGTGGCATGGTCATGCTTGACGGCACCGATACCGCCGGCATGGACGCCGCCGCTGCGAGTCGCCTTGGTGTCGCGCGCACGTTCCAGAACATCCGTCTCTTCTCGTCGCTGACCGTCGAGGACAACGTCAAGATCGGCCTGCACAACCAGATCAAAGAGAGCACTGCGAGCGCCGTGCTGCGCCTCCCTTCGTATTGGTCCGCCGAGAAGAAGATGCACGAGCGCGCCCTCGAGCTGCTCGACTTCTTCGACATGGGCGTCTATGCGAACCACATCGCGGGTTCGCTGCCCTATGGCGCCCAGCGCAGGCTCGAGATCGTTCGAGCGCTGGCCACCAATCCGAAGCTCCTGCTGCTCGACGAGCCTGCCGCTGGCATGAACCCGTCCGAGACGGCCGAGCTCATGGATAACATCCGCAAGATTCGCGACGAGTTCCAGATCGCCATCATGCTCATCGAGCACGACATGGACCTCGTCATGGGCATCTGCGAGGGCATCGCCGTCCTGAACTTCGGCAAGATCATCGCAAAGGGCACGCCCGAGCAGATCCAGAGCAACCCGCTGGTCATCGAGGCGTATCTCGGCAAGCAGGATGACGCTCCCGCTGCCGCGCCTGCGACCACGACTGACGAGGAGGCCTAAGGCATGAGTATTCTTCACGTTGAGGACCTTAACGTCTACTACGGCTCCATCCACGCGGTGAAGGGCATCTCCTTCGACGTGGAGGAGGGCGAGATCGTGACGCTGATCGGTGCGAACGGCGCCGGAAAGTCCACGACGCTCAACACCGTCGCAGGTCTCCTGAAGCCGCGTGAGGGTAAGGTGGAGTTCGAGGGCGAGAGCCTTCTGGGCGTGCCGCCGCACACCATCGTGGGCAAGGGCATGGCCCTCTGTCCCGAGGGCAGGCGTGTGTTCCTGCAGATGAGCGTTCGCGAGAACCTCGAGATGGGTGCCTTCACGCGCCGCGACTCGGCGGAGATCGCCGATTCACTCGAGATGGTTTTCGACCGTTTCCCTCGTTTGAAGGAACGCGAGGGCCAGAGCGCCGGCACGCTTTCCGGCGGCGAGCAGCAGATGCTCGCCATGGGCCGCGCGCTCATGAGCAAGCCGCGTCTTCTCATGCTCGATGAGCCCTCGATGGGCCTCGCTCCCATTCTCGTGCAGGAGATCTTCAACATCATTAAGAGCCTGCACGATACGGGCACTACGGTTCTGCTGGTCGAGCAGAACGCGCGTATGGCGCTTTCCGTCGCGGATCGCGCGTATGTGCTTGAGACCGGTCGCGTGTCGATGAGCGGCGCCGCAGCTGACCTTGCGAACGACGATCGCGTGAAGCAGGCCTATCTCGGCGGCTGACGCGTTATGCGCCGACGGAGGTGCGTTCGCGAGTTGTGGTTGTCTCTCGGCGACTGCGAGCTGGTGCGGCGACCACGCCGGGAATGTGCGGTACTGGGGCGAACGCGCCTTGGTCGATGCCGTGATGATTGCGCTCTGGCGGCAGGAAAGCGCCACGCTCGAAGTCGCGAATGAGCGAGAGCTATGCAGATTACAGGAAAGGGTCGGCTTCCTTCGGGAGCCGACCCTTTCTTTTTGTGAGACCCTCGAGGGCCTTGCCGCGACCATCCACATCCGCCGAGATGCCTCGCCCGAGACGAGCTACACCGCGCGCCTGCTCACGGACGTCGAGGACGAGCTGCTCAAGAAGATTGCGGAGGAGGCGAGTGAGGTCATCATGGCATGCAAGGACGATGACCACGACCATATCCGCTATGAGGCGGGCGACCTCGTCTGTCACTTGCTCGTGACCTTCGAGCGCTACGGCGTGACCCTCGACGAGCTTGCCGGCGAGCTCAACGCCCGCATGAAGTAAGCAAGTGTCCGTAGAGGACCCAATTTCCAAGTCCGCAGAGGACCCAATTTCCAAATTACCCGCGAAGTAGGGGCCTGAAACGAGTCACCTGAAGTAGGGCTCCAAGTTTAGATTTAAAACATGCAGGTGAATAGTTTGCATGTTGGTGGTCTACTTTGCGAGTCGCCAATCAGGCCCCTACTTGACAACTTTTTCCCTTTGGGCGGCGGTTTCACTGCGATCGCGCGTGACTCCATTTTGAGTCAAAAGCGTTGCAATCGAGAGCGCCGTGCCGCCTCAACCAACCGTTCGCCGCTCAAAATCGACCACTCACGCTCGCTTTTGCGTGAGTTTGCACACTATTGCTCAAATCTGCGCAGAAGTGTGCAATAGTACGCATTGTAAGATGCGAAAGCTCAGGCCCGCGGGCACTCAGGCCCCACGGCTAGAGCCGGTTGAAGGAGCGTCATGCTCGCCGAGGAACGTCGCCAGCGCATGGTCGAGATGGTCGCGGAGAACGCCACCGTTTCCGTCGCGGAGTTCGCCAACCTGTTCGACACATCAGAGTCCACGATTCGCCGCGACCTCGATCGACTCGAAGGCGCCGGTCTTCTCGTGAAGGTGGACGGCGGCGCCGCCAGCGTCGAGACTGCGCTCACGCCCGCGCCCTTCGTCGCCGTCGAGCCCACCATGGCCGAGAAGCGCGACCTCCACACGTCCGAGAAGCACGTGCTGGCCGCCTGGGCAGCAGCTCAGATTCAGCCGGATGACTTCGTCTACCTTGACTCCGGCTCCACCACGCAGGCCATCGTTGAGCACCTCTCGGACACCGCTTGCCTCGCGACCTTCGTCACCAACTCCGTCTCCCTGGCGCTCGCGCTCGCCAACCGCGGCGCCCGCACGATCGTCATCGGCGGCGACGTCAAGGCTGGCACGGAGGCCATCGTGGGCCCCGGCGCGCTCGACGCACTCTCTCGCTACAACTTCTCCAAGGGCTTCTGGGGCACGAACGGCGTTACCCGCGAGCAGGGCTTCACCACGCCGGATGCGAGCGAGGCCATGGTCAAGCTCGAGTCGATGAAGCACGCCCGCGAGCGCTTCGTCCTGGCAGACGCCAGCAAGATCGGCGTCGTGACGCCGGTCACCTTCTCCCGCTTCGAGGACGCGACGCTCGTCACCTGCGGCGTTGTCGACCCCGCCATCTCTGGTCTTTCCAACGTCGTGGAGGTATCCGCATGATCTGCACCGTAACGTTCAACCCCTCGCTCGACTACATCGTCCGCGTGGACGACATGCGCCTCGGTGTGATTAACCGCACCACCTACGAGCAGGTTCTCCCCGGTGGCAAGGGCATCAACGTCTCCATCGTCCTGGGCAACCTCGGCCACGCCTCCCGTGCGCTCGGCTTTCTCGCCGGTTTCACCGGCGCCGAGATCGCCCGTCGCGTGAGCGAGGCTGGCGTCTCCGCCGACTTCATCGAGGTCGCCGAGGGCATGAGCCGCATCAACGCCAAGATCAAGAGCAACGAGGAGACCGAGCTCAACGGCCAGGGCCCGCTCATCACCGCGGAGAACATCGAGGAGCTCTACGCCAAGCTCGACGTCCTGGGCGAGGGCGACACCCTCGTCGTCTCCGGCTCCGTGCCCAACACGCTTCCCGGCAACATGTACGAGCGCATCATGGCCCGCCTCGACGGCCGCGGCGTCCGCATCGTGGTCGACGCCGAACGCGACCTGCTCACGCGCGTCCTTCCCTACAAGCCCTTCCTCGTGAAGCCCAACAACATCGAGCTGGGCGACATCTACGGCGTGGCCCTCAAGACCCGCGACGAGGTCGTTCCGTATGCCAAGCGCATGCAGGAGGCCGGCGCCCAGAACGTGCTCGTCTCCATGGCGGGCGAGGGCGGCGTGCTCGTCGCAGCCGACGGTCAGGTTTTCCAGAGTCCCGCCGCCAAGGGCACCGTCGTGAATTCCGTGGGTGCGGGCGACTCGAGTGTCGCCGGCTTCCTCGCCGGCCTCATGGAGACCGGCTCCTACGAGACGGCCTTCCGCATGGCGCTTGCCAGCGGCTCTGCCAGCGCCTTCTCCGACCACCTCGCCACGCGTCCCGAGGTCGAGGCGCTCATGGCCGGCTCGCGCTAGTCTCTTTCCGCCGATCCTCCTCCTTGCCGGAGCGCCCCTCTCCCTCGCGCTCGCGCGCGGCGCTCCGGCCCTTCTGTCCTGCCGCACCGTTCCTGCGAGTTGGTGCTGCGAATATCGTCCGGGCACGCGCCCGGGAGAGAAAGGTTGAGTAATGAGAATCACCAGTCTGCTCAAGCCTGAGGCCGTCAAGATCGGGGGTGTCGCGTCTGACAAGGCCGATGCCATCGCCAAGCTCGTCAAGCTGATGGAGACCCAGGGCAACGTCGTCGACGTCGACGCCTACACCGAGGCCGTCCATGCACGCGAGTCGTTCGGTTCCACGGCGCTTGGCGAGGGCATCGCGATCCCGCACGCCAAGACTGCCGCCGTCTCCGCGCCGGGCCTTGCCGCGATGACGCTGCCCGAGGGCGTCGACTACGACGCGCCGGACGGCCTGCCCACCACGCTCATGTTCCTCATCGCCGCGCCCGACACCAAGGCCGACGTCCACCTCGAGGTCCTCTCGCGCCTCTCGATGCTGCTGATGGACCCGGAGTTCTGCGACAGCCTCCGCGCCGCCAAGACCCCGGAGGAGTTCCTCGCCGTCATCGACGCCGCCGAGGACGCCAAGCTTGCTGCCGAGAATGCGAAGGCCGCTGCTGCCGCCACCGCTGACGCCGCAGGCTACGACCTCGTTGCCATCACCGCCTGCCCGACTGGCATCGCTCACACCTACATGGCCGCCGAGGCCCTCGAGAACAAGGCCAAGGAGATGGGCCTGCGCATCAAGGTCGAGACTCAGGGCTCCGCGGGCGCCAAGAACGTCCTCACGGCCGAGGACATCGCCGGTGCCAAGGGCGTCATCATCGCCGCCGATAAGAACATCGAGCTCTCCCGCTTCGACGGCAAGCCGCTCTTCAGCTGCCCGGTCTCCCGTGGCATCAACGAGCCCGAGGCTCTCATCAACGAGGTCATGGAGGGTCGTGCGCCCGTCCACCACAACGCTGGTGGCGCCGCCGCTCCCGCCGCGACCTCTGACGGTGAGTCGACCTGGCACAAGATCTACAAGCACCTCATGAATGGCGTCTCCCACATGCTGCCGTTCGTGATCGGCGGCGGCATCCTCACCGCCATCGCGTTCCTCGTTGACCAGCCTGGTCTCGGCACTTCGGCCTATGGCTCCTCGATCCCGGCCGCGGCCCTGTTCAAGACCATCGGCGGCGAGGCGTTCGGCCTCATGCTCCCGATCCTCGCAGGCTACATCGCGAGTTCCATCGCGGATCGTCCGGGCCTCGCTCCCGGCTTCGTCGGCGGCCTCTTCGCCAAGGCTGGCTATGACTTCGCCTACCTGGGAACGCTCGACGCGACCACGCTCGTCTCCGGCGGCTTCATCGCGGCGCTCTTCGCGGGCTTCGCTGCTGGTTACCTCACCCTGGGCATCGAGCGCGCCTGCGACAAGCTCCCGAGCTCGCTCGAGGGCATCAAGCCGATGCTGATCTACCCCGTCCTTGGCACGCTCGCCATTGGCGTCGTGATGCTCGCGCTCAACCCGGTCTTCGCCGCGATCAACACCGCGCTTAACGGATTTCTCGCCGGCCTCGGCACGAGCAACATCGTGGTTCTCGGTCTCGTCCTCGGCGGCATGATGTCCGTCGACATGGGTGGCCCCTTCAACAAGGCCGCCTACGTGTTCGGCACCGCCGCCCTTGATCCCAGCTCTGGCCTTGGCACCACCGGTCAGGTCATCATGGCCTCCGTCATGGTAGGCGGCATGGTTCCGCCGCTGGTCATCGCCCTTTCCACCACGTTCTTCAAGAACCGCTGGACCAAGCAGGATCGCAACGCCGGCCTCGTGAACTACATCATGGGCCTCTCCTTCATCTCCGAGGGCGCCATTCCGTTCGCCGCCGCCGATCCTGGTCACGTCCTGCCCAGCTGCATCATCGGTTCCGCCATCGCCGGCGGCCTCTCCGCGGCCTTTGGCTGCACCAGCCCCGCCCCGCATGGCGGCGCCTGGGTCACTGCCGTCATCGGCAACCCCGCGATGTGGCTCGTCGTCTGCCTCGTGGGCTCTGTGGTGGGCTGCCTCATCCTCTCCTTCTGGAAGAAGCCGCTGGACGCCAGCGAGTCCGGTCTGGAGAAGTAGGGGCGCGCGGACGCGGGTGCCCTACGGGGGTGGGGCGCCCGCCGGGGCGAGGCTCGCGGAATGCGCTGGCTCGCTCGCGCGAATGCTCGCTCGCAACATAGCGTGACGCCTGGGGCGGTCCTTCGGGGCCGCCCCTTTCGTTTTGGGGCGTTCGCTTGTCTTGCCCGCGGCGTCGCATCCATTCGCAACCGCTCCGTTACGGCTGACGCGGCCTTTCGCGCTGCCGCGCGCGAGCGGGTATCCTTCTAGGCGACGACTATCGAGGGGATGGGCATGGCGAGGACGGCAGACATCAAGGTGGCGCTTGCGGATAGCTCGGTGGCGCGCGTGTGCGTCGAGGCCCCGGAGGGCGTGGCTGACGTTCCCGGGACGCCCTTTGGCATGACGTACGAGCCGGCGCCCGTGCTTGCGCTTGTCGATGACGAGCTTGCCGAGGATGCCGCTTGCGACCTCGCCTCCCTTGGGAGAAGCGTCGCGAGCGTGTCCTGCGAGGCTCGTGAGCTCGAGGGGCCGGACGTGGCCGAGGCCATGAGTGCGCTCGGCGTGACCCAGGCGCATCTGCTGGCAGGGGGCGCCGGCGCCCGTGCCGCGCGTTCCCTTGCCGAGAGGAGCCCGCATCGCGCGCTCTCCGTCGCGTGCCGCGAGGAGGGGGAGGACGCCTCCGCCTTCGTGCGCCGTGCCGCTCGCGCCATGGACGAGGCGGAGCCCGTGCGTAGGCATCGGCCGCTGGTGGTGTTCGAGGACGGCGTGGCACGTGTCGCCCCTCAGATCGAGGGCGTCCTCGTGAGGGCAGCGACGCTTGCCGACGAGCCGGCGATCCTCGCCATGTATGACCATCTCCTCGATTCCTGCGACGTCCCTGGCCAGGAGACCTGCGGCTGGCTGCGCGGCTTCTGGCCGCTCCCGGATGACGTGAGCCGCCGCCTGCACGAGGGAGTCACGTGGGTGGCCGTCGACGCTGGGGAGGGCGAAGCGGATGCTCGCAGGGAAAGCGATGTCTCGGACGCTGGCACCGCGGTCCTCGGCGCCATGTCGCTCGACGGAGACTTTGGCCTTCCCGGGGCCGAGCCTGACTGGGAGCCGCTCGGTCCGGGTGAGTTCTTGACCTGCCACCTGCTGGCGACTGACCCCGCCGCTCGCGGGCGCGGCGTCGCGACGGCGCTTCTCGCGGAGTACGCGCGCGAGGCCATCGTGCGAGGCTGCAAGGCCCTGCGCATCAACACCAGCCCGGAGAGCCTCTCGAACCGCCTCTACCGCGAGCTTGGCTTCACGCTCCACGCGCCGCAGTGGTTCCCCTACGAGGGCCTTCCCATCACCGGCTGGACGAACGTCTACGAGCTGCGTCTCGACGGCCCCTCGGAGGGATGCAAGCCTGCTGCGCCCGGCATGCCTGTCGCGGCTGACGGGCTCGACGCGTCCCGCGGGTCCGGCGTGCTTGACGAGCCCGTCGCGTCCTGCGGATCTGCCGCGCCCTGCGAGCCCACCGCGCCCTGTGAACCCGCCGCGGTCACCGAGGAATCGTCCACACGTACCCTCGGCGACATCGACTTCTTTGGCGATGACGCCCTGCGCCAACGCCTCGTGCGAGCAAGCGCGTGGCTCCTCATCGGCGGGTCTGCGCTCGCCGTGGCGCTCTCCGTCGTGGCGGGCACCGGCGTCATCGAGGAGATGCGGGCGCTCCCGGGCGATTGGGGCGCGGCGATGTGGCCTCTTGCCATGGCTGCCCTCTCCGCCGTGGCGCTCCCCGTGCACGAGCTTGTGCACGCGCTGTTCATGCGCGTCCTCGGTGGCCCCGGCACGCGGGTGAGCTTTGGCTACCAGGCGGGTATGCTCTATGCGGGATGCCCCGGCCTCGTGCTCTCCAAGGCCCGTTTCGTCGTGGTCCTTCTCGCGCCCACGGTTTTGGTCACGGCTGCCCTCTTGGGGCTGGGGCTTGTCCTCGGATATCCCTTCATGACCCTCTGGGCTGCGGTTCTGCACCTGTCTGGCTGTTCCGGAGACATCCTCGCCGCGGGCGCGATCTTGCGCGAACACGCCTGCACGCATTGCCGAGATACGGAACGGGGCGTCGAGTTGCTCTGCGAGCGGGTAGGATAAGTGGCACGCCTCGCCCAGAGAGAAGGAATGCAAATGAAGGTCGCCATTGCCCAGATGAACACCACCCCCGGCGATTTCGATGCCATCGTGGACAAGATGTGCTCCTATGACACGGTCGCCCACGCCTATGGGGCGGATCTCATCGTCTTCCCCTCGACCGTCATGATGGGTTGCGACCCGCTGTCGCTGGCGCAGTGCCCTGGCTATATTCTCGATTTCTCCTCCGCCATGGGCGCGCTCTCGGAGCGCCTGAGGACGCCCGCCATCGTGCCCTTCGTGGCGGGTGGCCTTGGCGAGTCCATGCCGGAGACCGCGCTTATCCGCAACGGCGCGGTGCTCCCCATCTCCATCGCGGGCGCCGTCTCGAACGCGGGTCAGGCAAAGCCCGGTATGGCCGCATCCGCGCTCGCGGGCTCTCCGGCGGTGGTCTCGATCGCGGGCGTCAATGTGGGCGTGGCCTATACCTTTGACGAGCTCGAGCTCTTCGCCTCGGGAAGCCTCTCCGCGGATGTCATCTGCTTCGTGCCGTTCGAGGGGTACGACGTTGACGAGCAGGCGACCTGCTTCGCCCCATCCGTCTCGGACGGCTGCTTTGTCGAGGAGGCCAAGGGCGCGGATGCCTGGATCGTCGCCGCGAATGCCGTCGGCGCCTTTGGCGACCTGGCCTTCGTGGGGGGCTCCTTCGTCATGGCGCCGTGGGGCGAGCTTGCTGCCGCCTCTCGCTGCTTTGCCGAGGACGTCTTCGTGTGCGACATCGACGTCAAGGGCGAGGGCCCGCTGACGAATCCGGTGGCTCCGCCCGCGTTCGACCGCGAGCGGATCCTGTGGGACGCCTGCGTGCTTGCGACGCGCGACCGCTGTGACAAGCAGGGCCTTTCTGGTGCCGCCGTTGTGTGCGACGGCAGCCTCTCCTCGAGCGTGACGTGCGCCATCGCAGTCGACGCCGTGGGCCCGATGCGTGTCCACGCGCTCGTGTGCGGCGCGGGCGAGGAGCTCGAGGACGCGCACGGCGTCGTGCGCGCGCTCAAGATTCGCGATGTGGATGAGCTCGCGGCGCGCGACGTCGAGCGCGCCGCGGTAGCCCTTGGCGGCAACGAGACCGAGGACCTCGCGCGTGGCCTCGTCGAGGCGCGCCTGGGGGCCTGGGCCCGTGCGGGCGAGCTCCTCACGCTCTCAAGCGCCGATAAGACCGAGCTTGCCGTGGGCTCCTCCTCGTATGACCCCGCCCCCGCCGCCCGCGCGGCCGCCTTCGCGCCGCTGGGAGACATCTACCGTTCTGACGTCATGCGCCTCGCGCGCTATCGCAACACCGTTTCCCCCGTGATCTGCCCGCGTGCGGCCCAGCGCCTCTGCGTCCCCGCTGACCTGGGGCTCGAGGGCATCGCGGAGACTGACGAGCAGTGCCTGTCCGAGCTTGACGCCAGCCTGCTCGCGCACTTCGAGCACAACTACGGCCTTACCGAGCTTGCCCAGGGCCGTCTGGGCGAGGAGGGCGCGGCACGTCTGCTCGAGCGCGTGCGCGCCTGCGAGCTCGCGCGTCGTCACGGGCCGCTGTATCCGCTGTTCTCCTCTCGCTCACTATCCGAGGCTCAGGTGCCGCTGATGGACGTCTGGCGTGACCACATGCGTCCCGAGCCGCTCCACATGCCCGATGAGGGGGAGCTCGCCCGGGCGGTTGTTGGCGCGGCGCATGACCTGGGCGTCTTCGATGCCGCGGCCAAGATGGACGCGCCCACAACTCCGCTCGCGCCCGCGGCTTCGCCTTCGCTTGCGACTCCGAATACCCCGGCCTCGGCGTCTGCGATCGCCTTCATGGCCGACGACCCGGAGGTACCCAAGGCGTCCATGCGCTCGCGCGTGAACGAGGCGCTGGGCTACCTGCAGGAGCTCTCTGACGGCAAGCGCATGCGCGGGGAGCTGGGTGGCGACAAGGGCGGCCAGGGCGGCGGCATCTGGCCCGACGGCTTCTTCTCTGATAACTAGGGGTCCGCGCACTTTCGCGTGCTTGGCCGTGCACTTTAATCTGTGTGGCGCGTGCCTATCGCCTTGGCAGCGCGTCTTCCTGGCAGCGCGTCTTTGCCGAAGCCTTCGCGTCACGAGATGACCGCGGAGGCTTCTTGTTCACGCCCCTCGCGTCGCGGCGCCGTCGTGCTACTATAGAACCCATGTTCGATATCGGGAGACGCTGATAGCGGCGAGGGGAGGCGCGCATGATCGTACTCGGCATTGACCCAGGCCTGGCAAATACCGGCTGGGGCGTCATCGAGACGCGCGGTTCCGTCGCGCGTGCCCGCGCCTACGGCTGCATCCACTCGGAGGCGTCGGAGCCGCTGCATGAGCGCCTTGGCGCGATATGCTCGCAGTTGGCGGCAGTCATCGAGCGCTACCAGCCCTCGTCCGTCGCCATCGAGGACATCTTCTTCGGGCAGAACACACGCTCCGCCATCCTCACGGCCCACGCACGCGGTGCGGCCCTCGTGGCGTGCTCGCAGGCTGGCGTCGAGGTGGCGTCGTACACGCCCATGCAGGTCAAGCAGTCCGTCGTGGGCACGGGTGCCGCGGACAAGCGCCAGGTCACGTACATGGTGCGCAACGTCCTCGCGCTCGACCATGATCCAAAGCCAGACCATTGCGCGGACGCCTTGGCCGCCGCGGTATGCCACGCCAACCTCTCCCGCACGTTCGCGGCATCTGTCGCACAGGGCGGGGAGGCCGCGCGCAGGCTCGCCGCTACGCGCGCCGGCCTCACGGCGTCTTCGGAACACGATAGAAGGGTGGGCGCATGATCGTCCAGCTAACCGGTACCTTGGTTGAGTTCACGGCGAGCTCCGTCGTGCTCGACGTCCACGGCGTGGGCTATGAGCTCGGCGTCTCGGCCGTCACCGCGTCGAGCCTGCCCGAGGCAGGCACGCCCGGCGTGACCTTGCTCACGCGCATGCTCGTGCGCGAGGATTCGATGACGCTCTTCGGCTTCTCCTCCCGCGAGGAACGCTCGCTGTTCGATCGTCTCTGCGCCATCTCCGGCGTGGGCCCCAAGCTTGCGCTCTCGGTCCTCTCCACGTTCACGCCCTCGCAGCTCGCGGGCGTCGTCGTGGCGGAGGACGCGGGCATGATGGCGACGGTCCCGGGTGTGGGCAAGAAGCTCGCGAGCCGCCTTCTGCTCGAGCTCGAGAGCGTCTTCTCCAAGGATCCCACACTTGTCTCGCTGGCGAGCGCGGCCTCGCTTCCCGCTCACGGCGTCGTCGCGGTGGCTCCTGCCGCGGTCTCCGGCGTTAATGCGGATGTCACGGCGGCGCTGCTCGCCATGGGCTTCACCGGCGAGGAGGCGACGCTCGCCCTCGAGGGTCATGAGGAGGCCGGCGCCACGTCCACCAAGGCCGCGATTCAGTACGCGCTCAAGCGCCTGGGGAGGAGGGCCTAATGTGGGAGGCGGATACCTCGCGTGACCTGTTTGCGGATTCCATGTCCGTGCCTGGTGCTCCCAGGCCCGTTACGTCGTCCCTCACGGCGGATGACCTGGAGATAGACCGCACGCTCCGTCCGCAGACGCTCGACGAGTACTGCGGCCAGCAGCGCGTGCGCCAGAACCTCCGTGTGCTTATCGAGGCGGCGAAGAGCCGCCATGAGCCGCTCGACCACGTGATCTTCTCCGGCCCTCCGGGTCTCGGCAAGACGACGCTCGCCTCAGTCGTCGCGAACGAGATGGGCTCTAAGATCCACACCACGAGTGGCCCCGCCATCGAGCGCACGGGTGACCTCGCTGCCATCCTCACCAACCTTGAGGCGGGTGACGTCCTGTTCATCGACGAGATCCACCGCCTCAACCACAACGTGGAGGAGGTCCTGTATCCCGCGATGGAGGACTTCTTCCTCGACATCGTGATTGGCAAGGGCCCGGCCGCGCGGTCGATCAGACTCGACGTTCCCCGTTTCACCCTCGTGGGAGCAACCACGCGTACGGGTCTGCTCACGGGCCCTCTGCGTGACCGCTTTGGCATCTCCTTCAGGCTCGACTACTACTCGGTGGATGAGCTCGCCCAGATCGTGGAGCGCTCTGCCGGCATCCTCGGCGTCAGCATCGACCATGACTCCGCGCTCGAGGTCGCGAGCCGCAGCCGTGGCACGCCACGCCTGGCGAACCGCCTGCTCAAGCGCGTGAGGGATTACGCCCAGGTGCGCGCCGCCGGTGCCATCACGGCGGAGGTCGCGGCGGAGGCCATGAGCTTCTTCGAGATTGACGAGCTTGGCCTCGACTGGATGGACACGAAGATCCTCCAGGCGCTCGCGGGAACCTTCCGCGGCAGGCCCGTGGGCCTTTCCACCATCGCGAGCTCCGTGGGCGAGGACCCCTCGACGATCGAGGACGTCTACGAGCCCTACCTGCTCCAACGTGGTCTCATCGTGCGTACTCCGCAGGGCCGCCAGGCCACGCTCGCCGCGTTCGAGCATCTCGGCCTTACCCCGCCTCCCGGGGTGTAGACGCTCCGTGCGGGCCATGCCATAGAACCGTTTCCAGCCGCGCGCTAGCCCTCGGGCCGGCGCGCGGCCGTCTCGCGCCCCGCGCTTGCGTTGCCTAGGTGGTAGTTGGCCATCCGCGCATAATCTCGCCTTCCAAACGAATAGAATCTGAAGAATGACTGTTCAGAGGAGGAAGCTCGTATGCTGCAGCGCGACTACATTGTTGAGTTGACCAGGCGTTTTGGAGAGGTGCTCTCGAAGCGCCTGCGAGCCGCCATGCTCGACGCGGACCCCGATGCCATCCACGATCTCGAGGACGCCGTGGGCAACCTGCTCGACCTCGACGGAGCGACGGCACTCTCGCTCGATCCGGACTCCCTCGTCACGATGATGGAGCTCTCCGGTATCGCGGATTCCCTGGCGGAGTACGTCGCCTACGCGCTCCTGCGCATCGCGGACGCCTACGAGTCCCGAAGCAGCGTGGGCATCGCGATGGCCCGTCGCCAGCAGGCGGAGGCCATCTGCAAGTCCTTCATGGTCAAGTACGGCCATGTCCCCGAGGAGTATCGCGAGCTAGACGCCGAGATTGCCGCTGAGAAGGAGAGGGCCTAGCATGGCCACGGACAACGCTGTCATGACGGGCACGGGGGCCGCGGCGGCGGGCGCGGCCACGGCGACGAGCGCTGCGTCGGGCGCGGCCGTCACGCCAGCGAGCACGGCTGCCGCTACGAGCCCCAACGCCAGCACGCCTACCTCGCCGCTCTCCGTCCTGAGCGAGATCGGCCAGCTCCGCCGCGTTTGCCTCCATCGTCCCGGCGACGAGCTCCTGAACCTCATTCCGGTCGACCTCGACAGACTGCTCTTCGACGACACGCCATTCCTCGAGCTCGCCCAGGAGGAGCACGACAACTTCGCCAACCTCCTCCGTAACGAGGGCGTCGAGGTCGTCTACCTCGAGCGTCTCGTTGCGGATGCCATCGCCGCCGTGCCAGGGGCGCGTCAGGAGTTCACCAACCAGTTCCTGGCGGAGTGCGGCGTGCATGACAACGTCGCCCTTGCCGCCATCCGTGGCCTGCTCGACTCTATCGCGGATCCGTACGAGCTCGTCCTCAAGACGATGGCGGGCATAACGAAGCGCGAGCTCTGCCTTCCGCTCGACGTCCGCTATGTCCCGGGTACGGGTCTCGTTCCCGGCTCCTCCTCGCGTGGCGGCACCGGCTCCACGCTCGCGGGCATCCTTGGCGACGCGGCGGAGGCGGAGACGGAGCTCATCGTCGACCCGATGCCCAACCTCTATTTTACGAGGGACCCGTTCAGCGTGGTGGGCCCCGGCGTGTGCCTCAACCGCATGTACAAGGTGACGCGTCGTCGCGAGACCATCTACGGGCGCTTCCTGTTCGCCTGCCACCCCGCGTACCGCGACGTGCCACTGTGGTATGACCGCGACCTCGCCTACCACGTCGAGGGTGGCGACATCCTCGTCCTGGGCGAGCACACGGTATGCGTGGGTATCTCCCAGCGCACGGAGGCGGCGGCGATCGATACGCTCGCATGCCGCATGATCTGGGAAGAGGCCTGCCCCGTCGAGGAGGTCTACGCCCTGCGCATCCCGGAGAACCGCGCGTTCATGCACCTCGACACGGTCCTTACACAGGTGGACTATGACCGCTTCACGGTCTATCCAGGCATCCTCGGCACGATGCAGGTCTTCCGCATCACGCGCGGTGCCCACGAGGGGGAGCTTGCCGTCGAGGAGGTCTCGGACTCGCTCGACCGCGTGCTCGCGCGCATCCTGCACGTGCCCGCCGTTCAGCTCATCCGCTGCGGTGGGGGAGACTCCGTCGCCGCCGCGCGCGAGCAGTGGAACGACGGGTCGAACACCCTCGCCATCGCTCCGGGCCGCGTCTGTGTCTACCAGCGCAACACCGCCACGAACGAGGCACTCGCCAAGGCGGGTCTGGAGCTCGTGGTCCTGCCGTCGAGCGAGCTTTCTCGCGGCCGCGGCGGCCCCCGCTGCATGAGCATGCCCTTCGTCCGCGACGCCCTCTAAACCTGAAAAAGGGACAGTCCCTTTTTCAGGTTTTCGCGGGGTTGACAAGGGGACTGTCCCTTTGTCAACCGGCGTGCCTGCACGGGTTGCTTTGTCAACTTTCGATATCGTGGCAGGGATGGCGCTTGAAGGTGCTTGGATAGCTCGTTATAATCACGAAATGTTCTAAATGGCACTATTTATGCAAGATAATGAATATAACAGCCGCATTTACGCATAACGCGCAGCGGCCAAACGAGAGGATCATCATGAACCACACCAAGGCGGACGAGACCTACGCGGCGAAGGGCGTCGACCTCTCTGGTCGCAATTTCCTCAAGCTCCTCGACTACACCCCGGACGAGATCCTCTACCTCATCGACCTCGCGGCCGAGCTCAAGGCCATGAAGAAGGCCGGCGAGGCGCATGACTGGCTCCACGGCAAGAACGTCGTCCTGCTGTTCGAGAAGACCTCCACGCGCACGCGCTGCAGCTTCGAGGTCGGCGCGATGGACCTCGGCATGGGCGTCACCTACCTCGACCCCAAGAGCTCGCAGATGGGCAAGAAGGAGTCCATCGAGGACACCGCCCGCGTGCTCGGCCGCATGTATGATGGCATCGAGTACCGC
>USBN01000030.1 GCA_900552935.1 uncultured Coriobacteriaceae bacterium | reverse complement strand
GACGTCGCTCGATCAACAATCTCGAGAGGTCCGCCTCGCTATTTCTCGTCAAGACGGTTTTCTCCACCGTTCTGGCCGTTCTGTGCGCCTTCATTCCTCCTTATCCGTTCCAGCCGGTTCAGATGTCGCTTATCTCGACCGCCATCATCGGCATTCCGTCCTTCGTCCTGGCTCTGGAGCCCAATCGCGAGCGCGTGAGGGGCAACTTCCTTGGCAACGTGCTCGCTCGGTCCGTGCCCGCTTCCGTCGCAATCATTCTCGCTGTGGGCGTAGCCTCCGGGTTCTTGGAGCATTTCGGCCTAACGCGCGATCAGATTTCCACCGTGTGCGTGGTCCTGACGTGCCTGGTTGGCTTCAGCCTCGTCGTCCGAATCTCTCTGCCGCTCAACTCGCTTAGGGGCGCTCTGCTCGTCGTCGTCGTTGCCATCGTTGTATTTGGTTGCACTATCGCGGGCCCGTTCTTCTGTATCGTCTCTCCGACGTCTGTAATGATCGTTGCGATCGCCGCCATCGGAGTGGTCTCGCTTCTCCTCTTCAACCACCTCTTCAGCCGCGGCGTTGCTCTTGCCACGGAGGACGAGGGCTACGCGCGCTTCATGAGTGCAATCGAGAATAGTGATAAAGGACGTGATTCAAATGGCAAATGAGACCTTTGCCAGTGCCGTTGTGGCCGCGAGGAATCCTAGGACCCTCGATGTATCTGGTATTAGCAGGGGCTATATCGACGTTTCCGGCATTCCCGGATCGTCTGAGCTCCCCGCTTGTCTTCTCACGCTTCTCGAGAACGTCGTTAGGCGAGCCGAGACTGACGAGGAGGCCATCGCTTCGGCCGAGCGAGTTCTTGCGGCTGCCCGCTCCGGCTCGGCTGGTGACGAGGTCATGTTCATGCCCGCCCGCGTCCTTTTCCAGGACTTCACCGGCGTTCCGGTGTTCGTCGACTTTGCCGCAATGCGTGACGCCATGGCGGCGCGTGGGGGAGACCCCTCTCGCGTGAACCCTCGCATTCCTTGCACGCTTATCATCGATCACTCCGTCGCCGCCGATGTCTCGGGTTGTCCGACTGCCGCCGCTGAGAATCTCGCTATCGAGGCGAAGCGCAACCGCGAGCGTTTCTCGTTCCTCAAGTGGGCTGGTCGCTCGTTTGACAACGTCGAGATCGTTCCGCCTGGCGGCGGCATCTGCCACCAGCTCAACATTGAGCGTTTCTGCCAGGTCGTCTCCACTGACGCCCTTTGGGACGGCGAGGGCGAGCTTGCGTGCTTCGACACCGTCGTCGGCACGGACTCTCACACCCCCACCGCCAATGGCATCGGCGTCCTTGGCTGGGGTGTCGGCGGCATCGAGGCCGAGGCGGCGGCCCTCGGCCAGCCCATCACCATGCGCGTCCCCGAGGTCGTTGGTCTTCATCTGACGGGTCGCCTGCGTGACGGTATCTCCGCGATGGATCTTGCCCTTACGGTTGCTCAGAGGCTTCGCGCCGAGGGCGTCGTGGGCTGCCTCGTCGAGGCTTTTGGTGAGGGCGTTTCCACGCTTTCCGTTACTCAGCGCGCTTGCGTATCCAACATGACGCCCGAATACGGCGCTACCTCCACTTTGTTCCCGATCGACAACAACGTCCTTGATTATCTGCGCCTTACTGGCCGCGATGACGCGGAGATCTCCTTCGTCGAGGCCTATGCCCGAGCGCAGGGCGTCTTTGGCGGCGTTAGCGGCCGTACCTATGCGCGCGTGGTCAAGCTCAACCTCTCCGAGGTCGAGCTCTCGCTTGCTGGTCCTTCGAGGCCCCACAACCGCGTGACACCCGCGGGGCTCAAGGCCCGCTTTGAGGAGAATGCCGCCAAGCACGG
This sequence comes from uncultured Coriobacteriaceae bacterium, assembly GCA_900552935.1. Lineage (GTDB taxonomy): Bacteria > Actinomycetota > Coriobacteriia > Coriobacteriales > Atopobiaceae > Parolsenella. The sequence continues at coordinate 16,110 of USBN01000030.1, read as the reverse complement.
CTATGGCGATGTCGCCGCAACCTGGCGCGTTGCTTGCGCCGATGGCGTGGAGTATGACCTTGGACACGGCACGCTCGCCATTGCTGCCATCACCAGCTGCACGACGGCGACAGACCCGGCGATGATGGTCGCCGCCGGCCTCACCGCCCGTGCCGCCCACAAGGCGGGTCTTAAGGCCAAGCCCTGGGTCAAGCGTATCCTCGCACCCGGCAGTCATGCCGCGGCAGACATCCTCAAGCGTGCGGGCCTCCTTGGCGACCTTCAGGCGCTTGGCTTCTATACCTGCGGGTTTGGCTGTATGAGCTGCATCGGTAACTCCGGAGATATCCTTCCTGCCCTCAAGCCGATCGCTGCCGACTGCGAGCTTACGAGCATCCTCTCTGGCAACCGCAACTTTGACGGTCGCATCTCTCCCGATGTGGCACAGAACTTTCTCGCTCAGCCCGCGGTTGTCGTGGCCTATGCGATTGCCGGTACGATGGACGTCGATCTTACGGTCACGCCGCTCGGTACGGACGTATCTGGCGCTCCCGTCATGCTTTCTGACATCCTGCCGTCTACCAAGGAAATCGATGCCGTTCTTGCCGAGGTCCTTACTCCGGAGGTCTATTCCCTCGGCATGAAGGGCCTTATGGAGGGGGATGCCGCGTGGCGCTCTATCGAGGCGTCTGCGACTGACACGTTCAATTGGGACGAGGCGTCGACCTATGTCCGTCGTCCGCCTTATTTCGAGATGGCTCAGTCCCAGCAGGAGTTTGGTATTTGTGGCGCGCGCGCACTTGCCCTCTTTGGCGATTTCGTCACCACGGATCACATCTCTCCGGCTGGTGCGATCGCCGCTGATTCTCCTTGCGCGCGCTATCTTAACGAACGAGGCGTTGAGCAGGCAGATTTCAACACCTATGGTGCCCGTCGAGGCAATCATGAGTGCATGGCGCGAGGAACCTTCGCCAATGTGAAGCTTGAGAACAAGCTTGCCGGCCGTCCTGGTCCCTTTACGCTTGACCAGCTTTCTGGCGAGGTCGTGAGGGTATTTGACGCCGCCGAGGATTACAACCGTGTTGGCGTGCCTCTCGTCATCGTCGCTGGTCGTATGTATGGCTCTGGTTCGAGCCGTGACTGGGCGGCGAAGGGTCCGATGCTTCTCGGCGTGCGCGCGGTGATAGCCGAGAGCTTCGAGCGCATCCATCGCTCGAATCTTGTTCAGATGGGCATGCTACCCCTCGAGTTTGCCGAGGGAGAGGGCGCTTCCTCGCTTGGGCTTGATGGCACCGAGGTGTACGAGATTGACGCCGTCGACCTCTCGTCGGGTCTTCCTGCGAGCCGCACTACCAACGTTCGAGCCACGAAGCAAGACGGCACGGTTGTTGAGTTCTCTTGTGTCGTGCGCGTAGATACCGCTCTTGAGGGTAGATTCCTCGCATCCGGCGGCATTCTTCCCTATGTTCTTGAGGAGCTTTCGTGATTTGTCCTTCTTGCGGGTCCGTTATACCTGACGGGCTCTCTGTCTGCCCAGCTTGTCACGCGGACCTTGCCATGACTCGCGTTATGCCCAAACTTTCGGGTACCTGGTGCTCCTCCTGCGGCGCGCTCGTGCCCGCGGGAGCCACCGCGTGTCCTAAATGCGGCATGCCGGTCGAGACTTCTCGCGTTAGTTCGGCCGCAGAGCAGATGGAGCATAGGCGTGCCGAGGATCGTGCGCTCGAGCGCGAGCGCACGTCCTCGCTGCCGCGTATTGAAAGCGCCATTCCTTCGGAGCCTGATCCTTCGGCAGAGTCTGCCTATGGCCGCGAGAGGCTTCCTCACACGAAGGTGTTCGCTCTCGCCGCCATTGCGAGCCTGCTCCTTGTCGGTGGCCTTACGCTTGTTATTACGCATCCTTGGAATCCCAACCTGAATGACACTCGCGCCACGACGCCGGCGGACACCTCGCAGGCAGGTTTCCCCGGTACGATATCCGCCCTGCAGGGTCAGGATAAGGTTTCTAGTGCGACGTCGGCCGAAAGTGCCGACGACCTGACATACAACTCGCTCCTCTCAGCTTATGAGAGCCTTAAGGATATTTCGGACAGGGCAGATGACCTCGAATCGAGGCTCGACACTACGGGTATCTCGGGATCTTCTGAGGATCGCTCCGCTTCCCTTGAAGAGGCAAAGCAGCTTTCGCTTGACGCCAGCAACGTCGCGACGACGATTTCTAACATTGATGTGGTGACAACGGGTACCTATGCGGACCAAAAGACCAACGTCTCTACGTTGGCAAGCTGGCTCAGGAACCGCGTCGAGGCTATTTATGACGCATGGAAGGTCTCTGCAGGTTCCTCTGATCCGTCTGCGGATAAGAGCAAGATTCTTGCTCCCATGGTCGGGAACAGGGAATCTGATGGCTCTGAGGCATACGTCAATCTGTTTAAGAAGAACTATGACGCGTGGAAGCCGGTGCAGAGATAAAACCGGCATTTTGGTTCCTTCATAATAGTGTCCGCTAGGAGCGTCCGAGGAGGCATATATGTTTCTTCGGGCGCTTCGCGTCTCAATGTGGCGTGCCGAATGTGTGAACAGTCTCTCGTGCTGCTAGAATCATCTAGATAAGTTTGTTTGAATTCGCGCCATATGGCGCGCGTCCACATGCATGGAGGCCACATGTTCGGTATGCCCGATCCCCTCTACACGCCCGAGTATGTCTGCGCTGGTGACGAGGTTGCTACCGTTGTTACTTCGAAGGGCACGATTCGTGTGCGTCTTGACGCCGAGGGTGCTCCCATTCACGTAGCCAACTTCTGCGAGCTTGCCATGAGCGGCTATTACGACGGACTCAAGTTCCATCGCTATGTGCCCGGATTCGTTATTCAGGGAGGCTGTCCCAACACTCGCGACATGACCTCCGATGAAGTTGCCCGCGGAATGCGTGGCCCTGATGGCCAGCCGGGTACTGGCGGTCCTGGCTATCGCATCGTTCATGAGTATGATACGAATCCCCGCAACAGCCATGACGACGGCGCGCTTGCGATGGCGCGCTCGTCTAACCCGGATTCCGCTGGCTCGCAGTTCTATTTCTGCCTTGGCGCCCAGCACATGCTCGATAATGACTACACGGTTTTCGGCCAGACCATCGAGGGCCTCGATGTCATTGGCGCGCTGCGCGCGGGTGACGACATTGAGTCCATTCGCATTAGTCACGAGGCCTAGAACCCCAAGGGACGGATGACCTATGAATACCGAAGCTTTCAGGATTGCCAAGGACTCTTACCAGCGTGGCGATTGGGCTGGAGCTGCCAGCGCCCTCGCGAACGCCAAGTCCTCCGGTGAGGCCTTTGGCGAGGCCGACCACCTTCGTGGCAATGCCCTTATGAAGCTCGGCCGTTATGCTGAGGCCGCAGCCGCGTATGCGGAGGCACTTTCTGACGCCGCATACGGCCATGTCGGCGCTCTTAACTGCAACCGTGGTCGTGCGCTTGTTGCCGCCGGTCAGGATGACGCGGCCCTGGCGTGCTTCCAGGCTGCGGTGTCTGACCCCAGCTATCCCACGCCGTACAAGGCGTATCTTGCCCTTGGTAAGCTGTTCGAGAAGCGCGGCCTCGTCGTTGAGGCCGCGAGTGCCTGGCGTTCTGCCGCGATTGACGAGCAGAATCCCGATCCGGCCCAGTCTCTCGTGAAGCTTGGTGCCTGCTTTATGCAGCTCACGCGGCCCAACGATGCCATTGATGCATATCGTACGGCCCTCGATTTTTCTACGAGTGCTAGCACGGGCGCCATCAACGCGGAACTCGGCCAGGCCTACATGGCTTGCAACAAGATCTCAGAGGCTGCGGATGCGTTCAACCATGCGGCTGCGGACCCCAACTACACCCTTACGCCGGAGCAGCAGGTTGCCTTCTCTGCGGCTCAAAGGGCTCTTTCTGCCGCAGCGGGTTCTGGCCCCTCTGAGACCGATCAGATGCTTGCCAATGCCGGTTATGGCAACCAGGGCCTAGTCGGTACGGGCCAGTCTGGATCCCAGGCCGTCGTGAACCAGGGCTACTCTCAGGGTGCGGCATATGATCCGCTGGATCCGATGGGCCGCTCTGGCGAGTTCATTCCGAGTCCTGAGGATACGGGTTTCTTCTCCGTCACGGAGGAGGACCTCATGAAGGCCGATCGCGACGATCGCAAGATGCGTCGCAAGCACAATCACCGCGGCCTCAAGGTGGTCCTGTTCATCCTCCTTCTCCTCGCCATTCTTGGTGGCGTTGGTGGCTTTGCCTACTATAAGGGCTATGGCTGGCCCACCCAGGAGGCCGTAGTTTCTGACATGTTTAGCGCCGGCGCCTCTGGCAGCGATATCGCTCCCTATCTTTCGAGCTCTATCTCCGATGACGCTCGTAAGGACATCGAGTCCATCATGCCTCGTGGTGCTACTTGCAGCGTTTCCGGTGTCGATCGTTCTATGGCTCAGAGTACGGTTCTCGTTAACGCCAGTCTCGCCTCGAGTGGTAACCAGTCTTATTCCGTCTCTCTCGTGCGTGATGGCTTGGGTTGGAAGGTAACGGGCGTTAAGCTCACCTTTGCTTCCCAGGGATCCAGTCCTGACGCTTCGAGCGGTTCGCTTGCGACCACCGTTAGTGACGGAGAGGTGGCTCCTGACGACTCAAGCGCCTCCACTGGCGCCGCTGCGTCTCCGGAGGCCTCGACGGAATCCGGCGCGGAGACCACTGAGGTGTCTGCCCAGTAAGCTTCTGGGTATTCTTGTAGCAATAGTCCGAGCGGCGAAGCTGCCGCCAAGTTAGGAATTGATGCCATGTCGTTTTTTGACTCCATATTTGGCGAGTACGGTGGCGATCTTGCCATTGACCTCGGCACGGCAAACACGCTTGTCTCCGTGCGTGGAGAGGGCATTGTCATCAATGAGCCTTCTGTGGTCGCCATTGACCAGAGCGAGGAGCGCGTTCTTGCCGTCGGTGCCGACGCTAAGCGTATGGTCGGCAGGACGCCCGGCTCCATCACGGCCATTCGACCGCTCAAGGACGGCGTTATTTCCGACTTCGATGTCACCGAGGTAATGCTTCGATACTTCATCGAGAAGGCGTCAACGCGTCGTTACCCCTGGAGTCCACGTCCCCGCGTTGTCGTCTGCGTTCCCTCCGGTGTTACATCCGTTGAGAAGCGTGCTGTTTTTGAGGCCACTATTCAGGCGGGCGCTCGTCAGGCATTCCTCATCGAGGAGCCGATGGCCGCTGCCATTGGATCCAACCTGCCCATCGAGGACCCGACGGGCACCATGGTCGTCGATATCGGTGGTGGAACGACGGAGGTTGCCGTCATCGCTATGGGTGGCATTGTCGTCTCGCAGTCGATTCGCACTGCAGGCGACGAGTTCGACCAGGTCATTCTCGAGCATGTTCGCGATGCCTATAACCTTTCCATTGGTGAGCGCACCGCTGAGGATATTAAGATCAAGGTCGGTTCCGCGGCGCCTCTTAAGGAAGAGCTCGATGTTGAGGTTAACGGTCGTGACGTCATGAGCGGTCTGCCTAAGACCGTTCGTATTGAGTCCGAGGAGATTCGTCGGGCGCTTGATGCCCCTCTTGACCAGGTCACGAAGGCTGTCAAGGATGCCCTTGACGTTACTCCGCCTGATCTCGCGAGCGATCTTATGTACTACGGAATCATGCTCACCGGTGGCGGTGGCATGCTCCGTGGTCTTGATCAGCGCCTTCGCGAGGAGACTGGTGTTCCCGTTAACGTGAGCCCCACTGCCCTCGAGAATGTCGTTCTTGGTTGCGCGAAGGTCCTTGAGGCCAATGCTCTGTCCGGCGGTTTCGTGCAGAGCTCTGGTAAGTAGGGAATTGCCGATGGCTCAGCGCTTTTCTGCCCCCAGCTCATCTCTTGGGCGCGGGTCCTCCTCGGGGGTCCCGCGCTCGCTTGTTGTCCTTACCGTCGTGTCGCTCCTCATGTTTGTCGTCGGGGCGCGCGAGGGTGATAGCGGTGTGCTTCATGGGATTCGTGGCGTTTTCCAGGCCGTGGCTTCGCCCGTGCGCGTCGTTGGCTCATTCGCCGCCTCTCCCGTCTCTGGTATCGGCAACGTCGTTGGCAATCTTACTGCAGATTCCGAGACCCTTTCGGAGCTACGAGACGAGAATGAGCAGCTCAAGGCCCAGGTGGCCAAGCTGTCAGAGTATGAGCAGCAGGCGAACACTCTGACGGAGCTTCTCCAGCTTAGGAACGAGTACAGCCTGACATCCACCGCGGCTCGCGTCATTGCCCAGTCGAGCGACTCGTGGACTTCGACCATCACCATAGACAAGGGGTCGACCTCTGGCATCGCCGTCGGCATGCCCGTTACAAGCTCTACGGGTGTGATTGGCCAGGTCAGCGAATGCGGCCCTTCGACGGCAGTTGTCCGCCTTATCACCGATGAATCCTCCGGGGTTTCCTGCATGGTTCAGTCGAGCCGCGCGCAAGGTCAACTTGTCGGGTCGGCGGATGGGACCCTTCGTCTGACGCTTGTTCGCTCCGATCAGCAGGTAGCTACTGGAGATACGATCATCACAAGTGGCCTCGGCGGCGTTTATCCTCGTGGTCTGCCCGTTGGAACGGTGACAAACGTAACCAAGTCTTCTGGCGCTCTCTATTACGATATTTCTGTCGATCCCCTGTGTACTGTTTCAAGCCTAGAAGAGGTCCTTGTCATTACCTCGATTAACGATGACCAGCAGGCGAGTGCGGAGGATACGGCGTCGGCTAACGATCAGGATAAGGCAGTTGCTACTGCCTCCGCCGCCACGGCGTCTGCCACAACAGATGGTTCCGCAAATAGCGATGACGGTTCTAGCAATGACGGCGATTCGAGTGGGGAATAGGGGGCAGGCATGATCGTCAACGATTCTGGTAAGAACAAGCGTCTGGCCATCATCCTTGCTGTTGTCCTCGCTATTCTCCAGATTGGTTTCGTCCCCAACGTTGCCCTCCTTGGAGGCCGCGCCAATCTCGCCCTCGTTCTCGTCGCTTGCGTGAGCCTTGGGGGTAGCGTCAAGATGGCCCCCGTGGTCGGCTTTGCTTCTGGCGCCTTCTATGACCTCGCAGGATCGGGTCCCATTGGGCTCATGGCCCTCATTCTTACCATCGTGGGGTTTGGTCTTGCGGCGATGGGCCGTAGCCGCGTTGCCGATGACCTGGTCGCGTCAATCACGTTGTTCATTCCCGTGACGCTGCTCGTGAATGTCGTTTATGCCATCGTCATTCTCATTTTTGGTCAGTCGAGCTCTCTCGTCGACGCACTTTTCTTGCGCGCGCTGCCTGGGTCCGTTCTCGACGTGCTCGCCTTCTTTATCGTCGCGGTCATCCTGTCTCGCTCGAGTGCTCCCGCCTCCGGCTTCGGTAAGGGCAAGAGCTCTCGTCGCGGCGCGCGATTTTCCACGAAGGGTCTGTAGACGATGACCTCGGCTACCCTTGCTCTCATTTTCATAGTTATCATTGCCGCTGCCGTAGCGGTCGTGCTCGTTTTGCTCCTGCACTCCGGTTCCTCCTCCCTTAAGTTTGACATCGGTGGCCAGGCGCCGCGTGCGGCCGGCGGTAATGACGCCAGCCCCGATAAGATGTTCAAGCGCCGTCTCATTGGCCTGGGCATCTTCTCTGGGGGCGTTATCGGCGCTCTGCTCGCGCGTCTATGGTCCATGCAGATTGTCGGGTCCGACGACTACTCGCGTCAGGCGGAGTCGAACCGCACGCGCACGGTCACCTCGTTCGCGCCCCGCGGGCGCATCCTAGACCGCAACGGCGTCGAGCTCGTCACAAATCGTCCGAGCCTCACCGTCTGCGCCCATGCCGAGGTCGCGGACGACGCCATCGAGCTCAACCTGCTCGCAGCTGTCCTCGGCATGCCCTCGATGGCAGCCAAGCGAAGGGCTACGGACTCTTCGCAGAGCGCTCAGAGCGCGCGCACCATATGCATCGACGTTCCTCGTACTACCGTCGCTTATATTCAGGAGCATGCGGACGTTTTCCCTAACGTTACCGTTGAGCAGCGCACTCAGCGCTCTTATCCGCAGGGTGAGGTTTGTTGTCACCTACTTGGGTATACCGGCACCGTGACGGAGGATCAGATCAACGCCTCTAAGACCTCGAATGCTGGTATCACGTACGAGTCCGGTGACACCACCGGCCAGGCTGGCGTCGAGTATCAGTACGAGGAGGTGCTCCAGGGAGTTCGCGGCGAGCAGACAGTCTACGTTGATGTTCACGGCAACGTGACCGACTACTCTACCTCCGTCCCGGCGGAGGCGGGTAGCGACATCATGCTGACCATCGACGTCGACGTGCAGCGCATGGCCGAGGAATCACTTGCCAGGATCATCAAGAAGCAACGCGATGGGGGCATCGAGAGCTGCAAGTCCGGAGCCGCCTGCGTGGTCGACGTTACCAACGGCGAGGTTATCGCCATGGCCAGCGCCCCCACCTTCAAGCCTGAGCTGTTCGTGGGCGGCATCTCTCAGGATGACTGGGACGCGCTCTCCGCCGACGAAGCGGCGAATCCCCTTATGAACCGCGCGGTCGCTGGTCAGTTTGTCGCCGCCTCCACCATCAAGCCTCTCACGACGTTCGCTGCCCTTGACTATGGCGTTGCAGACGCCGGCTCGAGCTATGTCTGCAACGGCTGGTGGACGGGCTTTGGCGAGGCTAGCGGCAAGTGGTGCTGGGACCACGATGGCCATGGGGCGATCGACCTGAGGAACGGCATCACTTACTCTTGCGACGTCGTCTTTTACGAGATCGCGAAGGCCTTTTACAACCTTGACGAGGACAAGCAGGACGGAATGCAGGAGACCTTCCGCAAGTGGGGTCTCGGCTCACAGACGGGAATCGACCTTCCCAGTGAGGCATCCGGGCGTGTACCCGATGCGGATTGGAAGTGGAACTACTTTACGAGCTGGTCCGACGCGGATCGCAAGTGGAACGGTGGCGACTACACGAATATCGCCATCGGCCAGGGCGACATTCTCGTCACGCCCCTCCAGATGTGCTGTGCCTACATGGGTATCGCCAACGGCGGCACCATCTGGACCCCGCACGTTCTTAAGAGCGTGCTCGGCCGCGGCGACACCTCTTCAGCGCGCGACTATACGCCCAAGGTTCACCTCGAGCCTAGCGAGCCGCAGGCGAGCTTCGACCTCGTGCACTCGGGACTCGAGGGCGTCATTTACGAGGAGAGCGAGTCGATGACGGCCCACTTCACCAATATGACCACACGCGTTGCGGGCAAGACCGGCACGGGTGAGCATGGCAACGAAGAGCCTACGGGCTGGTTCTGCTGTTACGCCCCCGCGGATAACCCGAAGTACGCTGTCTCCGCCGTCATCGACAACGGCGGCTACGGTTCGGTCTCCGCGATGTACGTCTGCCGAGACATACTCGGCCAGCTCTTTGGAGAGCCCGATACTAATACGACCGAAGTCAGCGACGGAACTAGGTAGAGGAGGGAAAGATGGCTCAGAATTCTGCTGGTGGCGTTGGCTTTGGTTCTATCGTCTCGTCTCTATTTGGAGGTGACGCCGGCAAAAAGCCGGGGGCTGCGCACGCGCGCATGCCAGGCAAGGGCGGCATTCTCTCCGAGATCTATTGGGCTAACCTAATTCCTGCACTTCTGCTCATTGCCTACGGCCTCGTGGTCGTTTGGAGCGCGTCCCTATCCAATGTCTACGCCTCTCTGCCGAGACAGGCTGTTGGAGCCGTACTTGGTCTTGTCGCGGCTGCATTCGTGTGGCGTTACGACTATCGAGCCTTGGCAAATATGAGCACGTGGCTTCTTGTGCTTGACGTCGTCCTCATGCTGTCCCCGCGTATCCCCGGACTAGCGAGCGCCGCTAATGGCATGACCGGATGGGTTAAGTTGGGTCCCTTGCGCTTCCAGCCGTCAGAAATTGGCAAGCTCGTCACCATCTTCCTCATGGCATCTCTTGCCGCGCAGTATAACGGTCGCATCAAGGAGCTTCGAGATTACGTGAAGCTTTGCGGCACGCTGCTTGTTCCCTTTGCTGCGATTATGGCGCAGCCTGACCTTGGAACGGGCCTCATCATCGTCGTGACGGGAGCTGCGATCATCATCTGTGCCGGAGCAAAGCGGGAATGGGTCCTCGTCACGCTCGCGATGTTCGTCGCGGGCTGCGCGTTGATCATTTTCTGTTCGATAAATTTCCATTTTCCGCTCAAGCAGTATCAGCTCAATCGTCTACTCGTGTTTGCGGATTCCAGTCTTGAGTCCACGAGCGCGGGCTATAACCTCCAGCAGGCAAAAATCGCCGTTGGATCCGGCGGCCTCTTTGGCAAGGGTATTGGGGCGGCCACTCAGTCTGCTGGCGGCTTTCTTCCGGAGAACCACACTGACTTTATCTTCGCCCGTCTTGCCGAGGAGTTCGGATTCGTTGGCGCCGTTGCCCTGCTCGCTCTCTATGCCTGGCTCATCTATTCGGCTCTTGCCCTTGCGACGCGTGTTGACGCCCCGTTTGCGAAGCTAGTGCTTGCCGGCGTCATTGCCATGTGGAGCTATCAGTTGCTTCAGAACGTTGGCATGTGCATTGGTATCATGCCAATCACCGGTATCCCGCTGCCATTCGTTAGCTACGGATCCACTTCTATGGTTATTCAGGTTGCGTCGGTGGGCATTGTTCAGTCCGTCTACCTGCACCGTACGAAGTCAGCCTAAGGAGGGCGTCTTTTGGCAAAGGTCTCAGACATTCCATTTGGCGCCGTTAGGCAGGTTGTTGATGGCGCCCGTGCCACCGAGAATTCTCGTCGGTCTTGTGTTCGCGTGTCCATCGAGCTGGAGGAGGGGGCTCCGTCCGAACTCGTATGCTCGCTGCGCGACGCCCTTATGCCCCAGGCTGCGACTGGCCTCGTTCACGTCGAGGTGGTGCGTCCCGGTGCCCCTGTTCGTGTCAACCCGGATTGTGACCTTGCCATTGTCATCGCGGGTACTTCCGGGATTGCCGCGGAGGTCTCAAGGGCTTTCACTTCGATGGCGGTGCCGTGCGCCATAGTCGTCGAGACAAGCGTCGAGGCACCCGAACCCCATGAGGTTTCAGGAGCCGCTCTCATCGCTGCCACGTCGCCCGATGCCATGCTCGAGAAGCTGGCGACCTGGATGGCGGAAGCGTGTCACGCGGACATCGCCCTCGCGACTAACTTCCCGTTTGTCCGCCATGCCGTCTCGCTCGCTTGCGTTTCGAGGCGCTGCGCCCAAAATGCGGCTATCTCGATTCTGCCCTTGAGTGGCGGCGCGGAAATGCCGCTGCTCACCGCCAACCAGGCTCTTATGGCGCTAGACGTCGCCGGCGCTCACGGTTGCGGCGTCAGTTCCGGGCGGGTTGCAGACATTGCATTCGTCGTGGCGAGCGCTTTCGCTTGTCGAGGCATAGCTCGTTATTTGAGTAAGAATCTTCCCGGTTTGGGCTTTCTCGTTCGTCCCATCGTCGCCTTTGGAGGCACCGCCGCCGTCGGACGGGCGCTTATCGTTAGATATGAGGCGGAGAAAGCGTGGAAAGCCCGTCAACAACCGCATTTTTGTCGTTGACGGTACCTATTTCCTAGCGTATTATTTCCAACTGTTGCACTCACCACAGCAATGAAGGGCTCTCACATGTACGCAATCATCACGACTGGTGGCAAGCAGTATAAGGTTGCCAAGGGCGACGTCTTCGACGTCGAGAAGCTTGATGCGCAGCCTGGCGACGAGGTCAAGCTCGACGTTCTGATGCTCAATGACGGTAAGACGGTCCTCGTCGACTCCGCCAAGCTTGCCAAGAAGAAGGTTACCTGCAAGGTTGTCGACCAGCACAAGGGCGCCAAGCAGCTCGTCTTCAAGTTCCAGAAGCGCAAGCGCCACTCTGTCAAGAAGGGTCACCGTCAGAACCTCACTCGTCTTGAGGTCTGCAGCATGCCCCGCATCACCTCGACGGCCAAGAAGGCCGCCACGACCGAGGACGCTGCCGAGTAACGCGCGTTCCCTTAGTTTCGACTAGATAGGCAGGTACCATCAATGGCACACAAGAAGGGTCAGGCTAGCTCCCGTAACGGTCGCGATTCTGCGGCTCAGCGCCTTGGCACCAAGGTCTTCGGCGGCCAGTCCATCAAGACCGGTCAGATTATCGTTCGTCAGCGCGGCACGCACATCACGCCGGGCGAGAATGTCGGTCGCGGCAAGGACGACACCCTGTTCGCCCTCACCGACGGCACCGTCGAGTTTGTGAAGGGCGCCAAGCACCGCGTGCACGTGCGTCCGGCTCAGGAGGCTTAAGGGCTTCCTCGACCCAATTTGGGCAGCAAAGGACCCTCGGCCTCTATCGCCGGGGGTCCTTTTTCGTAAGCTTCAATTCCAGTTTGGAAGGGATCGCATGTCCCAGTTCACCGACATTTCACGCATTAACGTAAAGGGTGGCGACGGCGGAGCCGGCTGCATGTCATTCCGTCGTGAGGCGTTCGTTCCCAAGGGTGGTCCTGATGGGGGAGACGGCGGTCGCGGCGGTGATGTCATTCTCGAGTGCGATCCTCAGCTTTCCTCTCTTATCGACTATCGTTTCAAGCACCATTTCCGTGCGGAGCGCGGTACCCATGGCCAGGGGGCCAGGCGTCACGGCAAGGATGGTGAGGACCTGATTCTCAAGGTTCCCTGTGGCACCGTTGTGCGCGAGCTTGATCCTGAGACCATGGAGCCTCTGTATGAGATTGCGGACCTCACTCGCCCAGGCGAGCGCACTGTAGTCGGTCCTGGCGGCACTGGCGGTAAGGGCAACATCCACTTTGTGACGTCCGTGCGCAGGGCTCCCGCATTCGCTGAGAAGGGCGAGCCGGCCTTTGAGCACTGGATTGAGCTTGAGATGAAGCTTATGGCTGACGCCGCGCTTGTTGGTATGCCTAGCGTGGGCAAGTCCTCCCTCATTGCTCGTATGAGCGCGGCTCGTCCCAAGGTGGCGGATTATCCCTTCACGACGCTTATCCCTAACCTTGGTGTCGTTAAGGCCGGCGAGGCAGGTTCCTTTGTCGTCGCAGACGTTCCTGGCCTTATCGAGGGCGCCAGCGAGGGTAAGGGCCTTGGACACGAATTCCTCAGGCACATCGAGCGCACCGCATTGATCATGCACGTCGTCGACCTCACGGGCGGATATGAGGGCCGTGACGCCGTAGAGGACTATGAGATCATTAATCGTGAGCTTACGGCCTATGCACCCGAGCTTGCCGAGCGACCCCAGGTCGTCGTCGCTAACAAGTGCGATATGCCCGGAACGAGTGAGGCCCTCGCTGCGCTACGCGGTCGCGTCGCGGCGGACGGTCACCCCTTCTTTGCCGTCTCCGCTGTAACGGGCGCGGGCATCGATGCGCTTAAAAGCGCCGTCGCTGACCTCGTTTCTGGTCTTCGTGCCGACCGCGAGGTCGAGCAGGGTCCGGTCCGTGATGAGGTCTTCAGCGAGAAGAGGACTCGCCGTGAGAATGCCATCAAGGTGGAGAACCTCGGTGGCGGCGTCTGGCGAGTTCGCGGCACCGCCGTCGAGCGCATGGTCATCAAGACCGACTGGGACAACGAGGAGGCCATTGCCTACCTCCAGCATCGCTTCGATCGCATGGGCCTCGATGACATGCTCGCAAAGGCGGGCGTCAAGTCTGGCGACACCGTTCGAATCCTTGGCTATGACCTTGATTACTCGCAGGATGACGTTGATGCGTATGCCGAGCTTCGCGAGGATGAACCTCAGCTTGTGTTCGACGGCGGCTGGGACGATGACGTGCTGACGGTCGGCGAGCTTTCTGCTGGCTGCGAAGGCCTCGGCGAGCTTGATGCTGACACATCGTTCGATGGCGCTTCGTCTGTCGAGGACGATTCCGATGAGACTTCGTTTGTTGGTGCGCCCTCTTCCGATGCTGCTGAGGAGGAGTAGTCCTTGTCCCTGATCGTATTTAAGGTTGGCTCGTCGACCCTTATGGGTTCGGATAGCGAGCTTGATCTCGCCTTCGTGCGTTCCCTCTGCTCTCAGATGGGGGAGCTTCGCAGGGCGGGTAACCAAATCGTTCTCGTCTCGAGCGGCGCCGCCGCCGTCGGGCGCTCCCTCCTTGGCTTTACCGAGCGTCCTGGAGACATCCCAACTCTCCAGGCCTGTGCCGCGGCGGGCCAGACGAAACTCATCGAGCGTTATGCCGAGGTTCTCGCCGAGGACGGAATCAAGTGCGCGCAGGTCCTTCTCACCCGCGGTGACGTGGTGGATAGGACGGGTTATCTCAATGCGAGGAACACCTTCGAGCGCCTCCTTGACCTTGGTGTCATCCCCATCGTGAACGAGAATGACACCGTTAGCGTTCGCGAGTTCTCCTTTGGCGACAACGATATGCTCGGCGCCATCGTCGCGTCGCTTATCGACGCGGACCTTTACGTCATCCTTTCAGATATCGATGGCCTGTACACCGCTAACCCCGACACGCATCCTGACGCCAAGCTCATCGATCGCGTCGAGCGTGTCGGCTCGAAGATCGTTGCGATGGCGGGCGGCGCTGGCTCGAGCTACGGGACCGGCGGTATGGCCACCAAGGTTCGAGCCGGCCGCGCGATGATAGCCGCCGGCATTCCCATGGTTATCTGTAAGGGCAGGGAAGAGGGCGCGCTCCTTTCCGCCGTCGCCGGGACTGGTCGCCACACTCGGTTCGAGGGTCCGGCCAGCATGGGCCATGAGCAGGCACGTAAGCTTTGGATTGGCCTTGCGGGCCTTTCTCGTGGCTCTATTACGGTCGACGATGGTGCTGTGTATGCACTCGAGAGGGATGGCGCCTCGCTTCTTCCCGTGGGCGTTACCGGGGTCGATGGAACCTTTGACGCCGGAGATACCGTCAACGTGCTCGATTCCAAGGGTCAGCTCATCGCTCGCGGCATCACGCGTTACTCCTCGGATGACATTTGGCGTATTCACGGCCTCAGGCTTGAGGTCATTAAGCGCTTTTGGCCCGACCGTGACGACTGTCCTGTCATCCACAGGGACGAGCTCCTCGTCTTCTAATCTCGATTTCACGCGCGTACGACTGAAGGGAACGATATGTCCGAGGCAATCGATAAGGCCCGCGCCGCACATGACGCTTCCGTCGTGCTTGCCCAGGCAAGCGCCTCGCTGCGCAGCAAGGCGATTCTTGCAGCAGCAAATGCCGTGAGCGAGTCTAGGTCCGCCATTCTCGAGGCCAACGGCCGCGATATGGAACGTGGTAGCAAAGCCGGCATGCCAGGCCCTCTGCTTGATCGCCTGATGCTTGATGACGCTCGCATCGACGGCATCGTTGCCGGTATGCGAGAAGTTGCCTCCCAGGCTGACCCTATCGGCGAGGTTGTTGGCGGCAGGACGCTTGCCTCCGGCATTCGCCTCACTCAGGTTCGCGTGCCCCTCGGCGTCGTCGCTATTGTGTACGAGGCTAGGCCCAACGTCACTGCCGACGCCATCTGTCTTGCGCTGCGTTCTGGCAATGCCGTGGTCCTCCGTGGCGGTTCCGCGGCTCATGACTCCTGTGAGGCTATTGCTCTGGCCTGCCGTGATGGTATTGCATCTGCTGGTCTCCCTCGTGACTGCGCGTGCATCATCGACTCTTCGGATCGAGCCGAGACGCGTGAGCTAATGCATGCCAACGGGCTCGTTGACGTCCTCATTCCGCGCGGTGGTCACTCGCTCATTCGCACTTGCGTCGAGCAGGCGACCGTCCCGGTGATCCAGACGGGCGAGGGCAATTGCCACGTCTACGTCCACACTTCCGCCGATCTTGACATGGCGATTTCCATTATTGAAAACGCAAAGACCCAGAGGCCGGGTGTCTGCAATGCGATCGAGACGGTGCTTGTCGACGAGGACGTTGCGGGCGAGTTTCTGCCGCGCCTCGTGAGCGCTTGTCGCAATTGGGGCGTCATGGTTCATGGTGACGAGGCCGCTCTGACCGCGTGCGTCGAGAATGGCCTTAGTGAGAGCTCTGAGTATGTTGCGGCCACAGAGGATGATTGGGCGCGTGAGTACGATTCGCTCGATCTTGCCGTTCACGTCGTTCCCGATCTAGACGCAGCAATCGAGCACATCAATCGATTTGGTACTCAGCACTCTGAGTGTATCGTGGCTCGTGACG
>USBN01000029.1 GCA_900552935.1 uncultured Coriobacteriaceae bacterium | reverse complement strand
CGGTCTCGTGGGCTCGGAGATGTGTATAAGAGACAGCGTCGGTACCACGATGATGCCCATAATGACGACGAGGGCGATGACGTTTCCCTTGATGTGGCGCAGGTCGCGCTTGATGAAGTCGATGATCTTGCGCATTACGCCTCGCCTCCCTTCGAGGAATCGGCATCCGAGGTATCGGAATCCTTGCGTGCGGAACGGTTCTCGAGGGCGGAGGCGTTGGCCTCGTCCTTCTCGAGACGCATCTTGTCGAGCGGAGCGAACGCCATGAACTCCTGGCGAAGCTCGTCGTCGAGGAGGGCGAAGAGCTCCTCGCGACTCATGTCGGTAAGCGAGAGCTTCTTGGAGACGCGCTCGTGGAAGTACTCCACCACGATGAGGAACGTGCTGATGATGATCAGCGAGAGAATCCAGAGCGTTAGCATCGCGAACTTCGCAGGCAGGACGAACATGAGCGCGAGCAGGACGAGCGGCACCCAGATGAGCGCTGCGAAGCCACGCTTGATGAGCGTGGGATACATGAGCTCGAACTTTGCGGCACGCTCGGTGAAGGCGGCCTTGTACTCACCGGAGTTCATGATGATCTTGATGAGCGTCGAGAGGCGGAAGGTCGCGCCCTCCATGCTCGTGCGCTCCGTGATCATGAGCTCCGTATCTCCAAGCTTGCGATCGAACAGGGCGTTGATGTTGAGCAGGTGGCGGCGCGCGGCGACGCCAATGAGCAGCGCCGGGATCAGGAACACGAGAAGAACGAGCAGGTTCGTGGCGTAATAGTTGCCGTAGAAGCCCGCAATGGCCTCTCGCATGGCATTGACGCCATACGTGAACGGCAGGAACGGGTGAACGTTCTTGAAGAAGTCCGGCATCATCTCGATGGGATAGGTGCCCGAGGCGCCAGGAATCTGCAGGATCACGAGCAGGACGGCGATGGCCTTGCCGATATGCTTGAAGGCCACGGATATCGAATAGATAAACGCCACGTAGACGAAGCTCTCGACCATGCCGGCGAAGACGAACGCCACCGGGCTCAGGCACTGAATGCCGAGAAGAACGTCGCCAACGCAGCAGACGATGGCCTGGACCTGGCCCAGGAGGTTCAGCAGCAGCCAGCGGCCGAAGAAGCCCTGCCACGGCTTGAACTTGCCGATGCCCTCGTCATCGACCTCGAGCTTGTAGATGGCGACGAGCACGAAGCCGCCCACCCAAAGAGCGAGGTTGGTGAAGAACGGCGCCACGCCGCTGCCGTAGTTCTCCACGGCATAGACGGGCTGGGAGACCATCTCGACGGGCGAGCCGATGAAGTCGCCCACCTGCTCTGCGTCGAGGTCGAGCGCATCCTTGAGCATGCCGAAGGCCTCGGCGCTCTGGATGGCGGCGGTGTCGGTCGCGAGCGTGCCCACGGCATCCGCGGCGGAGCGAACGCCGGCAGAGGTCTGAGCGATGGCGTCAGAGCTCTGAGCGAGGATGCCATCGAGCTGGGAGAGCGTGCCATCAGCCTGGGAGAGCATCGGGGCGAGCGCGTCAGCGGTACCCACGAGGCGGCCGCCGGCGTCGGCGAAGCCGTCGAGCGCACTGGAGACGGCCGGAAGCGTCGTGGTGTTGAGCGTTCCCTGCACCTCGGCAAGGCCCTGGGAGGTCGCCTGCACGGCGGCGTTCACGGAATCAGAGAGGCCGGCGATCGCGTCGTTGGCGTTCTTGATGGCGGCGCTCTTCTCCTTGAGGGTGGCGATCTGGCCGTCGTTCAGGTTCTTGAGTTCGTTGAGCGCAGACTCCGCGGAGGACAGCGCGTTGAGAATCTCCTGCTTGTTGGGGGTGGAGTCATCGAGGCCGTTAATCGTGACCCAAGCGCGCTGGATGGAGGTCGTGAGGTCCGCGATGGTGTTGGAGTTGAGGGCGCCGATGTGGCTAATCGCGCCATCGAGCTGGCCCTGGGCCCAGCCCACGTCGCCGGTGATCTGCCCGATGTCATAGTTGGCCTTGCTGGAGATGCCAGAGATGGTCGACACGCTCGTGCCAAGGGCACCGGAGAGCTGCGCGCCAAGGGCGCCCGCGTTGGCGCGGGTGGTGGAGAGGGAGTCCATGGAGCTCGAGAGCGTGTTCGCGAGCGAGGCAGAGGAAGTGCTCACCTGGGAGAGCGTGGAGCGGGCGGAGCTGACGGCGCCACGGGCGTCGGAAATGGTGCCACCGGCGTTATCAAGGCCGTCGGCGATGCCGTTGAGCAGGCCCTGTACCTCGACCAGGCTCTCGGTGGCGCTCGCGGTAGCCTCGTCGATGCCGCCAAGCAGGCTCCCGGAGAGGACGGAAAGCTTCTCGGAAACCGTCTCGCCGACGACTTGCACGAACTGGTTGGCGATCTGCGCCTCGAGGGTGGTCGCACCGGTATCGGTCACCTTGGGCGAGATGGCGTTAACCTTCTCGTTAACGTAATAGGCGATGTGCGCCTGCTCGGTATCGCCGTCGAGAACGTCTCCCATGGAGCTGGTGAAGTCCTTCGGCAGGACGAAGGCGGCGTAGTAACGGCCGCTCTTCACGCCCTCGATCGCCTCGTCCTCGCTTTCGACGATGTTCCAGCCGAGCTGGTCGTTGTCCTTGAGGCGCTCCTCGACCATGTCGCCGGCGTTGATGTAGCCCTTGTCGCCCACCTCGGCGCCCTCGTCCTCGATGACGACAGCGATGGGAACCGTCGAGGTGTTCTCGTACGGATCCCAGTTTGCGAGGATGTTGAACCATGCGTAGAGCGACGGGATGATACACACGCCGATGGCGACGATGATGGCCACGGGATTGACGAGGATGCGTTTGAGGTCGCGCTTGAAGATGTCGAAGGCAGTTCTCACGTGGTGACTCCCTGCAGTAGAACGTGACTTACGGTTGCGCTCGCCGGCGACGATGCCTTGCCGACGATGGCACGGGTCTTGCTTGCCGGCGGTGGAGACTTGCCGGTGGAGGTACGGGACGTGCAGCAACGCTGGGCGCACTCATTTATGTGCTTAGTAAGGAGCCAGGATGACCCCGTCTCCCCGGCTGTCCTATATACCCTCGCGAAGGGGCATTATACGCACTCTAAGCAGACAAGTTTACATAATTTTACAAGTTTACAGACGCCCTGCGAACCAATACACTATCTGTGCCCTGAAAGGGCGCTCGTCAAGAGGCGTCGAAGCGGCCAAGCACCGCCAAGACGCGTAGAGCCGAGGGACCGAGCCCTATGACGCTCCGACAACCCACCTCGCGGCCGCAGCCGCCGGCAGGGTGCCAATTCTCGGCGGAGAGCCGCGCTCTCCGGAAGACGGGGGAAGCATGACACGCGTCATCGACGTCCCCTTGCATATAGGCATGGGGACGTTTTTCGTCTCCGGACGCCAGGAGGCGTCACGTACGGGCCTTGCGCCCAAGGAGGTTGCACGCATGTCAGACAGCTACTACTTCACCTCGGAGTCTGTGACCGAGGGTCACCCCGATAAGATCTGCGACCAGATCAGCGACGCCGTGCTCGACGCGATTCTCGCCAAGGAGGCTCGCCTCGAGGCCGAGGGCTACGTCAGCCCGTCCGGCAGCCCCGCCAGCCTTTCCGAGGTCCGTTGCGCCTGCGAGACGTTCGTCACCACCGGCACCGTCGTCGTCGCCGGTGAGATTCGCACCCAGGCCTACGTCGACGTGCAGACCATCGCCCGAGACGTGCTTCGCCGCATCGGCTACAACCGAGCCAAGTTCGGCTTTGACTGCGAGACCTGCGGCGTCATCAGCATGATTCACGAGCAGAGCCCCGACATCGCCCAGGGCGTCGACGAATCCTTCGATGCCCAGGCAGGCCGCACGACCGATCCTCTCGACCTCATCGGCGCAGGCGACCAGGGCATGATGTTCGGCTATGCCTCGGACGAGACCGAGACCCTCATGCCCATGCCCATCTACCTTGCCCAGAACCTCGCCAAGCGCCTGGCGGACGTCCGCAAGTCCGGCGAGATCGAATACCTCCGCCCGGATGGTAAGACCCAGGTGACCGTCCGCTACGAGAACGACCGCCCCGCCGAGGTGACCGCCATCGTCGTCTCCACGCAGCATGACCCGAGCGTCGAGAGCATGGACGTCATCAAGAGCGACGTCATCGAGCACGTCATCGCGCCGGTTCTCGCCGAGGTCGACATCCCCTGGGGTAATGCGGACATCTACGTCAACCCCACCGGCCGCTTCGTCGTTGGCGGCCCGATGGGCGACACCGGCCTCACCGGCCGCAAGATCGTCGTAGACACCTACGGCGGCATGGGCCGTCATGGCGGCGGCGCCTTCTCCGGCAAGGACTGCACCAAGGTCGACCGATCCGCCGCGTATGCCGCGCGCTGGGTTGCCAAGAACGTCGTCGCCGCTGGTCTCGCCCATAAGTGCGAGGTGCAGCTCGCCTACGCCATCGGCGTCGCGCACCCGCTGTCCATCCTGGTTGATACCAAGGGCACCGGCACGGTGAGCGATCGCACGATCGAGGCTGCAGTCGAGCGCGTCTTCGACCTGCGCCCGGGCGCCATCATTCGCGACCTCGACCTTCGCCGCCCGATCTTCGAGAAGACCGCCGCGTACGGCCACTTCGGCCGCAAGGACCCGGACTTCACCTGGGAGGCCACGAACCGCGTCGACGAGCTCAAGGACGCCGTGGCCGAGCTTGCGTAGAGAACACGAGCGATACCCCAACGCGTGCAATGACTGACGCCACGGAACGAGCAATAACTAAGAAGCAAATCTGCGGCGATTGAACCGCTTCAATGACTAGCGGGTGCTCCCCTCACCGGGGCGCACCCGCTCCTTTTACGAACAGCGGGCGCGGCTAGGATCCACATCCCAGCCGCGCCCGCCCCTAGCGAGTCGCGCAATCACGCAATATGCGAATTAAACTTATTAGCGCGACAGCCACGAAAGTCTCGGACTCGCCGTCAGGTTCGGCGTCATGCTATGCCTCGGCCTCGCCGTCAGGCTCGGCGTCGTGATCGCCAGAATCGGCGACCTTAAGCGCCTCGCTCTCCTCGATGGGCTCGGGAGGCATGAGGAGGTTCAGCACGATGGCCATGACGGCACACGGGGTGATCGCGGAGGTGCCGAAGATGGTGTTGATCCAGACAGGCATGCCAGTGCCGGTAAGCGAGCCAGAGACCTGCGCGATGCCCAGGCCAAATGCCACTGACACGCCAAAGATGGTGCAGGTACGCGGCGTAAGCCCGTCCTTCACGAGGATTCGGATGCCGTTCAGGGTGATGGTGCCGAAGACGCTGATCGTAGCACCGCCGATGACGGGCTGCGGAATCATGAGCAGGAGCGCAGAGAGCTTCGGGCAGAGGCCGGCTGCCATGAAGGTAAGGGCCGCGCCGCCAAAGACCCAGCGGTTGATGACCTTGGTGCTCACGATGATACCGACGTTCTGGCCAAACGCGGAGGTCGGGAGGCCACCGAACATCGAGGAAATGATGGAGACGAGACCCTGCGCCATGATGCCGCCACTGATTTCGCGGCCCTTGGGCATGCGGTCCATCGAACCGGCAACCGCGGCGGAGAGGTCGCCGATGAGCTGTACGTTCACCATCACGTAGATGATGCCGACCGTGATGCACACTGCCGGGTCGAACTTGAGCTCGTAGGGCATGAACTGCGGGAGGGAGAACCAGGACGCGCCGGAAATCGCAGAAGCGTCAATCATGCCAAAGGGAATCGAGACAAGGCAGCCAATGAGCATAGCGAAGAAGATCGAGCCGATCTTGGTGATGCCCGTCGTGAAGTTGGTGAGGCCGAAGGTCAGCGCGAAGGTGACGAGGCCAACAAGCCAGTTCTGGGCACTGCCAAAGCCCGGCGTCCCGACACCGCCGGCAATGTACTTGATGGCGGTGGGATAGAGCGAGACACCGATGGTGAAGATAACCGTACCGGTGACGAGCGGCGGGAAGAAGCGCTTCACCTTGTCGTAGAACAGGCCGAAGACGACCGCGACGATACCGCCGATGAGCTGCGAGCCGAGCACCACGGAGAAGCCGAACTCGCCGCCAACCGCCTGCATGACGGGAAGGAAGGCGAACGACGCGCCCGTGAGGATGGGCAGGCCCGCGCCTATGCGCCCAAAGAGCGGGAACTGCTGAAGCAGTGTGTCGATTGCGGAGAGGATGAGGGCAACCTGGATGATCGCCGCTTCCTGCTCCGGAGTGAACTTGCACGTGGTGGCAATCATCATCGCTGGCGTAATGACGCCGGCGAACGACGCCAGCACGTGCTGAAGGCTCATCGGCACAAGCGAAGACAGGGGCGGAATTCCCTCGCGCTTGAAAAGCCTCTCGTCCAGATTACCGTCGGTCTTCATGGTGTTTCCCATGCGTGCTCCTCCTTTGGGTCCCGCACGACATGCTAAATATTATTCAGTTACTAAAACTATTTGTTTGGTTCTTACGTTGTGGAGCGCAAACGGCGGGTATAACCTCGCGAACGGTAATTTACTATATGAATCAGCGGTATTGCCAGGCCACGGCGTTGGCCTGGGATACGATTCGACCGCACGCAACGACTTCAGACGGAGGGTACCATGCTCGACATGATCAAGGCAGAAGAGGCTCGCGCCATAGCGGACGAGGCCAAACCCAACCGCGAGCGCGCCGCGGCTGACACCCTCTCCGATAACGCGATCAACTGGGCAATCCGCAATTGTGCCGCCCGCACGGACACGCGCGTCCGCATGTACGCGAAGTTTGGTCACTACGAGCTGTCGGTCAAGTTCGCTCCAGGCGTCGACGATCGCAGAGGTGTGGGCAACTCCTTCTACAACGACCTCGTCGCAAACAGCAACACGGATGTCGCCGACGCCATTTGCGACATCATCTACGGTCGCGAACAGGACCTCATCTCCCCCATCCAGACGGCTCGGCTGCTCAACACGTATTCGGCGCGCTTGGCCAAATTCGTCAACGACCTGCAGCGCAACGGCTATGACGTCTGCGTGGGCGATGGCCTGGACCAGGGCAACGGAAAGCTCGACAACAACACGATCATCGTGAACTGGGCGTAGAACGAGGTTCGCAGAAGGGCGCAGACGTTCCGCTCAGGTGCTCTTCGAGAAAACCTTCGCTTCACGTCCGCGCCCTTCTGCGGCCAACGTTGCAGAGGCGGGCCCTGGCTGCTTGATTGGCTCGGGGCGCGTCCGGAGGCCACGCAGGCCCACGTTGCAGAAGCGGGCCCTGGCTGCTGGGGTGACCTGGACGGGCTTCAAGGGTTCTGAACCGCACAAATAGAGGGTCCGGCTCCGTGGGGAGTCGGACCCTCTTTGCTAACGCACGCACGAAGCGAGACGTCTCTCGCCTACTCGCCGCACTCCTTGTGTACGATCTCGATCGCCTTTTCGACGCCGTCAATCACGTTCTGGTAGCCGGTGCAGCGGCAGAGGTGGCCGGAGAGGTTCTTGCGGATCTCGTCGCGCGTGAAGGTTTTGCCAGAGTCGATCATCTCCACGGCGCTCATGATGATGCCAGGGATGCAGAAGCCGCACTGGACGGCAAACTGGTCGATAAAGGCCTGCTGAACGGGGTTGAGCGTACCGTCCGGAGCCTGAAGGCCCTCGACGGTGAGGATGTTCTTGCCCTGGGCCCACTCGGTAAGGTACAGGCAGGTATCGGTCGCGACGCCATCGATCAGGACGGTGCAGGCACCACACTCACCCACCTCACAGCCGCGCTTGACGCTCGTGAGGCCGAGGCGGTTGCGCAGCGTGTCGAGCAGGCTCTCGCGCGGGTCATAGCCAACCTGCACTTCCTTGCCGTTGACGGTGCACTTGAGAATTCGCATATCCATTAGATATCAGCCCCTCCCTTTCGAGCGGCCTCGACGAGGGAACGCTTCGACATCTCCTTGATAAGCTGCAGGCGGAAGTCCTTGCTCGCGCGCCAGGAATCACGCGGGTTGGTGCAAGCGCAGGCGAGCTCGCCGATTCGCTCGGCGGCCTCGGCCACGTCGAGGCCTCGCACGGCGTCCTCGGCGGCGATGGCACGCATCGGGGTCGGGCCGGCGACGCCAAACGCGAGGCGGATGTCCTCGATCGTGCGCTTGTCCTCGCCAAGCTTCACCAGACAGCAGCAACCCATCGTGGTGATCTCGAGGGCGCGACGCTTGCCATACTTGAAGTAGTGGCCGGAGAAGCCCTCGTAGTTCTCGCGCGGAATGCGGATGCCCACGAGGAGCTCGTCACGCTCGCGATAACTACGGCCGGGACCAGCGTACCACTCCTCGATGGGGAGGGTGCGCGTTCCGCGGGAGCTCTGAAGGTCTAGCAGGGCACCAAACGCAAAGAGCGTCGATGCGGTGTCGGCCGAGGTGGCGGCAGAGCAGACGTTGCCACCAATCGTACCGGAGACGCGCAGCTGCGGGCCGCCCGGGGTATCGCAGGCCTCGCCGAGAACCGGCACGGTCTCCTGGATGACCGGGGACGTGGTCACGTGGTGGAACCACGTGATGGGGCCGATCCAAACGGTGCCGTCATCGAGAAGACGCACGCCGTCGAGCTCGTCATGGAGCTCGTGGATCGAGACAAGGTGGGCAGGCGCGCCCTTGCCCTCGCGCAGCTTTACCAGGACGTCGGTGCCGCCGGCAATGACCTCGGCGGAGGGGTCGGCCGCAAGGGCCTCGCAGGCATCAGCCACGCTGGTGGCCTCATAGAGCGATTCGATGTCGTACATCTAGATCAGCCCCGCTTCCTTGAAGCCCTCGAACAGACGCTGCGGCGTCATGGGCTCCACGTAGAACTTGACGCCGGTAGCGTCGAGGATTGCGTCTCGGATGGCGGATGCGGGCGAGATGACCGGGGTCTCGCCAACCGCCTTGTTGCCGTAGGGCCCCGCCGAGCACGGCTTCTCGACGAAGTCCGCCTTGAGGTCAGGCAGGTCCATCGTCGTCGGGATCTTGTAGTCGAGAAGCGTCGGGTTGAGGACGCGAGCGGTCTTCGGATCGATCTGAAGCTCCTCGTAGAGGCCATAACCGATACCCTGGGCCATACCGCCGTGAATCTGCTGCTCAACGAGCTTGGGGTTGATCAGGCGGCCAGAGTCCTGGACGTTGATGATTTTGTTGACCGTGACCTGGCCAAGCGGCATGTCCACCGTGACGTCAGCGAAAGTGACGCCGCCGGCGAGAGTATTGGTGTGGACGTTGATGGTCTCGTGGGCGGAGAGCTGGTCTGCTCCGTCGAGGTTGTAGTAGGCCTCGAGGGCGAGGTCAGCGAGGTTCCAGATCTTGTTGCCCTCGCCGTCCCAGATGGCATGGTCATGCAGGTCGAGCTCGCCGGGCGCGTCGGGCGTGAGCTTACGCGCGAAGTCGAGAATCTTGCTCCTAAGGGTCTCGCCGGCCTTCTTCACGGCCGTGCCGGAGACGTAGGTCTGGCGCGACGCATAGGCACCGGAGTCATAGGGCGTAACGTCCGTGTCCTGCTGAGAGACGATGTGGATGTCCTCAGTGTCGACGCCGATGGCCTCGGCTGCCATCTGGCTGAAGACGGTGTCGGCTCCCTGGCCAATCTCGGTGGCGCCCATCTGGAGCTGGACTGAGCCGTCCTGATTGAGCGTGACCTGAGCGGTGGCCGTCTCGAGCGCGAACGGAGCGACGGCGGTCTTGTATACGAAGAAAGCGACGCCCACGCCATGGCGAATCGGACCGGTCTCGTTCGCGTACTCCCTCTTTTTGCGATCCCACTCGATGTACGCCTTGCCCTTCTCGGCGCACTCCCTGATGGCGCAAGTATGGGCAGCGATGGTGCCGTTAGGTGTGAACTCGTCGACGAACTTGTCGGTATAGACGTTCTTGAGGCGGAACTCGAGGACATCCCAGCCGTTGTCATAGGCGATGTCGCCCATGAGGCACTCTGCGGCCCAGTTGCCCTCGGGCACACCATAGGCACGCATGGCACCCGTGTGCGGGCCGTTGGTGTAGATGGTGTAGGCCTCGGAGTGCGTGGCGACCTCGTTGGTGTGGTAGAGCCAGCGGAAGCTGTTCACCGAGTTGAGAACGAGGGCGTGACCGTGGTGAATGTATCCACCCGTATTCGAGTACGCGACGATCTTGCGAGCATGGAGGGTCATGTCGTCGCCATAGGAGCACTCGATGTCGAACGTCTTAGGCTGACGGCCCGAAGTGGCCCAGAAGAGTTCCTCGCGCGAGATCTCGAGCCTGACGCATCGGCCGCCGAGCTGCTTGCAGATCCACGCATTGAGAGGCTCGTAGTGGACGTCCTGCTTTGTGCCGAAGCCACCGCCGATATAGGGCTTAATGACGCGAACGTCGCCCCAGGGAATGCCAAGGGCCTGGCCGATGACACGGCGCACGACGTGCGGGATCTGCGTCGAGCTCACGCAGACGATCTTGTTGCCCTCCATGTAGCAGTAGGAGACACAGGACTCGATGTGGACCTGAGACTGCTCGCGACTCTCCGCATGGATGGCGATGTGATGATAGGCAGGGTCCTCGAGAGCCTCCTCCACCGTCTTGTAGCCGGCCTCGGCGAGCTTGTCCTCAGGCGTGACCGCGCAAGTGTGGGCGACGATGTTGTCGGGCTTGGCCTCATGGACGGGCACCTCGGTACCCTTCATGGACTCAATCGCGTCGTAGACGACGGGATACTCCTCGTACTCGACCTTGATCAGGCGCAGCGCGCGGTCACAAGCGACGGTGTCCTCGCCCACCACGACGGCGATGTTATCACCGTAGATGCGAACGCGGTCGTCAAGCAGGCGACGGTCAGCCTGGTCACGCTTGGCGGCGGCAGAGTTGGCATACCAGGGGTGACCGGCCACGGGATACGGATGCTCGGGCACGTCGAAGCATGTGTAGACAGCAACGACGCCCGGCACCTTCAGTGCCTCCGTGGTGTCAATCGAGGTGACCCGGCCGTTTGCGATGGTGGAGTGGAGGAGCTTTGCCTCAAGGCAAGGCTTGGGACATAGGTCATCCGTGAACTTCGCACGACCAGTGACCTTGTCGTAGGCGTCAACCCTTGGGATCGGCCTGCCGACCTCCCTCAGTGTCTCCATGACGTCCTCCTTATGGAATTGTTGCGCGCTTCCCGGGCGCGCGTGGGGACTCAGCCCCGTATAGCTAGGCGCGGCGGCACTCGCGAACGCGAATCCTTAAACGCCCCATGGCAAGCGACGTTCTCTGATGAGAAGTCTTGCTGGCTAACAAAAGGTTAGCCAAGCGAGCAGCGCGGGCCTACTTTTGGACGGCGAACGGCCGGGAATACCGGGTGGCTGGCAAGGGAGCACAAATTACGAAACAACCCCTTTGACCTGGGCGTTATAGCTGTGTGAGTTTAACGCTAGAGTGCGAAGATCGGATTCCGCAGATGCGTGCGGCCCCGCGATGCGCGGAGCCATGTTTGCATTGCGCTGGAACCAGGGCGAGTGCACAGTGAGGCACGGACTTGTGGACAATAATTGGGTATTTGCGAGACGCTGGTGGACGGATTGCACGCAGCGTGGACACCCCAACCCACGCGCGGCCTCGCGTTCGCGGCGCAAAAAGGCCGGGACGCACTTGGCATCCCGGCCAAATAGCCGATTGTCTTTAGCTCTAGCCGAACGACAACAACTTCGACCTCACGTCGACTGTCTCAGCCACGCGGACGCGCGTTGCAACTTCGTCACAACCGCACCCGACCCCTCGGCTCAAACGCGAGTTAGCCAGACTAGCCGAGCGTGGACTGAATGGCCTCGATCTCGGAGTCGCTCAGGTAGGTGCCGGCCTTGATCTGATCGGCGTACTCGTTGATCTTATCCTGGACGTCAGACGGGACCTTGTCGGAGAACTTGCCGAGGGTAACGCCGCCGTTGTCCATGTTAGCGGTGATGGCCTTGCCGCCACCGAAGGTGCCAGCCTCGATCTCGTCCATGGCCTGGTCGATCTTCCAGTCAGTCACCGTGGAAGCGATGACGGTCGGCTGGTCGTCGCCGAGGATGTCGATCGGCTGAGCGATGTCGAAGTGGGTGTCGGCACCGGCGGCCTCGAGGGCCTTACGGGAACCGTTGTCGACCGCGGAGGCGTCGCCCCACATAACGTCGACGTTCTTGGAGTTGATCCACTGCTCGGTGAGCTGGGTGCCCTTCGCGGCGTCGGAGAAGCCGGCCTCGAAGTTGTACTGGCCCTGGATGGAGGAGTCGATCTTCTGGGCAGCGGCGAGGTAGGCGCTGTACTTGGCGAGCGTGCTCGGGAGCTTCATGCCACCGATGAAGCCGATGGACTTCGTCTGGGTCATGAGACCGGCGATGACACCAGCGAGGGCGCCGAGCTGCGTGAAGTCAGGAAGAACGGTCTCGACGTTGTCGGTGCTCTCGTAGTCAGCGAGCTCCTGCTCGGGGTTGGTGTTGGTGATCAGGAAGTGGACGTTGGGGTGAGACTCGGCGGCATCAGAGGCGACCTCAGCCCAGGTGGAGGCAAACTGGTTGCCGTTGCCGACGATCAGGTCGACGTCCTGGTCAACGTAGGACTCGGCGGCGGTGGCGGCGTCGGCGTTGGCGACGTTCTCCTTGGGCTCGAGCATCTCCCAGTTGGGGTGGGAGTCAATGGCGCGCTTGAGGGACTCATAGTGGGCCTGGTCCCAGCCGCCGTCGGTAATAATGCCGCTCATAATCATAGCGACCTTGTAGGAGCTCTTCTCGGCGGAGCCAGTGCTGGCGGAGCCAGAGTCAGAGCCGCCACACGCGGTGAGGGCGAGGGCCGCAGCGGCGGTGGCGCCACCGGCGACGAACTGACGACGATTGATGTTCTTGCTCATGGTGCTTCCCTTCTTTTCCGGGGCTCTTTTACGCCCCACGTTTAAAGCCTGGTGCACGTACGCATGAAACTAAACGCCTCTGCCGAATCAGGCAGGTAATGCCATCTGCAAGGCGGACGGACCAAACGAAGCCTGCCCATGCCGTCCCTGCCTTGCGCCAAGACAAGTGAAACCCATAAGTCCGCTCGACCTGACGCCAAATATAAGCTGTACACGAGACGGTGACCCACCCCCGCGGATCACCGTCTCATTGTATCGCTAACGGCTCTCGCGGTTATACGGCTGACCGTTGGCCTTCGGGCCAGCGTGCTTCGAGCCAAAGAACACAAGGGCCACGATCGTGAAGATATACGGAATCATCTTGAAGAACATGACCGGCGCAGACTGGAACTGAGCCTGAAGGGCGACGTTCACACCATCGAAGAAGCCAAAGAGCAGGCTCGCGAGCATGACGCCCACGGCACTCCAGCGGCCAAAGATGACCGTCGCCAGCGCGATGAAGCCGCGACCCGCGACGATGCCGTTCGTGTAGATCGGCGTGTAGCAGATCGTGAGGAAGGCGCCGCCCGCAGCGGCAAGAGCGCCACACAGGATGCAGGCCACGTACTTGGTGCGAATGACGTTGATGCCCAGGGTCTCTGCGGCCTGGGGCTTCTCGCCCACGGAGCGGAACGACAGACCGGCGCGGCAGCGCTTGAAGAAGAAGGCGACCACGGGCACGAGGAGGAAC
This sequence comes from uncultured Coriobacteriaceae bacterium, assembly GCA_900552935.1. Lineage (GTDB taxonomy): Bacteria > Actinomycetota > Coriobacteriia > Coriobacteriales > Atopobiaceae > Parolsenella. Next base: position 4,817 of record USBN01000029.1, on the reverse strand, counting down.
GCGATGTAGGCAAGCAGCGACTGGTTGAACATGCCGTTGCCGATGACCGGGAGATCACACAGGCCGGGAATAGCGATGTTGGGCATCTGTGCGCCGGTGGCGTTCTCGGGGTTGGAGCCGACGAACAGGTTGTAGCCGAAGAGCGCGATGGCCGGCGCGAGGATGTTGACAGCCATACTCGTGACCACCTGGTCAGAGCAGAGGGTGACCGTGCAGAACGCGTAGATCATGTTGATGAGCACGCCCGCGGCCATGCCGACGAGCAGGCCGAGCCAGAGGTTGCCCGTGACCTTGCCAACGGCGAACGCCACGAAGGCGCCCACGGCCATGATTCCCTCAAGGCCGATGTTGACCATACCGGCACGCTCGGAGAAGACCTCGCCCAGGGCGGCGAGCAGGATGGGTACGGCGCCCATAGCCATCGCCCTGACGATGGTGGGAAGCGCAACCATGAAATCCATTACGCCTTCACCTCAGCTTTCTTGTTCTTGCCCAGCGAGGCGATGTACGCCTTGACCTTGGGCAGCTTCACCAGGGCCATGCCCGCGACGGCGAAGATGATGATGAGACCACGAATGATGTCGATGATCGCCGTGGGAACGCCGATGACGGACTGCATCATCGTGCCGCCCGTGGAGAGCACGCCGAAGAGCAGGGCGACAACGATGGCGCCAAGCGGGTTGAGCTGCGCGATAAGCGCGATTGCCACGCCGTCGAAGCCGAAGCCGGAGCCAAAGCCGTCAGCGAGGCGGAACGGCGTCTTGCCAAAGAGCTCGATGGCGCCGCCGAGGCCGGCGATGGCGCCGGAGATGACGAAGGCGAGCAGCACGAGCGTGCGAACGGGGAAGCCGTTGACCTTGGCAGCGGTGGGGCTCATGCCCACGGCACGAATCTTGAAGCCGAAGGACGTGCGGAAGATCACGTACCAGACGAGGATGCCGAGGATAATGGCGATCAGGACGCCAAAGTGCGCGGGACCGATGTCCATGAGGTGCGCGGACTTGGGCATGGCGGGAGTCTGGGGCAGGCCCTGGTCGGAGTAGACGTTCTTGTAGAGAAACTCCATGAAGTACAGGGCGATGTAGTTGAACATGATCGTCGTGATCATCTCGTTGAGCCCTCGAGTGATCTTGAGGATACCCGGGAGGAGCGCCCACAGACCGCCGAAGACGATGCCCACGACGAGGCCCACCGCGATGCCGGACGGGCCGGTGAGGCCAAGCTTCAGCACGAAGTACGCGGAGGCGGAGGCACCCATGATGAACTGGCCCTCGCCGCCAAGATTGAACACACCGCACTTGTAGGCGAACACGGCGGCAAGGCCCGTGAAGATCAGCGGGCAGGCACGCTCAAGCGTCTTGCCAATCTTGCCGATATCGCCAAGAGAGCCCTTCAGCATCGCGGCATAGCCCGTAATCGGGTTCTTGCCGAGGCAGGCGATGATGATCGCGCCGATGATGAGGGCAAGGAGCACGGACACAACCGGCGTGATGATCGTCAGGCGCTTCTCGCGCAGCTGTTCCTCGCTCAGGGCACCCTTCTTCGAGGGCACTGCCTTCTTCTTGTTGTCAGCCACTGTCCCTCCCCTCCTACTTTCCTGCCATGGCGAGCGAAATCTCCTTGATGGGAGGATTCGCGCCAGGATACGTGCCCATGATCTCGCCCTCGAACAGGACCGTGATGCGATCCGAGAGCTTCAGCACCTCATCGAAGTCCGCGGAGATGAGAAGGACCGCGCATCCGGCGTCGCGCTGGGCGATGATCTGATCATGGATGAACTCGGTGGCTCCGATGTCGAGGCCGCGCGTGGGATAGACGGCCACGAGAAGCTTCGGGTGGGCGTCGAGCTCGCGGGCGAGGATGACCTTCTGCTGGTTGCCACCGGAGAGCGAGCGGGCGGTCTGCTCGACGGAGGTGCAGCGGATGTCGTTCTCCTCACGAAGGCGCTCGGCGTGCTCGCGGATGGCGTCGAGCTTGAGCCAGGCGCCGTGACCGGCGGAGAAGCGCTCGTCCTCGGTGGCCTTGAGCACGAGGTTCTCGGCGACCGTCATGTCACCGACAAGGCCCATCTTGTTGCGGTCCTCGGGGATGTTGCCAAGGCCGGTTTCGATGAAGGCGCTCGGGCTGAAGAGGCCGATGGCAGAACCGTCGGGACCGATGACCTCGCCGGACTCGGGCTTGAGAAGGCCCGTGACGAGGGCGGCGAGCTGGCTCTGGCCGTTGCCGTCGATGCCGGCGACGCCGAGAATCTCGCCCTTGTGGATGGCAAGCGACACGTTCTTGAGGCCGCCGTGCTTGACCTCGGGCTGGTAGGAGACTCCCTTGAGCTCGAAGGCGGTCTCGGAGGCGTCCGTGACCTTCTGGTAGGTGCTCTCCGTGAACTTCTGGCCGATCATAAGGTCCGCGAGCTCCTGCTCGGTGGTATCCGCGACGCGGACCGTCTCGATGGTCTCACCACGGCGGAGGACCGTCACGCGATCGGAGATGCGCATGACCTCGCGCATCTTGTGGGAGATGAAGATGACGGACTTACCCTCGGCGGTGAGCGAGTGCATGATGTCGAACAGGCCCTCGACCTCGAGGTCCGTCAGGACGGCAGTGGGCTCGTCGAGGATGACGAGGTCGGCGCCACGGAACAGGACCTTCATGATCTCGACGCGCTGCTGCATACCGATAGACATGTCGCCGACCTTCTCATCGAGGTCGATCTCCATGCCGTAGCGATCCATGAGCTCCTCGATGGCCTTACGGTCATCCGCGATCTGGAGCAGCGGCGAGTTGTGACGCTTGTCGCCCAGGATGATGTTCTCGAGACCCGTCATGTCCTCGATGAGCATGAAGTGCTGGTGGACCATGCCGATACCATGCTCGACGGCGACGCCGGGGTTGGTGATGTGCACCTCCTGCCCGCGCATGAAGATGTGCCCGTCAGTTGGCTGGTAAAGGCCGATGAGGACGTTCATGAGCGTCGACTTGCCGGCACCGTTCTCACCAAGAAGCGTATGTACCTCGCCTTGCTCGATATCGAGGTTTACGTTCTTGTTCGCGTAGAACGTGCCGAATGCCTTGCTGATGTTGTCCATGCGCAGCAACTCGGCCATAGCTACCACCTTTCCAATCGCGTGCCTTCAGAGATATTTTCCACCTGGGCTGTTTCCCTGTCATTACTGTCAGCTTACCAACCCACTATGCCTTCTGTTAATGTCCTATTTTGCCCTCTTTCGAGAGTAATAGGTATCGACCATCGGAAGGTTCGGGCGAAGTTTACCGTCAAGGGCGCGATAAGCGTTCTGGACGGCCGGGGCGGTCGGGATGGTCGCGATCTCGCCGATGCCCTTGCCACCATAGGCGACGGGCAGCTGCTCGTCACGCTCGACGTAGATGGCATGGATGTCGGGGATGTCCGTCGCACGGAAGAGCCCCAGCTTGCCGTACCCGGCGGCGGGGACGCAGTCCTCGAGCCCCAGGTCCTCCGTAAGCGCGTATCCCATGCCCATGAGGACGCCGCCCTCGATCTGGCCCTGGATGGCGATCGGGTTCACGACCTTGCCGGAATCGTGCGCGGCGTAGACATCGGTCACGCGACCTTCGTCATCGAGCACGACCACATGCGTGGCGAATCCGTAGCAGATGTGGCTCTTCGCGTTGGGGACGTCGGCGCCGAGCTTGTCGGTGGGCTCGAGATACTCGTAGAAGAACTCCTTGCCCTCGAGCGCCTCGAGCGCGGCGACGGGATCGGCCGCCGTGCGGGTGTTGCCGGGGACGAGCTCGGCGGCGGGCACCTCGAAGCTCGTGCCGTCCGCGAACGAGAAGCTCTTGCCGTCGCCCTTGGCGCTGACAGGTCCCTCGGGGAGGGTGTGGTCGCGCTCGTAGGCGATCATGGCGTCACGCAGCAGGAACGAGGCGCCGCGGACGGCCTCGCCCGTGACCACCGTCTGGCGGGAGCCGGAGGTGGTTCCGGAGTCAGGCGCGTTCTCGGTCGAGCACTCGCCGTTTTCGATGCGCTCGCGCGGAAGGCCGCAGGCCTCGGAGACGTCCTGCAGGAAGACCGTGTTGCAGCCTTGTCCGATGTCGGACGTGGCGGCATAGACCACGGCGCGGCCATGCTCGACGCGGATGTTGCAGCGACCCGCGTCCGGAAGGCCAACGCCGACGCCCGAGTTCTTCATCGCGCAGGCGATACCCGCATGGCCGGGATGCGCGTAGTAGGCGTCCTTCACGGCCTCGAGAGTCTCCTTGAGGGCGGTGGAGCAGTCCGCAATCTGGCCGTTCGGGAGGACCTCGCCCGGCTCAATGGCATTGCGGTAGCGAATCTCCCACGGGTCCAGCCCGACCTTCTCGGCAAGGATGTCGATGAGGCTCTCGAGCGCGAACTCGCTCTGGCACACGCCGAAGCCGCGGAAGGCGCCGGAAGGCGGGTTGTTGGTGTAGTAGCCGTAGCCGCGGATGTCGGTGTTCTGGTACTTGTAGGGGCCGACGGAGTGAGTGCAGGCACGCTCGAGGACCGGGCCGCACAGGCTCGCGTAGGCGCCCGTGTCGAAGTTGATCTCGCAGTCGAGCGCGGTGAAGTTGCCCTCGGCGTCGCAACCGAGCGTGAAGGTACCCTCCATCGGGTGGCGCTTCGGATGGAAGTTGATCGACTCCTGGCGCGTGAGGCGGCACTTGACCGCGCGGCCGAAGTGCACCGCCGCCAGTGCGGCAAGGTGCTGGACGGAGACGTCCTCCTTGCCGCCGAAGCCGCCGCCGACGAGCATCGTCTCGACGACGACGCGTTCGGGCGTGGCGTCCCAGCCGAACATGTGCGCGCATTCCTTGCG
>USBN01000028.1 GCA_900552935.1 uncultured Coriobacteriaceae bacterium | reverse complement strand
TCTGGCGCTGTTGCTCGCGGGCGCGTCGCTGCGGCTTGACGCCTTGCGAGCGTCTGCTGCCCTTCGCGAGGCGTCGAAATCGCGAAGCGAGCGCAGCGCCTCGGCGAGCGAGGCGTCTCCCGCCTGGTCTCCATCGAGATAGAAGTGCTCCATCGAGAGATTCCATACGCGCTCGGGCTCCTGAACGCGCGGAACCACCCACCCGCGGCCCGTGCCCGCGGACAGGAATGCGCCGACGGCGTCTGGGTCGCCGATCGTGGCGGAAAGCCCGATGCGGCGCGGGTTGACGCCCGCGATGCGACTGAGGCGTTCGATGAGCGAAATCGTTTGGCCGCCGCGGTCTCCGCGCAGAAGTGAGTGGACCTCGTCGATTACGACGAAGCGAAGGTCGCTGAACAGATGCGGGATGGCCGAGTGCTTATGGAGTAGAAATGCCTCGAGTGACTCTGGTGTGATTTGGAGGATGCCGCTCGGCTTCTTGAGGAGCTTGGCTTTGTGGCTCGAGGAGACGTCCCCGTGCCAACGCCAGACGGGGATGTGCGCCTCGTCGCAGAGATCCTCCAGGCGGAGGAACTGATCGTTGATGAGGGCCTTGAGGGGGCCGATGTATATGGCACCCACGCTCGCGGGAGGGTTTTCGTCGAAAAGCGTAAGGATGGGAAAGAACGCGGCCTCCGTCTTGCCGGACGCAGTTGACGCGGTGAGCAGGACGTTGTCGTCCGTGTTGAAGATCGCCTCGGCAGCGGCCACCTGGATGCCACGGAGGTTCTCCCACTCATGGTCATAGATGAAGTCTTGGATGAAGGGCGCATAGCGAGAGAAGGTGTCCATCAGAGCTTGAACCCGGAGAAGTCTCTGTTAGATGCGCCTTCGGCAGGACGGCTCGCGCCCGCGATGGTGGAGGCCGTGCCAGCGGCAGCCGAGCCCGATGGCGCAGCCCCCGCCAGCGTTACGCCCCCGTTCGGCGCGGCCGCGCTTGCCGTGTTACCGGACGCCGACGTGGTGATGGCCGGTGTGTTGGCGTCACTCGGCATGCCGCCGGCTGCCGACGTGGTGGTGACTGGTGCATTGACATTGCTCGGCATGTTGGCACCGCAGGACCCGTCGCCCGCGAGAATGCTCTCGATCGTGGTGCCGGGGTTCTGGTGGAGGATGTCGAGAAGCTCGACGAAGTCGCGGATGACCTCGCGCGGGGTGAGATGGGTATCCGCGCCGACACGCCCGTACTCGAGCTGGAGGAACCTGACGAGGTCCTCCGTGCCAAGCGTGCGCTCATACCCGAAGTAGCCCGCATGAATATCCGAGAGCTTCTCCGTCAGGACGAGAAGCTCCTCATAGGTGAGGGGATTCAGCTTGATGACGGGCGCGAGCATGTCATACATGCCCTCGCGGGCGAAGCGCCCCTCCGCCAGGCGGGAGCGCAGGGCCTCGTAGGAGTAGACGCCGCGGCGGCGGTCCTCGATGGACTGCGGAGTGCCGCCCATGATGATGCCGAGATGGTGCGCCTTGCCCTGGAGTGTGTCGTTGTACATCGTGAGGATCTTCTCGTAGTTGTACTGGCGCGTGATGGCGTTTGGGATCTTGTAGAGGTTCACCAGCTCGTCGATGAGGACGAGCATGCCCTGATATCCGGCGCCCACGAGGAACTGCGCGAGGAGCTTGAGGTAGTCGTACCAGTCATCGTCGCCGATGCAGCAGGAGATGCCGAGCTCGCCGCGGGCCTCGGTCTTGGTGCGGTACTCGCCACGGAGCCACCTGAGGACGGCGGCGCGGCGCTCGTCATCCCCCTGGGTGCTGGCCTCGTGATAGGCGCGCAGGATGCGAGCGAAGTCGAACCCATGGACCATCTCCTCGAGCGGGGCGCATGCCGCGGCGAGGGCTGCCTCCGCGCCGGCAGGGGAGGCGTCGATGGTGGCGACCCAACGATCGAGCACGAGCTGGAGCGCGCCGCCCTCTGGACGCGTCTTGGTCGAGAGGTTGCGAATGAGCTCGCGGTAGGTGGCGAGCCCCTGGCCGGCGGTTCCCTGGAGGCGGCGCTCTGGCGAGAGGTCTGCGTCTGCAACGACGAAGCCCTTGCCCATGGCATGAGTGCGTATGGTTTGAAGCAGGAAACTCTTGCCCGCGCCGTAGCGACCCACGAGGAAGCGGAAGCTGGCACCGCCGTTGGCGATAAGGTCAAGGTCATGGAGGAGGGCACGAATTTCAGTCTCACGGCCGACCGTCACGTAGGGCAGGCCGATGCGCGGCACCACACCACCCTTAAGCGAATTGATGATGACGGCAGCGATGCGCTTGGGGACGCGTGGCTTGGTGGCGGGCGCATCAGCGGATAGCGCCATCTGACTTGTGTTCTCACTCATAGGAGAGGGCCTCCCTCACGTCTTCTGCGTAGTCGTCGATGATAGCGGGCATGCCGGACACTAAACCGTCGAACTCAAGCGCGGTATCTCCAAGCAAGTCGAAGAGCTTCTCGTTGATGGAGTCCACGAGCATGTCGAGCGATGTGCCTGTGGGAACCTCCCATGGGGTGCCATCGAGAAGTGACTGAAGAAGCTCGAGCTCAATGGCGGTGAGGCCATAGGGCGCCGGCGTTGTTTCCGCGGAAGACGCCCCGGCGGGTGTTATGGCTTGCTCCGCCGAAGGGCGGCCAGTCGTTGGGCCCTCGTCGGCGAACTCTCCCGTTCGGGCGGTAGGCTTTTCAGTCTCCGGCACAGCTGTGCCTGCCGGGACCTCGGGCGCCATGGCTTCGAGCGTCTCGACCCGGGACATGGACGCCGCTGCCGCGGGCGTCTTCGCTGCGGGCGACACGGCCTCTGCCGCGGGCGACACGGCCTCATCCTCTCGTTCTTCGTCGATGAGGAGCGAATCGCACGTTGCGTTTGCCGCGGCGCGAATGCCGGCGAGCTGGGAGAGGTCGACCCGAACGGCCCTTGCCTCGCGGCCCGCCTCCCAGGCGAGGCGGGCCTCAATCTGCTCCGCCACGATCTTGTCGAGGTACTTTGGTGCGTCCTTCTTGGTGAGCGGATGGGGATAGCCAATCGCGACGCGCAGGCGCTGGTCGATCAGGCGGAGAATGGCTCCGAGCTTGGAGCTGCGTCTGGCGGTGGTCTGGAATCCCTCGTGATACCAGCGTCCCTTGGCGCAACCGTAGCGATTGCAGGGGCTTATCTCGTAGATCGCGTCTTCGTGGGGGCTACCCGTCCAGAAAACGGCGTTCATGAACATGACGTAGGGGAAGGCCTGTGAGCTGCCGAAAAGATCTTCGACAAGGCCGGATTTGCGGTGCTTCTCGTAATAGAGGGCAAGCTCAGCGATAACGGAGCAGGTCACATGGCGGAGCGTCTCCGGACGGTCGCGATAGAGGCGGCTTACGCGTGGCCGGTAGGTGGACAGCGTATCGAGTGCGGCGAAGAGCCGCTCCTCCTCCGGTCTGTCTGCGCCGGCGAGAGCCATTGCCCGCGCATCTCGTTTGCGAGGCTTTTTCTGGGGCGTCGCCGCCATCCAAGAGCCGAGGGACTCCGTGAGGCTGACGAGTGCTTCGTCAAAGGCGGTATTTACGTACGGAGCGAGGTAGGACGTGTCAAGCCCATGCCAGACCGCGTAATCGCGGAGCCAACGCGTCACGTAACGTTGCAGCTTGGGGTAGGTGTCCTCGTGAGTCTTCCAGAAATGCTCGATGGCAAGGAAACCCTGCTCAGCCCTAGTGAGGCCTTCGCGGCTGCGCCCGATGGGCTCGTGTTCGATGCCGATGCTGCCGATTAGCTCATAGAGGTGAACGAACGCAAAGGAGAGGGGCGCCTTGGGGGTCTCTTCTCCGCGACGGATGGCGCTTCTCCATGAGAAATAGCCTCTGAGCTGGCGGTTATTCATATCCACGTAAGTGGGGAAATAGCGCTCGAACGAGCCGTGATACTCGACGTCGTCCTCGTAATCCTCCATGAAGAGCGCTTGCTTGGTGAAGAGCTGGGCGCCAATCATCCCGCGACCTTCGGGCGAGAGCGCCATCTCGCGCATCTCTTGGATGCGCGGGGGGATGTAGCTGGCCATTTGGGAGCCGCGCATGAGGATGGGCTCATCCGTGAAGACGCGGTCCACGAAGTCGCTGCGGCGGAGGCTGGGGCTCTGGAGGAGCATGTCGAGCACTTCTTGAGCGGTAGATCGCATCATGCCTCCCTCCCGAGCCAGCCTTAGGGACGCCTATGATAGCACTGATTGCGAACATCTGTTTGACTTGCTTCTCCCAGGCAGCGCGGGGGGAGCCGGGTCTTGGGCCAGACCGGACCGCGGGCCAGAGCTAGGCTTCGGGCCAGAGCTATGCCTTGGGCCAGAACCAGGCCACACGCCAGAACCAGGCCACACGCCAGAGCCAGGCCGCGCGCTGGAGCCGGGCTTTGGACCGCTTGAGCTTAGAACCAGGGGAGCCCTGCGCATGCGGCGGCGATGACCACGGCAGGCAGCATGTTTGCCGGCTTGAAGGTACGAGGCCAGATGAGGTTGATCCCTACGCAGAAGATGAGGACTGAGCCTACGAGGGTGAGGTTGGCGAGCGCCGCGTCGGACAGGACCGGGGCTATGAGTGTGGCGAGCGCCGTGACGAGTCCCTGGAAAACGCCAACCGAGAGCGCGGAGAAGATGCAGCCCTTGCCCATAGACGCCGCCATCGCGCAGACGATGATTGCGTCGATGGAACCTTTGAGCGCGAGGGCGGACCAATCGCCCGCAAGACCGTCTTGGATGGAACCCACAATGGCCATCGCGCCGACCGAGAGGGTGAGCGATGCGGTGACGAAGCCGTCGACGAAGCGGGGGTCGCCAGAGCTGCCAGTGTGGTCGCGCAGCCATTTTCCGAGGTCATCGAAGCGAGCGTCGATGTCGATGACCTCGCCGATGACCGTACCGAGCGCCATCGACACGACAAGCATCATCGTGCCCGTCGTAGAGAGGAGAACGGTTCCGTCTTCCGCAACGGTGGCGACGAGCATGTGCTGGAGTGTGCCTGCGATGCCAACGAATACGATGCACGCGCCACATGCGCGGAGAAGCGCGTCTTGCAGGCGCTCTGTGACGAGCGAGCTGGCGGCGAGGCCGATGAGCCCGCCGATAATGATCAGGGTGACATTGATGAGGGTACCGAGGCCGGGCATTGGGCTCCTTAACTGGTTTGTGCGGTCCTTTAGTATACAGGCGGCCGACAAGCGGCATCTGCGCTCGCGCCTCGATTCTTGCGATGCGTGCGGTATGGATGGCGCGTATAGTAGCCTCAAACCCGAGAAACGGAGGACGCATGGTCTACCCTGACAGGATTGTCGACTTCGCCTTCTGTCCTTATCCCTGCTACCAATACCTGGCAGACTTGGCTGACCCCGAGGATTGGGGCCCGGATAACAGGATATTGCTCAACTACATCGACTTCACGTATCGTCGTGCCGCGTACCTGCAGGAACGCGTCGATGAAGAGGGGAGAGGGAAGTCCTTCATCGTGTTGGATGGCGATTTCGCCTGCTTCAATACGGGGCTATTCACGCCGCGCTTCGAGGCGATATACGCATTGTTCCAGCCCAACAATCGCCCAGGTGCCCAGCCATGGTTCCTCAAGGGCTTCTTTAAGTCGAGCGACTTGGCACTGTCAGAGGTTGACGTACTTCCCGCCCGCGTTCATTACACCGATAACCCCGCAGACCTCATTTACGATTTCCACCTGCGGGTTCGTCCGAATATCGATCATATTCTGGGCGATGAGAACAACTTGGCTCGCATCCCGGAGCAACTTCGTGGCGAGGGAAACGAGTGCTTGCTGCGCCGGGCCTTTGAGGGTGCCGTTGCGGAGGCCGAGCGTCGCGCGGCTGCGAACTACACCATTGCGGTGCCGCAGTACTACAACGGGCGCATCCAGCTGCTTTTGCCGCTTCGCCTTACGGGTAACCAGCCGGAGCTCGCATTGACTATCTGCCGTGAGGACGGGTTCTATTCTGCGCGAACGTGCCTTACGCTTGATATGGCATATAACAATGCGCGCCAGATTTGTCGTCCGATGGCGAGTTGGCTGGCAAAGTAGGGCCACGAAACTGAGCTTGACTGGACCCGGTACGGGAGAGGGCGTCATGGCGCGCGTAAAGAAGACCATGCTTTGGCGTGACGTTCTCGCCACGTTCAAGAAGTCAAGGGGGCGCTTCTGCTCCATCGTCTGCCTTATCGCCCTGGGCTCCTTCGCTCTCGTGGGCCTCAAGGTCGCGGGTCCGGATATGCGCGCGACTTCTGCCCGATTCTTCGACCGCTACGACATGGCAGACGTTACCGTTATTGGCGACCTTGGCCTTGATGCCGATGACCAGGCGGATATCAAAGCGACTCCCGGCGTTCGAGAGGTCGAGTTCGGCTACCTCAAAGACGTTACGATTGCGGACACTAATGACTCCATTCGACTCGAGTCGGTCCCTGAGCGCGTAAGTCAGTTTGAGGTCGTTGACGGTCGCATGCCTTCGGCTCCTGACGAAATAGCCGTCGACTCCTTCCTCGCAGATCGCTTTCCGCTTGGCTCGACGGTCGACCTGGTTGAAAAGGCCGGCATGGGTGGCAGCACGGTGCTGACGCAGACGCATTTTCGCGTTGTGGGACATGTGAGCTCGACGGAGATCATCGCGAGCGTGAACAAGGGCAAGACAACGGTGGGAACGGGCGACCTTACGGGATATGCCGTGGTAACGCCCGGCGTCTTCAATGCGGACTATCGTATGGTTGCACGCCTTACGTTTGATGACACCGAGGGCCTCGACCCGTATGGCGCGGAGTATCTCGCACGCGTCTCGGCTCATAAGGAGGAGCTTGCCACCGTGCTCGCATGTGCGCCGCCGCGCCGTCTCGCTGCGGTACGCGCGGAGTTCGACGACAAGATCGCTGATGGCCGGGCGACTCTCGACAACGCTCGTCAGCAGCTCTCCGACGCCAAGACAGCGCTGGATGATGCTGCCGCGAGACTCGCAGATGGACAGGCGACCCTCGATGACACTTGGTCACAGCTTGAGGCGGCTGCCGCGCGGCTGGTGGGTGCGCGTGAAACGCTTTTCGCTTCACACGATCGTCTTGCAGATGCCCGCGCCCAGCTAGACGAAGGAGAACGGCAGCTTGCCGAGGCGCGCTCCCAATACGCGGCGTCCGTCCAGGCCCTCGATGACGCCAAGGTGGCAGCGGAGCAGCAAACGGCTCAGACGCAGGCGCAGATTGACGTCCAGCGTGCGGACGTTGCGCAAAAGAGGGACCAACTCGAGCAGGCATACGCCGCCGGCCTCATCGATGACGCGAGCTACATCCAGCAATCAGCGCAGCTCGATGCCGCTGAGCAGCAGCTTTCCTCGGCTCAGGCAGCTCTTGACCAGCAAGTCGCGAACGGCCAGGCGGAGTTTGCCGCCAAGCAGCAGGAGCTCGATGCCGTCTCCGCACAGATTGACGCAAGCGCCGAGAGGCTATCCGCAAGCCAGGCTGAGTACGCCGCCGGTAAGGCCACCTATGACGCCGGCATGGCCGAGTACAACGAAGGGCTCGCCGCCTATCAGCAGGGCCGCACCGCGTATGACGAGGCGGCGGGCACGCTTGCCCAAAAGCGCTTCGAGTACGAATCCGCCCTCGCGGAGTACAACGACGCCTTGCCCGGCGCTGAGCGGAAGATTGCCGATGGCGAAGCCTCCCTCGTCGATGCGCGCGAGCAACGAGATTCCATCGACCAACCGACTTATGCCGTTGACTCGCGTCGAGAAACCCCGGGCTCAGAAGGTTATAAGACCTACAGCAGCGTGAGCGAGATTGTCGATTCTCTCGCGGACGTCTTTCCCTACTTCCTCTACCTGGTGGCGGCGCTCGTGGCATCGACCACGATGACTCGCATGGTGGATGAGGAGCGCGTGAACTCCGGCACCCTCAAGGCCTTGGGATATCGCGACCGCGACGTCATGCTTAAGTTTGTGGTCTACGGTGCCACGGCAGGAGGCATTGGCGCGTTTGTCGGCATCGCGCTCGGCCATACGCTGATGCCGTTCATCGTCTATAGCGCCTATGGTTCGAAATTCGTGCTGCCACCCATCGAGATGCACTTCCACCCGTTGGTGAGCGTGGCCGCCTTTGCGCTGGCTCTGGCCGTCTCGGTTGGTCCGGCGGCAGCGGTGGCCAAGCGAAGCCTGGCGGAGAAACCCGCTCAGCTCCTTCTTCCCAAGGCTCCGGCCGCCGGCTCGAAGATCATCCTCGAGCACATTTCGCCGGTGTGGAATCGCCTTAACTTTACGCAGAAGGTCACCTGCAGAAACCTCCTTCGCTACAAGAAGCGCATGCTCATGACCGTTGTTGGCGTGGCGGGCGCCGTGTGCCTCATGTTCTGCGGCTTTGCCGTGCGCAACTCCATCAACGGCCTCGCCGACGCCCAGTTTGGCGACATCATCGGCTATGACTTGATCGTTGCCGAGAATGGCCACGTGAGTGAGGACGAGCGCGCGGGAATAGATGCCGAGCTTGCCTCCAGTGCCGTCGCCAGCCACCTGCCCGTGCGCTACGAAAGCGTGACCAAGCGAGGCGGCGCCAAGGGCGATGACCAGAAGATCAATCTGCTTGTCCCTGAGGACGCGAGCGCTTTTGCTAGTTACCTGCGCATTCGCGAGCGCTCGACCGGCAGGGCACTCGAGCTTTCTCCGGACGGCGCTGTGATTTCCGAGCGCCTCGCGAACCTCATCGGCCTGCGCGTAGGGGATACCCTCACGTTCAAGGATGCGGACGGTCGCGAGTGCGGCGTGCGTGTGGCTGGCATCTGCGAGATGTACATGGAGCACTTCATGTTCATGAGCGCGGAGGCCTACCAGAACTGCTTCGGCAAGCCCCTGGAGACGAATGCCTCTGTCGTGAACCTGGCGGACAGCGGCACGACGGCGATTCGCTCCGAGGCAGCGCGCTTCATGAGCCTTTCGGGCGTGATGGGGTGTGTGCAGAGTGCGGCGCTTATCGACCAGATCAACGTCGTGGTGAAGTCCCTCAACATGATCATGGGCGTGCTTATCGTGGTGGCGGTGCTGCTGGCGGTGGTGATCGTCTACAACCTCGTGACCATTAACGTGGCCGAGCGCATCCGCGAGCTATCCACGATCAAGGTCCTCGGTTTCTATCCACGCGAAGTCACGATGTACATCTATCGCGAGACGATCATCAACTCGTGTCTCGCGCTGACGGTTGGCTGGCTGCTCGGTTGGATGCTGCAGCAGTACATCATCGCCGCTGTGCCGCCGGAGAACGTGATGTTCGATCCTGCTTGCGGGTGGCTCCCCTTCGTGGTGTCGACGGTCGTCATCGTGCTCGTGGTTGCGGCGATGTGTGCAGTCGTCAACCAGTATTTGCGCCGCGTCGACATGCTCGAAGCGCTCAAGAGCGTGGACTAGGCGGAAACGAGAATCGCGGTCGGTTACAGATCCAGGATGAAAAGGGCCGGCAGGGGACGCTCCCCTGCCGGCCACATATTAGTGCGCGCAAACAATATATGTGCGCGAAGAGGCTGGCGTTGGAATCGACGCATATCTTGCGCTTGGCACCAGTCGCCTTCGCTTTGCGTCGGCTGGTATGCACCTAGTGTCGGCCGCACGCCCCGCGCCAGCCAGGTTCGTGCCTCTTGCGCGGCCTGCCGCTCCGCAATCCCTAGAAGGAGTCGTTGCCAGAAGCCTTCTGCTGCTCGATGCGCTTCTTGTGGATGGTGCGACGCGCGTTGAGCCAGCACAGCAGAACCGTAAAGGCGTGGTCAACCTCCTCGTCCGTGTACTGAGACCTCACGATGGACATCGACTCGCCAAAGTGAATCGCATCATAGTGCTCATGTGCGGCGTTGAGCTCGAGGCCCTTCTCGCTCAGCTCGAGGAACTGGCGGTTGTCCATACCCTCCGCCTTGTTCTTGACGATAAGGCCGCGCGCGACGAGTCTGTTCACGATTTGGGAGAACGCGCCCTTGGTCTTGCCAAACGCGAGCGCCATGTCGGTGAGCGTGACGCCGGGGTGATCGGCGATGTACTTGATGACGTGGGTCTCCCAGGCGGTGTACGACTCGCCGGTGCCGTAGTCATGGGGCTTCTTCGTTCCGGAATAGAAAGAGGACATCTGATGGAGGATGTCGCATGCCGTGACGTCGTCAATGGGGTGACGAATGCCGTCATTGGGTACTGGCTGCGTCATATGCAACCCCCCTTCATTCGAGGTAACCGAACAAGTTTACTACTAAAACATACAATAATTAATAGGGGAATGGCGATACCGTTCGCGGCCGATAAACTACCGTTCATAGTTTAAGCGTAAAACAACGCAAGTTAGCGTCTAAACTACGGCGATGTAGATGCTAAACAACGCCATGGCAAGCCAGTTCGCATCTGGTCGTTTTATAACCTCAAAGAAAAGAGGAAGTGAGTCGATGAGTCCTGCAATCTCTGTTCTTCTGACGCTGATTTACATCGCATTCGTCGTGCGCTGCGTCCTGAAGAAGGTCAACTCCGTCTTCATCTTCATGATGTCCGGCATCGCTGTTCTGATGGCCTATTCCGCCTTCACCGGCACCTCCGTCCTCGGTGAGGACACCACCGGTAACATCCTCCTCGACTGCGTCGTGTTCGCGAAGAACTGCTTCTCCAAGAACATGAGCGGCGTCGGCCTCACGCTTATGATGGTCACCGGCTACGCGATGTACATGACGCACATCGGTGCCTCCACCAAGCTGGCCTTCCTCGCCACCAAGCCCCTCGGTGGCATCAAGAACCCCTACATCGTTCTGAGCTTCCTGTTCCTCATCGGCTGCGCTCTTAAGCTCGTTATCCCCAGTGCTTCCGGCCACGCGATGCTCCTTATGTCCATCGCCTTCCCGATCATGATCTCCCTCGGCATTAGCCCGCTCTCCGCGTGCACCGCCGTCGTCATGGGCAGCTTCCTTGACTGGGGTCCCAATGACTCCTCCGCCATCTTCGCCGCTGAGAAGGTCGTCGGCATCCCGATGATTGACTACTTCATGCAGTGGCAGCTCCCCGTCGGCGTCATCCTGTCCGTCATCGCCGCCATCCTTCTTCCCATGTGGCTCAACCGCTGCGACAAGAAGGCCGCCGCTGCCGAGGGTGTCCAGGAGCTTCAGCACGAGGCCGTCAAGGATTCTGACTGCCCGGTTTGGTACTCCATCTTCCCGGTTGCCCCGCTCGTCATCATCATTGCCTTCGCCTTCAGCCCCATTAAGATGGACGTCGCTGTCGCGAACCTGCTCTGCCTGCTCGTCGTCTTCCTCATCGAGCTTGTTCGTAAGCGCGACAAGGCCGTCACCGACGACATGAGCTTCGTCATGAAGGAGATGGGTGGCGCCTTCGCTCGCGTCGTCTCCATCCTCTCTGCCGCTGCTATCTTCGCTGAGGGCATCAAGCTCCTCGGTGGCCTGACGGTCGTCTCCGGCCTCCTCGCCGAGGCCAACGGTGCCCCGATCATCGTCGTCCTCTGCATGTCTTTCATCACGTTCTTCGGTGCCTTCATCCTCGGCTCTGGCAACGCCTCTTGGTACGCCTTCGGCCCGCTCGTCCCGGATATGGCCACCACCATGGGCATGGCCACCCAGAGCATCGCCGTCCCGATGCAGCTTGCCACCGCTATGGGCCGCTCCATGTCCCCCGTCGCCGGCGTCATCATCGCTACCGCTGGTATGGGCGGCATCGACCTGCAGGATCTCTCCAAGAGCTGCATGATCCCCTGCATCACCATGTTCCTGCTGAACGTCATCATCGGCTACGGCTGGACCCTGTTCTTCTAAGCCCTCCCTTGTTTTACTGGACGTACCGCTGCTACCATCCAAGTAGTGCGTTGTTTTGCAGTCCGTTCTAACTCAGAAAGAAATGGAGCAAATCATGAGCCACGTTTACGATTTCGATAAGGGCGTTGATCGCCGCGGCACCGACGCCAAGAAGTTTGACCCGTCCCTCTGCCCGGACGACGTCCTCCCGTTCTGGATCGCTGACTCCGAGTTCCAGAGCCCGGTTGAGCTCACCGAGGCCCTCCACAAGCGCGTCGACATGCCCCACTACGGCTACCCCTACATCGACTCCGCTTTCGAGAACGCCGTCGCTCGTTGGTACAAGGTTCGTCACAACACCGTGCTGAACCCCGACTACATCGACTTCTCGCCGAACGTCATCATGGCCATGATCTGGGTCGTCAAGGAGTTCTCCGCCGTCGGCGATAAGGTCCTTCTCCAGACCCCGGTTTACCCGCCGTTCCACGGCCTCATCAAGAACAACGGCCGTCAGCTCGTCTACAACGAGATGAAGCTCGTCGACGGTCGCTACGAGATTGACTGGGAGGACCTTGAGAAGAAGCTCAAGGATCCCGCCCTCAAGGTCATGTTCATCTGCAACCCGCAGAACCCGACCGGCCGCAACTTCACCCGCGAGGAGCTCACTCGTATGGGCGAGCTCTGCATCGCCAACGACGTCATGGTCGGCATCGACGAGATCCACGCTGACATCGTCTACGACGGCGGCGAGTTCATCCCGTTCTGCTCCATCTCCGAGGAGTTCGCTAACAACTCCATTACCTTCGTCAACCCGGCCAAGACCTTCAACATCGCTGCCTTCCGTACCGCCGCTTGGTTTACGCACAACGAGAAGATCTACCGCCGCATGATGAACCAGCAGGCTTACGCCAAGGGCATGGGCCGCAACATCTTCGGCAACATCGCCCTCGAGGTCTGCTTCGGCCAGTGCGACGACTACGCTGATCAGTGCCTCGCTTACCTCAACGGCACTCGCGACATGTTCGTTGACTACATCAACGAGAACGTCCCGGGCATCACCGCCATCAAGCCCGAGGCCACCTTCATGAGCTGGCTCGACTGCCGCGGCCTCGGCTTCGAGACCCAGCAGGAGCTCAAGGACTTCATGTTCAACGACGCTAAGGTCCTGCTGAACGACGGCACCACCTTCGGCGCCAAGGAGGGCTTCGGCTTCATGCGCTTCAACTTCGCCGCTCCGCGCTCCATGGTCATGGAGGGCGCTAAGCGCATCGAGGCTGCCGTCAAGGCTCGCGCCTAATTCTTACGCGCAAGCGACTAAAGCCAAGCTGCACTAAGTAGCTGACAGCGGGGTGGGGCGGAGAAATCCGTTCCACCCCGCTTCTGCTTGGTCTCATCTGTTTAGTAACGTAACTATGTGGGTAGAAGTGCGGCAGAGAAGAGCGGGGTTTGCGCCTCGTAAGTCAGTGCGATAGGAGGGTCATACGATGACCAATGAAGAACTGCTTGAGATCGGCACCGCTGATGGCGCGCTTGTCGCGCTTGTCTCCGAGGCCGGCGAGGTCGTTTGGAGCGCTCAGAAGAGCCCGGCTGGCACCATCGTCAAGGCGATGCTCGCTAATGAGGTTCCCGGCGCGTACGCCCTTGTGGCCACTCAGCTAGGCGCCGCGCTTTCGACCGTGGGAAAGAGGCTTGGCGTCAAGAGGTTTGCGTGCCGTCAGCTCTCTCAGCCGGGCCGTCGTTTCCTCGAGAGCAACGGCTTCGAGTTCTATGCCGAGGAGGACGTTGAACTCGTGAAGTCCTCCAAGGATCCCTCGAAGGTCTGCCCTGTTGAGAAGGCTCTCTCCACCATGGAGACCGAGGACGAGATGTGGGAGTTCCTTGAGAAGAAGTTCTCCTCCGAGGAAAATCCCAGCTGCAGCGTGCCCTGGGCCAAGTAGGGCGCTCCTTCTTCGTCGTTTTGCTGCGTGCTTTGATGGCTCGCGCTTGATCTGCGGCTTCGTTCACACCGCGTGCGCCTCTCGGGCCGCGCCCGCTTGTCTGGGTGTCTCCACAAACTTAACGCTTACGAAGGGATGGCGTTTCGTGGTAGGGTTGCCCATGCAACATAGGATGTAGTCGCAGCCATGCATACGCATACGGGCGAGATGAAGTTCAGACTTCGTCTCGCCCGTTTTTTTGTTGGCGCGGCTACCGCCGCAGGCACAGCCTGCGGAGACAAACGGAGAGGAATCGCCCACATATGCCTACCAACAAGCGAGAGAGCCTGATCTTCACCGTCATCATGTGCTTCTGCATGGTGCTTTGGATGTCCATCTACAACGTCGCGCGCATGTACGGTCACGTTGGGATGGATGTCATCGTCGACGCGTGGGTCGGCTTCCCGCCCGCCTACATCTTCGCGATGCTGTGCGACGTGTTTATCGCGGGACCGCTCGCCAAAGGCCTCGCGTTCAAGTACCTCGTGACCCCGGGCAAGAGTTCTCCTCGCGCCATGACGCTCGCGGTCTCTGGCTGCATGGTAGTGCCGATGGTGATTATCATGTCGCTCTACGGCGCCTTTGAGGGAGCCTTCCATGCCGGTACGCTCGCGATCGTCCCCATGGCCTGGCTTTCGAACATCCCCTGGAACTTCGTGATGGCCCTGCCGTGGAACCTCCTCGTCGCCGGGCCCTTCGCTCGCTTTGTGTTCCGCCGCGCATTCCCCGTGGGGACCGTGCTTGAGGAGCCGATTGAGCTGACGGACCCCGGGGTCATTGGCGGCGAGGACGAGGCGGATGACTTCGCTGTCGAGGCAGTGTAACCAGACCTATACTCAGGGAAGGTGGGCTTACGAGACCCGCGTTTCCTCGGCTGGGAGGCATTGCATGGAGATTGATGGCATCCAGATTAAGAAGGTGGCGTCGGTCGGTGCCGGCGTCATCGGGTATAGCTACGCGCTTAAGTTTGCGATGGCTGGGCTTGACGTGTGGGCGCAGAACCGCACGGAGGAATCGAGCGAGCTCGCGCGCGAGCGTGTGGCGGCTTCGCTAGAGTCCCTCGTGAAGAATGGCGTCTATACGGAGGAAGAGTCGGCGGCAATCGCGGAGCGTATCCATTACACCACCTCCATTGCCGAGGCGGTCGCGGGCGCACAGTTCATCCAGGAGTCCTCGGCTGAGCACTATGAGGTCAAATGGGAGCTCGTAAAGGAGATCGAGGCGGCGGCAGAGCCAGACGCCATCGTCGCGAGCTCGACGTCTGGTCTGCTCGTGACTGAGATCGCCAAGAACGCCGAGCATCCAGAGCGCTTCTGTGGCGGCCATCCCTACAACCCGCCTCACCTCATTCCGCTCGTGGAGATCACGAAGGGAGAGAAGACCAGCGAGGAGACCGTCGAACGTGCCAAGGCGTTCTATACGGCTATTGGTATGGAGCCGGTCGTGCTGCAGAAGGAGGCCCTCGGCTTTATTTGCAACAGGCTTCAGATGGCGCTGTACCGTGAGGTGGCGAACCTCGTGCTTTCCGGCGTGTGCAGCATCGAGGACGCTGACAAGGCGGTGACCTTTGGCCCGGGCATTCGCTGGGGCATCATGGGGCCGTCTCTCGTGTTTGAGCTGGGTGGCGGCAAGGGCGGCGTGTCCGGCCTCATGAATCACCTCAATGACTCGATCAACCTGTGGCTTGAGGACATGGCGGACTGGAAGAGCTTCCCGCCCGAGTTTGCGCAGGTGGCACAAGATGGCGTGAACGCCGAGCTTGCCGCGCGCCCCGCACAGACGGGCAATACGCCCGAGAGCCTAGCGGAGTACCGCGACCATATGCTTATCGAGCTGCTGAAGCTTCACAAGAAGCTGTAGCGAAACGGAGGGCGAGCCTGACGATCTGGCTCGCCCTCTTGCTGTGAAATTGGGTTCGGGGCGATTGCCCGCCAATTCCTGTTCTTACAAAAAGCGCGCCTGCACGTTGACCGTGCGGGCGCGCTTTTGCGTCTAGCGGGCTTTGGTATCTCTACAGCGCGACGTAGGCGCGGAGCAGCTCGACCTACAGAGCGACGTAGGCGCGGAGCAGCTCGAACGTGTTGCGGACACCGTCCATGTGGGAGCGCTCGTAGTTGTGCGAGGCGTAGACGCCAGGGCCGATGAGGCCGTGTCGGATGTCGAAGCCGGCCGTGAGCGTGGCCTCGACATCAGAGCCGTAGTGCGGGTAGACGTCGATCGCGTAGTCGAGGCCGGCAGTCTTGGCCGCCGCCGCGAGGTCGCTTACGACATCATAGTTGTACGGGCCACCCGAGTCCTTGGCACAGATCGAAACCATGCGCTCGGTGCAGCCGAGGTCCGCACCCACGCAACCCATGTCGACACTGATCATGTCGCGGGTGTCCTCCGGCACGACGCTGCCGCCGTGACCGACCTCCTCGTAAACCGTGAACAGCAGGGAGACCTTGCGGCCGAGCGTGATCTCGCCGGCGGCGACGGCGCGGGCGAAGCCGATGAGGATCGAGGCGGAGAGCTTGTCATCCAGGAAGCGGCTCTTGATGTAACCGCTCTCCGTGATCGTGGTGCGCGGGTCCATGGCGATGATGTCGCCCGTCTGAATGCCCAGAGCCAGGACCTCGTCCTTCGTGGCTACGTTCTCGTCGAGGAGGATCTCCATGTTCTTCTCAATCTGCTCGACCTTGTCGTCTGCGACGTGGGCGGAGGGCTCGGTGTTGAGGACGACGCCGGTGTAGGTGTGGCCGTCACGCGTGTGGACGGTGCAGTTTTCGCCATCCGCGGTACGCCACTGGTGGCCGCCGAGGGTCGTGGGGCGCAGGCGGCCGTTGTCCTTGATGGAGCGGATCATGACGCCGAGCGTGTCGATATGGCTGGCGAGTACGAGGGGGTTGCCCTCGCCGCCCAGCTGGACGAGCACGTTGCCCTTGTTAGAGATTTCGGGCGCGAAGCCAAGCTCGGTGAGGGTCTTCACGAGATAGTCCGCTGCATGCTTGGTGTAGCCGGTGGGGCTGGGGATGGCGGTGAGCTCGGTGAGGCGCTCCGCGATGTAGGTGAGGTTGGAATCCAAGGTTTGCTCCGTGGTCGTGGTTGTTGCTTGTCCTCCATTATCTGTCAGACGTGGGGCGAACGACGCCGAGGCTCGGGCGCCGGCGCACAAAAAAGCGCCCCGGCTCGCGAGGGAACCGGGGCGCCTGATGGCAAGTGGCTGCCTGAGTGACGGACGGCTGCCACCTGAAAAAGGGACTGTCCCTTTTTCAGGTTACATGAAGTACTTCACGCCGCTCTCGAAGACGGGCATGAACTTGTTGCCCGGTACGTTGGCGTAGAGGCCGTCGCCGCGCCGCTCGACGTGGCCCATCTTGCCGAAGACGCGGCCGTCCGGGCTGGTGATGCCCTCGACGCAGGCGATGGAGCCGTTCGGGTTCACGTCGAGGTCCATGCTCGGGACGCCGGCTTCGTCGACGTACTGCGTGGCGATCTGGCCATTGGCGATGAGCTGGGCGAGAACCTCGTCGCTGGCGACGAAGCGGCCCTCACCATGGGAGATGGCGACGGTGTAGTCGCTGCCCTGCTCGCACTGGGCGAGCCACGGCGAGAGGTTGCTCGCGACGCGGGTGCGCACGAGGCGGCTCTGGTGGCGGCCGATGGTGTTGAACGTCAGCGTGGGCGCCTCAGGCGTGGCGTCGACGATGTCGCCGTAGGGAACGAGGCCAAGCTTGATAAGGGCCTGGAAGCCGTTGCAGATGCCGAGCATGAGGCCGTCACGCTGCTGGAGCAGCTCGCGGACCGCCTCGGTGACCTCGGGGGCGCGGAAGAAGGCCGTGATGAACTTGGCGGAGCCATCGGGCTCGTCGCCGCCGGAGAAGCCACCCGGGATCATGACGATCTGGCTCTTGCGGATGCGCTCGGCGAGCTCGTGGGTGCTCTCTGCAACAGCGGCGGGCGTGAGGTTGTTGATGACGAAGACGTCGGCGTCGGCACCGGCGGCGGTGAAGGCGCGGGCGGAGTCATACTCGCAGTTGTTGCCTGGGAAGACGGGGATGGTTACGCGCGGGCGACCGAGCTTGGCGCCACTGAAGACGTGGACGTCCTTGGCCTGGTAGTCGATTGCATCGACCTTCTCGGCCTCGACCTTGGTGCGGTAGGGGAACACGCCCTCGATACCGCTCTCCCAAGCCTCCTGGAGGGTCGCGAGATCGCAGGTCTCGCCGGCGGCCACGAACTCGTAGGCCTCGGTCGTGGTGCCGAGGAGCTCGACGGAGACGTTGTCAGTCGAGGCGGGCAGCTCGGCTCCGTCGGCGAGCTCCACGAGGAAGCTGCCATAAGCCGGGTCGAACAGGCTGTCGGCGGGGACGTCCTCGACGAGGGCGACGCCGAGCTGGTTGCCGACGCACATCTTGAACAGGGCCTCGGCTTCGCCGCCGTAGCCGGGCGTGGAGATGGCGAGCGTGGCGCCGTCGCCCACGAGCTTCTCGATGACATCGAAGGTCTCGAGCAGGCCGGTGGCGTTCGGGCGGTAGTCGTCGCCGTACTCGGCGGGCCCGACGCAGATGACGCGGTGGCCGCTGGCCTTGAACTCAGGCGAGGTGGCGCGGGCGGCCTTGCCCACGGCGACGGCGAAGCTGATGAGGGTGGGCGGGACGTTGAGCTCGCCCTCGGCATCCTCGAAGCTGCCGCTCATCGAGTCCTTGCCGCCAATGGCGCCCGCGCCAAGGTCCATCTGGGCCATGAGGGCGCCGAGGACGGCGGCCATGGGCTTGCCCCAGCGCTCGGGCTCGGTGCGCAGGCGCTCGAAGTACTCCTGGAAGGAGAGATAGGCGTCGCGGTGGGCGAAGCCAGCAGCGACGAGCTTGGAGATGCTCTCAACGACGGAGAGATAGGCACCGGCGAACTGGTTCTTCTCCATCAGATAGGGGTTGAAG
>USBN01000027.1 GCA_900552935.1 uncultured Coriobacteriaceae bacterium | reverse complement strand
GCCGCCGACGGGCAGGCCGTCGTTGAAGGTGCGCTGGGTGGAACGGAAGACCTGGTCGAGCCTGCCAGCGAAGCCGACCGGGGAGTCGGAGCTGAAGGAGATGTAGTCGCAGTTGTCGAACATGGAGCGGTTGGCCCAGGCGTACTTGTAGACAGCGTCGCCGAACGTCTTACGATAGAAGTCGGTCTCGTACGTAGGCGTCGGGGCGAGCATGTCGGGCTGCAGCGCGGCGACGACGCCGAGCTCGCGGAAGCGAGGGAAGTCCTTGGGGTTCACGGTGTCGCAGTGGGTGATGCAGTTGCGCTGGCACTGGACATAGCCAGCCTTGACGGCCTCCTCGAAGCAGTCGAGGGCGTACTCGACGGTGCGGGTGCCGCAGGCGTGGACGTGAACCGGCATGCCGGTCTCCTCGCAGGCGAGGATGCGGCGCCTGAACTCCTCGGGCTCGAGCAGGCAGCCACCGGAGGTGGAGGGATCGTCAGCGTAGGGCTCGCACATCCAGGCGGTGTGGGCTCCGCCGACGCCGTCACCGATGACCTTGAAGCCCCAGAAGGTGATGAAGTCCTCGATATTGGGATAACGCTCGGCCATCTTCTGAGCGGTCTCGATGAAGTCGGGGTTGTCATTGATCAGGGTGCAGGTGTTGACGCGGAGATTGAGCTTGCCCTGCTCCTGAAGATCCTCGAGGGCCTCGTACCAGGTCTCGGGGGTGTCGAAGGCGTCCCAGACCTCGGTGACGCCGCGACGGTTGAGCAGCTCGATGGTCTCGAGGAGCTTGCCCGCGCGAACGGCGGGATCGGAGATGGCGCGCTTGAGGACGTCGGGCTCGATGTTGAGGGCTGCGGACTCCTCGAGGTAGCCGGTCGGTTCGCCGTTCTCGTCGCGCCAGATGCGGCCACCGATGGGATCGGGGGTCTCGGCGGTAATCTCGAGCTCGTCGAGGGCCTTCTGGTTCAGCCAGGCGCAGTGGGTGTCGATGTCGAGCAGGAAAGCGGGGTTGTTGGGCAGGGCCTCGGTCAGCAGGTCCTTAGTGGGGACCTTGCAGCCGGGCCAGTTGGCCTGGTGCCAGCCAAAGCCAATGATCCAGTGGGAGTCCGGGTTGGCCTCGTGCCAAGCCTTACAGTTGGCGACGCACTCCTCCTCGGTGCCGACGTAGCGAAGCGCTGGGCCGCTCTCACAGAGAACGGTGTTCTCGAGGTGGAGGTGGGCGTCGCAGAGGGCGGGCATGAGAAGCTTGTCGTCGCCGTAGCGGCGGATGACGGTGTCGGGACCGGCAAGAGCCTCAATCTGCTCGGGGGTGCCAACGGCGACGATGCGCTCGCCGCTGATCGCGATGCCACCGGCGGCGGGCGTCTCGTCGCGGCTGATGCCGCGCCACATGGCGCCTGCGAGGATGATCGTGTCGATACGGTTGCTCATTGTGCTCTCCTTAAGTTTGGAAAAGGGGAGGTACGCGGGGAAGGAGGGGGCACGCGGGAAGGAGCTCCTTCACCTCATCACGTTTTTGGGGCTCCAACCCCGCGTACCAGGGGGCGCATGCTCGCTTTAGGCCTCGTTTTCAACAGGCTCTTCCGCACCACCGACTGCCTTTTCGGGGCGGTTGACGACGTAAAGACCAAGCAGGCAGACTGCGATGCCGACGATCTTCAGCGCGTCGAGGGATTCATTCCAGAGGAGGACGCCAACAACGACGAGGGCAAGGGAGACAGAGATGTTGCCTACGAGAGTGCCGACGCTGATGTCCCAGCCGACGCGATATAGCAGGATGATCGCGACATCGCAGCCTACGATGCACAAACCGAGGGCGTAGGAAGCCCAGTTTGCCTTAGCGAACTCGGCGAAGATGTTGCCACCACCGGAGGTGACCATGTAAATCACGAAGGTGGCAGCCATGCCGGCCGCATAGGTGAGGGTGAGGGACGCGAAGGTGTCCGCGTCATCGGGAGTCGACTTGGCGAAGACGTTGTACAGGATGTTACCCAACACGCCGATTCCCAGGGGAACGTAGAACATGATGCCTTCCATAGATTCTCCTTTGTTGATGATGGGCCTTCCATGACCAAGGACAATG
Organism: uncultured Coriobacteriaceae bacterium; assembly: GCA_900552935.1. Classification (GTDB taxonomy): domain Bacteria; phylum Actinomycetota; class Coriobacteriia; order Coriobacteriales; family Atopobiaceae; genus Parolsenella. The sequence continues at coordinate 16,808 of USBN01000027.1, read as the reverse complement.
TAAAGGAGTATTTTGAAGGTGTAAATATTGACGTTGCGAAATTTCACAACGTGAAAATCTAATATCGAGCCGATCAAGATGAAATCTGTGCAGCGAGATGTGCAGAAAAGTGCAGGTAGACGGTTTGCGAGCTTTGAGGTGTTATTGGTTTGCAGCGGAGGATTGGTCGCTTCCCGGATTGACAAACAGTCGGCAAGCGGTTGAAAAACTGAGATGAGCGCTATCTGTCTAGGTCGCTTCTGGAATCAAAACTATGGCGCAGCACAAATGCCGCTTCGAAGTAACAAAATCGAATTCAGGCAGAGCCGCCCTCGCCTTGCGTGGGCGACAGGCTAAGGCGAAGGGCCCGGCTCCGGTGTGGTTCGGAGTCGGGCCCTTCGCTTCTTCTCAGTTGGTGGCTCGCCGTTGGGCTTGGCGGGCGCATGGCCTCCGACGCCCTACTTGGGCCAGAAAATAATGAGCAGGATCGCAACGATGGCCACTACGACGATGCTGACAACCACGATGTGGCGCTTCTGCTCCTTTTCATGCGAGCCGAAGATCTCGCGGTTGCCTTTTGGGACGGAGAGATACTGGCCGTACTTGAGCTCCTGGCGGACCTTCTCCTGCCGGGAGCGGGAGTGGCGATAGACACCCCTTGAGGGCGCGACGCGATTCTTGAGCGTGTAGCTCGAGTCGAAGGAGTAGTTATTCTCGTAGGCTTCGTCCGCCTGGAGGTCATTCACGGGCGGCTGGCGGCGATGAGGCTTGGGTTGACGCACGTACGCGGGACGCCCCTCGCCATCTCGCTCAAAAGACTCCTGCGAATATGCGGGACGCTCCTCTTGGCCCTCTCCAGAGGGCTCCTGTGCCTCGACGCCCATGGCATCGATTTCATCCGTGGAATTGCGGTCTTGATCGTTCGTCATTCCAGTCCCCTTTTGGAGCATGTCTCAGTCCCTGTGAGTGTACCCCCTCAGGGTTGGTATGGCTCAATTTCTCATGACCTTTACCCATGCCGGGATAGTGCCGTTCGTACGTCTCGACGCGAATGTGCCGCGTGGGCGTGGCGTTGGAGCGGGGAGGGAAGGGCGGCGGAGCGACGGAAGCTTGCGCTGGCTCTTGTTCGCTTATGAGACCTTATATAGACAGACTTAGATTTTATTAGCAAAAAAGACTAAGAAATCTTGTATTGACGTGTTTAGAAACAATCGGCGCGGGAACATATACCAGCGACACAAGGGGCACAGGCAATGCGAGGTGCCCACAACCACAAAAGGAGTGGTAACCATGGCAAGCATGATTCCGTATGATCGTTACAACCGTCTCGCGCGTGTGGCCTTCCCGTTCGATGACGTCTTCGACAGCTTCCTCGCTCCGGCCACTGCGGCGGTAGACTTCAAGATGGACGTCGAGGATGCCGGCGACGCGTACGTCGTCTCCGCTCACGTTCCGGGCGTCACGCGCGATCAGATCGACGTCGAGCTCAACGAGGGTCGTCTTTCCATCACGGTTGATAAGAAGGACTCTGACGAGCAGAAGGCAAAGAACTACCTGCAGCGCGAGACCGGCGAGTACACCTGCACGCGCGGCGTCTTCCTGAAGGATGCTGCTACGAGTGGCCTGTCCGCCAAGCTCGCCGACGGCGTCCTGACCGTCAACGTCCCGAAGCAGGACGAGAAGGCCAACGTCACCAAGGTCTCCATCGACTAGATGGGCTCGGCCACGCCAGATTCGCAACCTAGCGAGTGCGATTTTTTGAGGAGGGGCTGTCGCTTAGGCGGCAGCCCCTCTTTTTATGACTAATCTGGAATGGATAACACGAGGTAGAGCGTTTGCGTAAGCAAACATTAGTTCGATTTAGTGTCAGATAGGGGCGGTATCCTCTGTCTATCAGAGGCCAAGAGATGGGAGATGGTATGCGCGACATCACGATCACGTCTGATGGATGCACGGTTCTGGCAAGGCGTTGCTCTTCTCGGGAGACGGTCCAGATGGGCCTTGTCGAGAAGCCAGAAGGCGTGCTTGTCGTTTGCCGTACGGAGGGCGATACCACGCTTGATGTCTATGATGCGCCGTGGCATATCGGCTGCGCGTGTGTGGTGGCCCAGAATCTGCCCGCGCTCATTGAGGTACTGGCCGGTCCCCTCCCCAGCGTTGAGAGGACTCTGCCCGCACTGCTCACGGCGCTCTTCGCGGATGATGAGGTGCAGTTTTCGGATCTCCTCGACATCCTTGATGCGGCGAAGGTGCCCTATGCCTATCGAGCGTTTGGCCCGGATGCAACGGCGGTTCGCCTCGAGGGAGACGAGGCACTGATGGGAGCCTTGTTCGAATAGCCACTTGCGATGGGCTGTCTGCTGGGTCCGTGCGTGGGCGTGATTGGTAGCCCGGCCGAGCCCCCTTGGCGCTTTCCTAGGCCAGGAGGCTCGGCTCTATTCGGGGTGAGGCGTCTCAGCTCTATTCAAGCTGGAAGATGGCTTTGCCGCGATACACAAAAAAGCAGGTGGTCGTCCGAAGACAACCACCTGCGTCTTTTTAATGGTGCGGCATATAGGATTCGAACCTATGACCTTTTGATTCGTAGTCAAACGCTCTATCCAGCTGAGCTAATGCCGCAGCGCAGTTAGATATACTCGCATTCGACCTACCCTTCGTCAAGTACTTTTTCGAAATTCGGTAAAATTTTTTTGAGCAACGTCCTTGAGCAGGGCTTTTACAATCAGATGTCAGTAGCTGATCTTGGGGGGAGAATGGAAGACGTGTGTCTTGGCACCCGTAGGGAATCTTCTTTGTTGGGAATCTCGTATGGCGAGCATGACGCGCGGGCATTTGGGTATGCATGCAATCGGATCAACAATCCGTTCAATACGTTGGAAGGAAGACGTTATGGCTATCAACGAGAACGTCGCCAAGGTGCTTGAGGACCAGATCAACAAGGAGCTCTACAGCGCCTATCTCTACCTCACCTTTGCTGACTATTTCGAGGACCGTGGCCTCAAGGGCTTTGCCAACTGGTACATGGTCCAGGTCCAGGAGGAGACGGACCACGCCAAGGCTCTCCGCCGCTACCTGCTCGACAATGATTACAAACCCACGATGGAGGCCATCGACAAGCCCGGCAAGACCTTCTCCAACGACCTCGAGCCGCTCGAGGCAGGCCTTGAGCACGAGGAGTACGTCACGAGCCTCATCCACCACTGCTACGAGGTCGCCCAGGAGGCCCACGACATTCGCGCCATGCAGATGCTCGACTGGTTCGTGAAGGAGCAGGGCGAGGAAGAGGCCAACGCGCGCGACATGATCAGCAACATGAAGCTCTTCGGCACTGACCCCAAGGGCCTGTACGATCTTGATCGCGAGTACGCCACGCGCACTTATATCGCGCAGACCACGCTGCCGATGTAGTCTCTACCGCCAATACCTCGTGTCGCTCGAGACGCCGTGCCACAGCGCTCGCTCCGCATGTGCCATACTGGGCGACATGAATATCGTTCCTGACACCAACACCGCACGCCCGACGGCGCCCAAGCGCGTCGTCGGGCGTTTTGCGCCCACGCCGTCCGGGCGCATGCACCTGGGAAACGTTGCGTCGTGCCTCTTGGCGTGGCTGTCGGCTCGCTCTGCGGACGGGCGTATGGTCCTCCGCATCGAGGACCTCGACCCGCGAGCCCAGAGCCGCGAGGCGGCCCGGCTCATCATGGATGACCTGAACTGGCTTGGCCTTGACTGGGACGAGGGTCCCTTCTGGCAGAGCGAGCGCGCCGAGGTCTACGCCGCCGCGATCGACCGCCTCGGTGGCAGCGGCATAGAGGCGGGCTCGAAGGGCCTGCGGCTCACGTATCCATGCTTCTGCACGCGGAGCGAGCTCCACGCCGCGACGGCGCCCCATGCGAGCGACGGCACCTACGTCTATGCCGGTACGTGTCGTGGTCTTTCCGCCGATGAAGTTGCGGCGCGAGCTGCCGTGCGTCCCCCAGCGACGCGCCTGCGGGTGCCCGACGCCGCCGATCCCGCGGGCACCATCGACTTCTGCGACCTCGTCTATGGGGCGCAGCGCGAGGTGCTGGCGCGCGAGTGCGGGGACTTTCTCGTACGGAGAAGCGACGGCGTGGTTGCCTATCAGCTTGCCGTGGTTGTCGATGACGCGGAGATGGGCGTCACGCAGGTGGTCCGCGGGCGTGACCTGCTGGGTTCCGCGCCTCGTCAGATGTATCTCCAGAGCCTGTTGGGCTACGGCAATCCGGAGTATGGCCATGTGCCGCTGCTTGTGGCGCCGGACGGTCGCCGTCTCTGCAAGCGCGAGCGAGACCTCGATTTGGGCGCTCTCCGCGAGCGTTTTGAGACCCCCGGTCCTCTGATTGGCGCCATCGCGAGCCGTCTTGGCCTTGCCGAGGCGGGGGAGAGCCTGACTGCGGATGCCCTCGTGCCCCGTTTTTCATGGGGGACGGTCGCCAGTCATCGCGAGGATATCGTGGTGGACGAAGACTTCTTGTCTTTCGTGTGAGGAAACCCTTGCAGTTTTGCCGGTGTGAGGTATGATTCTCTAGCACCTTTTACGGAGAGCTGACCGAGAGGCCGAAGGTGCTCGCCTGCTAAGCGAGTATACCCCCCAAGGGTATCTGGGGTTCGAATCCCCAGCTCTCCGCCAGAACGCGCAGCCCCGCAGGGATCCGTCCCCGCGGGGCTTTTCTTTTGCGCCGCCGTGTTCCCGCCCGCAGGCTGACGTCGCCCTCCATCGGGTACCATGTGGCCAACACTGGCCCGTTCAAGGGAGCCACATGGCTATGTCTTGCAAGAGGTGGCGCGGGGTAGTCGGGGCGTTCGTCCCCGCCATCGTGCTTCTCGCACTTGCCCTCGTCCTCGCGCCCACGCCGGCGCAGGCGCGCGAGTATTCGATTGACGAGGTTGTTGGGGACCTAACCGTCAACACGGACGGGTCGATTACGGTCGCCGAGGAGCGAACCTTCGACTTCGACGGGTCTTTCCATGGCGTCTACTGGAACCTCTCGAAGCGCGCGCCCGTTGCCACCACCAACTCTGGTGACGTGAGCATTACCAACATCGCGGTGGAGGACCTGTCCTCTCCCGAGCTGGGTAGCTTCATCGAGTCTGATTCGGGAGCTGATGGCACCTATCAGCTCACGGATAGCGGCAGCGCGCTCAAGGTGAAGATCTTCTCCTCGCACGAGGACGAATCCGCCACGGTGCGCATCACCTACACCGTCACCAACGTGGTCAACGCCTGGGCCGATACCGGCGAACTCTACTGGAAGCTCGTCTCGAATGGCTGGGACGTGCCCTCTGATAACGTCACCTATCGCGTTCATCTTCCCGTCCCCGCCGGTGAGACGGTGCGTCCCGAGGATAACGTCCGCGCCTGGGGCCATGGCCCGCTTGACGCGTCGCTCGCCTTCGACGGCAACGAGATCGTCTACACCATTCCCGGCGTGGGAACGAGCGAGTACGCCGAGGCCCGCGTGACCTTCCCGGTCGAGTGGCTCACGGGCATGGTGCCCAGCTCCATCGAGCACATGTCTTCGATCCTGCGCGACGAGCAGCGCTGGGCGGACGAGGCGAACGAGCGTCGCGAGCGCGCCCGCCTCGAGCTTGCGATCTTTGGGACCGTGGGCGGCATCTCGATTGCGGCGACGGGAGGTCTGACGCTCTTCCTGACGAGGCGTTATAAGCGCATGCGCAGGAAAGCCTTCCCAGACGAGTACTTCCGCGACGTCCCCTCTGCAGACCATCCCGCCGTGCTTGGCGCGCTGCTGAAGGGCGGCAAGGTTCCGAGCGAATGCTTCACCGCCACGCTCATGAAGCTTACGGACGATGGCATCATCGGCCTTGACCTCGTCTGCGATAACAAGGGCAGAGCGAAGGACTATCAGATCACTCGCAGCGCGCGCGTTGCGACCGATCCTGTCGATGACGCCGCGATGCATCTCATGTTTGACGTCGTGGCGCCCCGCGGCAAGGACCGCAAGATGAGCACGGCTCCCGCCGCCGGCTATTCCACGCTGCGCTTCTCGGATTTCAAGCGCGCCGCCAAGAAGGCGCCCGCCACCTATGGCGAGGCCCTGAGCGACTGGGAGCACGAGGTCAAGGCGGCCGCGGAGAAGCGAGGCTTCTTCAATGGCGAAGAGGTGACCGGCCGTGTTCCCCTCGCCATCTTCTCCGTGCTGTTTGGCCTGGTGGGCATGGTCTGCGGCGTTGTGCTCTTGGCTGATGACGCCATCTTGGCGGGCATTGCCGTGCTCGTGCTCTCTATCGTGGCGATGACGGTCGGTATCATCATGTGCACCAGGCTCGCGCCGATGTCTCGCGAGGGCATGGAGCTTGCGGGCAAGCTTGAGGCCCTCAAACGCTGGCTCAAGGACTTCACGTTGCTCAACGAGGCGGTGCCTCGCGACGTCGCCCTTTGGGATCGCCTGCTCGTCATGGCCGTCGTCCTCGGGGTGGCGGATCGCGTGATCGAGCAGCTCAAGGTCGCAGCGCCCGAGGTCCTCGCAAGCCCGTACTTCTACAGCTACTGCTGGCTCCACGACTACGGCCATGCCGGCCTCGACAGGCCTGCGAGCTGTCTCACCACGGACTTCGGCAGCGCCCACAACGTAAGCACCGCCGCCCTCGCTGCGTCTTCCTCGAGCTCTGGCGGCGGTGGTGGCGGTGGATTCTCCGGCGGTGGCGGCGGAGGCGGCGCGTTCTAGCGCGCCCGCGCGTTCCGGCGACCTTTGTTGAGCGACCGGCGCGCCTGGTGCATCAGGCGCGCCGGTCGTGTTCGTGCTCTCTGGCGCTCGCGACGTTACTCAGCCTGCAAGATTCCACCTCTGGCACGCTGATCGCGCTTGCGTTCTCTGGCGCTTAGGCCCTGCCTCCGTAGACAAAGGAATGCTCCGGGGCGCCAGGCACCATGCCGGGGCGGTTCGCGAGCCTCTCGAGGCCAAGGTGCTCGTAGAAGGACCAATCGCAGTCCGTGTCCGTGACGAGCCAATAGCGCTCCGCACCGTGGCGGCGGAAGTGGTCGAGCGCCCGGTTGATGAGGCGCTTGCCAAGGCCGTGCCCGCGCGCCTCGGCGCTGACGACGAGCAGCAGGATGCGCGGGATCGCGCCGAGGTCCGCCTCGGCGCGCATCTCCTTGGTGGCGCGAATCTCGTCGAGGTAGATGGGCTCGGTGGGCTCGACGTTGCCCGGGTGCTCGACGCGCTCGCGGGCCGCCGTGAGGAGCTCCTCGGCGCGCTTGCGCGCCTCGGCGCCGACGTGGCCGTAGTGCTCGGCGGTCTCCGCGCTCGTGTGGGTGCCGTGCGTCACGATGACGCCGACCATCTTGCCCTTGAGCATGGCCTTCACGCCCCAGGTCATCTCCTGGAGATACGCGGCGATCTCATCGGTCGCCATGAGGCGCGCCACGCGGTCGCGCTCGGAGTCGTCGAGCCACGTGCCCTCCATGGCGGCGCTCGCCAGGTCGCCCAGGCCATCGGGCGAATACCAGGCGTCCGCCGCGAGGCCCGCGATGTCGTCGAGGTCGTCTCCGGTGAGCGCCTCGAACGTGATGCCGTCGCCAAACAAAGCCATAATTCCTCCGTTTCTGGTGCTATTCCAAAAGCCTACCCGTTTTTCGCGTTCTGGACGGGCGAGAAGGCGCCGCATGCGTCACAATGAAGCGTTGGGAGTTGAAACCACGGGCATCCCCAGCGACCGCCTTCGGGCGCCGCGCGTGTTCGGCGGAGGCCGCTCCCGGACTGCTAACAATCAACGAGGAGGTTTCATGGCACAGGGTTCCATCAAGAGGGCGCTCGTCTCGGTCACTGACAAGACCGGTGTCGTCGAGTTCGTCAAGACGCTCGAGGATGAGTTCGGCGTCGAGGTGATTTCTACCGGCGGCACGGCTCGCGTGCTCGCGGACGCCGGCGTCAACGTCGTCCCCATCGAGCAGTACACGGGATTCCCCGAGATAATGGATGGTCGCGTCAAGACCCTGCACCCCAAGGTGCACGGCGGCCTGCTTGCCCGCCGCGATGACGAGAAGCACATGGCCGAGGCCGCGGAGCATGGCATCGGCATGATCGACCTCGTCGTCGTCAACCTCTATGAGTTCGAGAAGACCGTCGCCAAGCCTGACGTCACCTTCGCGGACGCCATCGAGCACATCGACATCGGTGGCCCCTCCATGCTTCGTTCTGCCGCCAAGAACGCTGACGCCGTGACCGTTGTCAGCGACCTGGCGGACTACGACGCCGTTCTCGCCGAGATGCGCGCCAACGACGGCGCCACCACGCTCGAGACCCGTCGCCGCCTGCAGCTGAAGGTCTACCAGACGACCGCCGCCTATGACACGGCCATCGCCGCCTGGCTGGGCGAGCAGGCCGCCAAGGCCTCCGCCGAGGGCGAGGCCACGAGCGCCTTCCCCGAGAAGTTCGTCCTCACCGCCACGAAGGAGCAGGACCTCCGCTACGGTGAGAACCCGCAGCAGGCTGCCGCCTTCTACGTGAGCCCGGACGCGCCGGAGCACTCGCTCGCCCGCGCCGAGCAGATTCAGGGCAAGCCGCTCTCCTACAACAACATCCTCGACGCCGATGCCGCCTGGGCGGCCGTTCGCGAGTTCGACGAGCCTGCGGTGGTCATCCTCAAGCACCAGAATCCGTGTGGCTCCGCCACCGCCGCGGACGTCACCGAGGCGTATGACCGTGCCTTCGCCTGCGACCCCATCTCCGCCTATGGCGGCATCATTGCTGTCAACCGCGAGGTGCCCCTGTCGCTGTGTGAGCACTTCGCCGACGTGAACAAGCAGTTCGTCGAGGTCATGATTGCCCCGAGCTACACGCCCGAGGCCCTCGAGCGCCTCTCCAAGCGCAAGAACATGCGCGTGCTTGCCACCGGCGGCGTCGACCGCACGATCGGCCACGAGGTCCGCACCGTCGACGGCGGCGTCCTCGTCCAGGACATCGACCACGTGAGCGAGGACCCCGCGACCTTCACGGTGCCTACCAAGCGCAAGCCCACGGACGCCGAGATGGACGACCTGCTGTTTGCCTGGCGCGTCTGCAAGGCCGTGAAGTCCAACGCCATTCTCGTCGCCAAGGGCCGCGCCGGCATCGGCATGGGTCCCGGTCAGCCCAACCGTACGGACTCCGCGCGCATCGCCTGCGAGCGCGCCGAGGCCGCCTGCGAGCGCATGGGTGTCTCGACCGAGGGCATGATCGCCGCGTCCGACGCCTTCCTGCCGTTCCGCGATGACGTCGACGTCCTCGCCGAGCACGGCATCACCGCGATCATCCAGCCCGGCGGCTCCATCCGCGACGAGGAGTCCATCCAGGCCTGTGACGAGCACGGCATCGCCATGGTCTTCACCGGAACCAGGCACTTCCGTCACTAGTAGCTGGTACAGTCCGGCGGGCTTCGGCCCGCCGGCATTTGGTTTGGGGGAGCGTTGTCCAAAATCTATGTCATAGAGGACGACGAAGGCATCCGCGTCGAGCTCGTCCGCATGCTCGAGCGCGAGGGCTTCGAGGTCGAGGCGTGCGAGGACTTCTCCCGCGCCGCCGAGCTCGCCCTCGCTGCCGCCCCGGACCTCGTCCTTCTCGACCTCACGCTTCCGGGCACGGATGGCCAGCTCGTCTGCCGGGAGATTCGCGCCGCCTCCTCCTCCGTTCCCGTCATCGTGCTCACGAGTCGCGTGACCGAGGCGGACGAGGTGGTCTCCATGACGCTGGGCGCGGACGACTTCGTGCCCAAGCCCTATAGCCCTCGCGTGCTCGTGGCTCACATCCAGGCCCTGCTGCGTCGCGCGGGCCAGGTTGCGACGCCCGCCTCGACCATCGAGCGCGGGGCCGTGACGCTCGACCTCTCCCGCTCCTGCGCCGCCGCGAACGGCAAGACCGTCGAGCTCACCAAGAACGAGATGCGTATTCTGGGTCTGCTCATGCGACGTTCCCCCGCAATCGTCTCGCGCGAGGACCTCATGCGCGAGCTCTGGGACTCAGACGCTTTCGTCGATGACAACACGCTTACGGTCAACGTGAACCGCCTCCGCGCCCAGCTCGCGAGGGTGGGCGTCGAGGGCTTCCTGGTCACGCACCGTGGCCAGGGCTATTCGGTCCGGGCGTAGACGATGAGGCTGGGGAGCTATATTCGCTCGCGTGCGCCGGAGCTCTGCGTCCTCGTGGCGCTCGAGCTCCTCCTCGTGCTCGTGCTGCGCATCTCCGGCATGGGCGCGGACTTTGTCGCGTTCGTTTGCTCGATCGTGCTCGTCTCGGCGGTTGTCGCCGTCGCGCTGGGGTTTGCCCGCGAGCGTGGCTTCTGGGACTCCCTCTCCGAGACCTGTTCCTCGCTCGACAACGCGCGCCTGCTGCCCGAGCTCATCGACAGGCCGGAGTTTCCCGAGGGCCAGGCGGCCTATGACGCGCTTGTCTCCGTGGCGAAGGCCGCCAGCGACGAAGTCGCCGAGCAGCGTCGCTTCGTCGAGGAGTATCGCGCCTACGTCGAGACCTGGGTGCATGAGGCAAAGAGCCCGATTACCGCCGCGCGCCTGGCGCTCTCAAACCTCGAGGAGGACGCGGATGCGTGCGCGGTCTGCCCGCGCGAGGTCGAGCCAGTCGTTCCGCGCTTGCGGGCGGTCGAAGACGAGCTCACCCGCGTCGAGCGCTACGTTGAGCAGGCGCTGTTCTACGCGCGCTCCGAGACGCTCGAGCGCGACTTCCTCGTCCGCTCCCACTCGCTTCGCGAGATGGTGGCCTCGGCCATCAAGGCCAACGCGAATCTGCTCATCGCCGCCGGCGTGACGCCGCGCCTGGGCGAGGGCCTCGACCTCAAGGTCTTCACGGACGACAAGTGGCTCGTCTTCATGCTGGGGCAGCTCCTCCAGAACACGGCCCGCTACGTGCGCCCCGGCTGCGAGGGCTGGCCCCAGGTGTGGTTCGACGCGCGCCTCTTGGACGAGGGCCTCGCGAACGAACGTGTCGAGCTGACCGTGAGGGACAACGGCTGCGGCGTGAGTGCGGCGGACCTGCCGCGCGTGCTCGAGCGCGGCTTTACGGGCGACAACGGCCGCACCCACAAGCAGTCGACGGGCCTGGGCCTTTGGCTCGTCGCGCGCCTCGCCCAGAAGATGGGCGTCTCGGTTGCGGTTGACTCGGCAGAGGACGAGTTCTTCTCCGTGACGTTTGGGTTCCCCGCTAACAAGATGCACTACTACGAGGGCTAGTGGCTGTGCGCCGGCACCTCGCCCGGCCGTCCGAATGTTCGGGCGTTGCCGCTCGAGGTCTGTCGAGCGCCCGGCTTTGTCGCGCGAGACGGATGCCAAGGATCGCGGGCCAAGCGTGCAAAAAAGAGGGCCAGCCAAGCGGCTGACCCTCGAACGCCGAGCGTTCTATGCGACTGTCCGCCAGGAACTATGCCGCGTAACGAATACGAATGGCGTCATTCACGATTCCGCGGCTCATGACGTAGGTGACTAGGAAGTAGCCACCGTATGCCGCGAGGAAGATCGCGCAGGTGAAGCCCACCATGCCGCTGATGGTGAGACCTCCGAATATCCTGACGAGGTCGATGACCACCTTGAGCGCCACGAGCGAGTGGGCGATGCCGATCACAAGCGGGAACAGGAAGAATACGGTCTGTTGCGCGAGAACGGAATGGGCGATCTGGCTCTTGTCGCAGCCCAGCTCAGAGAGCACGCGATAGTTGCGGCTGGCGTCGGACACGCTGGAGAGCTGCTGGATGGCCAGGATGGCGGCGCAGGCGATAACCAGTACGAAGCCGATGTAGATGGCGAGGTAGCTGACGGCGCCATTCGTCGTGTTCGTCGAGGCGTACATCGTGGTGCGGGTCGTACTTATCCCCCAGTACCCGATGATGCCGCCCTCCGCGTAAATCGGGCCATAGCCGATGTGATCCGTGTCGACTTGGGCCATGACCTTGTCGCCCTGCTCGGTGCTGACACCGGGCTTGTTGTAGTTGACGAGCAGGTTCGAGGTCTGGATCTGGAGGTGCGCGTCATCGACGACGTCATCAGGCACGATGATGGTGCCGGCGTTTGAGCCCATGGCGGAGTCTGCGAGGGCACTGTTCTCGACATCCACCTTTTGCGCCGCGGGCGTGAGCTCGTGGCCGCCCAGGCTGATGGTCACGCCGGAGGCAAGGACCTTGTCGTAAAAATCGGTGATGCTGTTGCCCATGTCGCAGGTGATGAGGTAGCCGTTTCCGTCGAGGTTGACCTCGGGCTTGCCGCAATAGGCGAGGAGCTGGTTGTACTGGCTCTCTTTCATGACTTGGAGACCAAAGACGTCTGCGATGGAGTGCTCCATGCCGGCGGGAGTTTCGGCGCCGCTTGCCTTCGAGAGGGAGTTCATATTGAGCGGAGTGCTTACCTGCGTGTCGGCGTCGTTGGCAATCTGCAGGACCTCGTCCTTCGTAAGGGGAAAGTAGAGGTCGAGCTGGAGGGGAGAGTCGCAGACGGAGTCGATATCGATCCCCTGAGCCCTAAGCTCGTCTGTGGCGTCAATCGGGTGGTCTGGCATGACGTAGTGCTCGGGGTTGCCGTCCCCATCTTGGCTCTCGCCTGTGGTCTCGTTGTACCAGATGCTCTGGCTGTAGTCGACGGGGTTCACACGCTCGATGGTATTGGACATGGCGTTGACCATCGACATGCCGGTGGTGACGGAGGTGATGGCGAGGAACAGGATCATCGAGATCATGGCCATCGAGCAGGAGACGGTGTTGACCTTGGCGGAGAGTTGGCGAAGCGTGAAGGCGTTGAGCCCCCTCCAATAGATCCCGCGCGCCGCCTGGAGGAGCTTCAGCAGCAGGCCCGAGAGGCCGAAGAAGAACAGGACGGTTCCGAGGGTCACCATCCCCGTGGTGATCTCGAACTGGGTCATCGCGTCCGCGAGCTCTTCGCTACTGGCCGTGATGGGGAGGCCGTCGCGCAGCAGGCGGGAGTAGGCCGCCCCGATGAGCACGGCGCCAAGCAGGCACACCAGGCCTGCGAGCAACGGGTTGCGCGTCTTGATCGACTCGTTGCGGCGCCCCGACCCCATGAGGTCGACGAGGCGTGACTTGCGCACCACGCGAAGGTTGAATACGAGCGTCACGAGGAAGATCGTGGCGAGGCATCCCACGGTGAGTGTCAGGGCGCTCGCGGAGAAGATGAACCTGAAGTTGGCGATCTGCGTTTTGAAGAGCGACGCGGTGAAGAAGACCATCAGCTGGGAGAGGGCAACGCCCAGGACGATGCCGAGGACGAGCGCCGCGGCGGACACGATGACCGTCTCGAGTGCCATGACGCGGGCGACCTGGCCGCGCGTCATGCCCAACACCTGGTAGAGACCAAACTCCTTGTTGCGGCGCTTCATGATGAAGTTGTTGGCGTAGACCATGAGAAAGCCCATGATCGCGCCGAGGAACACGGTGAGGCCGCCGAGCAGCTTGCCGAGGACCTCGCCCAGCCCGTCGATGTCGACGTCGGCGAGGTCGACCTGCAGGCTGATGGTGTTGAACGCGTAGAAGACGGTCACGCCGAGCGTGAGCGTGAGCAGATAGATGAGGTAGTCGCGCCGCGCGCGGGCGACGTTGCCCCAGGCGAGCCTACAGAGCATCGGAGCCCTCACCGCCCATCATCGCAACGACCTCCATGATGCGGTCGAAGAACTCGCGACGGGGCGAGCTTCCGCGGCGGAGCTCAGTGAAGATCTTGCCGTCGCGAATGAACAGCACGCGCTCCGTGTAGCTTGCCGCGAAGCTGTCGTGGGTGACCATGAGGATCGTGGCGCCCCTCTCCTCGTTGAGCTGCTGGAGGTTCTCGAGAAGGAGGCGGGCGCTCTTGGAGTCGAGGGCGCCGGTGGGCTCGTCGGCCATGATAACGGCAGGCTTGGTGACGAGCGCGCGGGCCGCGGCGACGCGCTGCTGCTGGCCGCCGGAGAGCTGGTAGGGATACTTGTCGAGCACGTCCGCGATGTTGAGGCGGCGGGCCATCTCCTCCACGCGGGCGAGCGTCTCGCCGGCGGAGACGCGGGAGATGGTGAGTGGCAGGGCAATGTTCTCGCGGGCAGTGAGGGTGTCGAGCAGGTTCGAGTCCTGGAAGACGAAGCCGAGCTGCTCGCGGCGGAAGCGCGCGAGCTCGCCGGCGCGCATGGACGTGACGTCGACGCCGCGCACGAAGACGTGGCCGCTCGTGGCAGAGTCGATGGTCGAGACGCAGTTGAGCAGCGTCGACTTGCCGGAGCCCGAGGCGCCCATGATGGCAACGAACTCGCCCTCGTTCACGTCGAAGGAGACGTCCGCCAGGGCGCGGGTGGTCGCTCCGCGGCCCCTCTTGCCGCGGTTCCCGTAGGTCTTCTCGAGGTGCTGGACGGAAAGGACCGAATTCGCAGGCGCCTGACGCACCGGTGACCCATCGAGAGGAATGTTGGAGTTGGGCTGATAGTGGTTGCCCATGGGTATCCTTTCTTTTACGCCCCGTCGTCGGGGCGCGGCTGCATGACACTAGTATCGTTGCGCGACCGCCTCTGCGGAGCCATCGAATTGGCTTACAGTGTGGTTGCAAAAATGTAATGTTGGGCGCCCGCGCGTGCGGGCGTGTGGGCGTCGTGTTGGACACCCGCGTGTGCGGCACGTGGGCGTCGTGCGCGCGGCGCCTCCAGGTCCTGGCGCGAAGCGCCCGCAGAAAGGCGGTTCTTCATGGCAGATGGCAAGATTCCCGAGGAGTTCGAGGTTGGCGCTCCCGTCCTCGTGTGCCGCTGGCGAATTCAGGGTGGCGAGCTGCCTGCCATGAATCGCCACATGCGCGCGCTCGGTAAGCGCATGGTACTGGGCAAGCACCTCACTCCGCAGCTTCTGGGCTGGGTCAAGCAACACGTGGAGTGGACCCTCAAGGATGGCTCGTATGAGCATCCCAACGGCGTCCTCATGTTGATGACCGACGAGCTTGGCCGCGCCGCCATGGCGGTGGGGGAGTATGAGCCGCTCGCAGACGCCTCGCTTTCGGCGCTTATCGAGCGCGCCAAGGCCTCTGAGCTCGAGGCGGGCGAGACCGACGTCGCCCCCGAGACGATTTGGGTGGCTCGCGGCGGCTCTCTCGTCTACGGCGCGGGCGTGGGCTCGATTTCCTCGGGTGCAGCGTCGCTCGTCCTCGACCTCGCGGCGACCCTCGGCATCCCGGTCGAGCGCGCGGACTCCCTTGCCGAGGACCTCGAGATGGGCGCCGCCTGCGACGAGGCCTTCCTCGTCTCGGACGAGCACGGCGTCGTGCCGGCGTCGGACGCCAAGGGCCCCATGGGCGAGCGCTTTGCCCAGAGCTGGGATGCCTTGCTCGCCAAGACCGCCCGGGTCGCAAGGTAGGGAACGCCATCGCTTCCTGTGGCCCCTTTGCAGCAAAGCCGCAGGAAGCAAGCGTGAATACCGGAGAATAACGCCTTCGAGCGGACGTCGCGCTGCGACGTGTTGATGACCGCTCGGCAAATCGCTGGCATGCTTTCTTAAAAACCCGATTGAACCGGCCCAGAATGCGGGATAATCAAATGGCTATGAAATAGCCGCCTTTTGGCCGCCGGGGAAGTGGCCAGGGGGCGATTTCGCGTGGAGAGGCAACCGCCAGGGGGTGGTGGTGACCCACGTCACCTGCCGCCGCGCGACCTCGTCAGAAGGAGAGGATATGGCACGTAAGTTCAAGTCTATGGACGGCAACGAGGCCGCTGCTTGGGTCTCGTACGCCTACACCGAGGTGGCGGGCATCTACCCGATCACGCCGTCCAGCCCGATGGCCGACCACGTCGACCAGTGGGCCGCCCAGGGCATCAAGAACGTCTTTGGTACCCCGGTCAACGTCGTCGAGATGGAGTCTGAGGCTGGTGCCGCCGGTACCGTTCACGGCTCCCTTGGCGCTGGCGCCCTCACGACGACCTACACGGCGTCCCAGGGCCTGCTGCTCATGATCCCGAACATGTACAAGATCGCCGGCGAGGGCCTGCCGGGCGTGTTCCACGTCTCCGCCCGCTGCGTCGCCTCCCACGCGCTCAACATCTTCGGCGATCACTCCGACGTCATGGCCTGTCGCCAGACCGGCTTCGCCATGCTCGCCGAGGGCAACGTCCAGGAGGTCATGGACCTTTCGCCTGTCGCCCACCTCGCTGCCATCAAGGGCCGCGTGCCGTTCCTGAACTTCTTCGACGGCTTCCGCACCTCGCACGAGATCCAGAAGGTCGCCATGTGGGACTTCGACGACCTCAAGGACATGCTTGACATGGACGCCGTCCAGGCCTTCCGTGACCACGCCCTGAACCCCGAGCACCCGCATGCCCGCGGCTCCCACGAGAACGGCGATGTCTTCTTCCAGCACCGTGAGGCCTGCAACAAGGCCTATGACGAGCTGCCGGCCGTCGTCGAGGAGTACATGGGCAAGATCAATGCCAAGCTCGGCACTGATTACGGCCTGTTCAACTACTACGGCGCTCCCGATGCCGATCGCGTCGTCGTCTGTATGGGTTCCTTCTGCGACGTGCTCGAGGAGGTCATTGACTACCTCAACGCCCACGGCGAGAAGGTCGGCCTGGTGAAGGTCCGCCTGTTCCGTCCGTTCTCCATCAAGCACTTCGTTGACGTCCTCCCCGAGACCGTCAAGAAGATCGCCGTCATGGACCGCACGAAGGAGCCGGGCTCCATCGGCGAGCCGCTCTACCAGGACGTCGTCTCTGCCCTCTATGAGGCCGGCAAGACCGATATCCACGTTTCCGGCGGCCGTTACGGCCTCGGCAGCAAGGACACGCCGCCCGCGTCTGCCTTCGCTGTCTTCGAGGAGCTCAAGAAGGACGAGCCCAAGCGCGAGTTCACCATCG
>USBN01000026.1 GCA_900552935.1 uncultured Coriobacteriaceae bacterium | reverse complement strand
GAGCCGTGAAAACACTTGTCAGACAGCTAGCCGACGGGCTAGCCAACTGATGCGGACAACCTACTCGTTGTCGCCAGCGGTCATCTGGGTAGCGGAGAGCTCGCCCCCGGTGGCAGCGGCAGCGTCCGGCCAGACCCAGCTGGTGAACTCGGGCACGTCGTAGCCCTCGTCCACGGCGAACTGGAAGGCGTCCTGACGGAACTTCTCCCACTCGGCGATCTTGTCGGCGTACTTCTCGGCGTCGATGATGCGGAGAGCGTCGGCAGCGAGAGCCCAGCGATCCATGTTGTTCAGACGCAGCATGTCGAACGGCGTGGTCGTGGAGCCCTTCTCCTCGTAGCCGTGGACGTGCCAGGCGTCGTGGCCCGGACGATCCCAGACGAGACGACGGATGGTGCCGGCGTAGGCGTGGAAGGCGAAGAGGACGGGCTTCTCGCCGTTGCCGAAGAGCTCGGCGAACTCCTCGTCAGAGATGGCGAGGTCGTTCTCGGAGGCGTTCTGGATCTTCAGGAGGTCAACGACGTTGACGAACTTGGCCTTGACACCCTCGCCCTTGAGCATGTCGAGGGCAGCGAGGGCCTCGAGGGCCGGCACGTCGCCGCAGGTGCCGAGGACGATGTCGGCATCAGCGAGGGACTCAGCGGAGCTGGCCCACTTCCACTCGGCGACACCCTTCTCGAGCTCGGCCTTGGCCTCGTCGACCGTCAGGAAGGTCGGGGCGGGCTGCTTGCCGCAGAAGATGGCGTTCACGCAGTTCGTGGACTGGTAGCAACGCTCGGCGACGGCGAGGGCCATGTTGGCGTCGCAGGGGTAGTAGGCGTTGACGACGTGGGTGTCGTTGGCCTTGTTGAGGAGCAGGTCGACGAAGCCCGGATCCTGGTGGGAGAAGCCGTTGTGGTCCTGACGCCAGACGTGGCTGGAGAGCAGGATGTTGAGGCCGGCGATGGGCTTGCGCCAAGGAATCTCACGGACGGTGGCCTCGAGCCACTTGCAGTGCTGGTTCACCATGGAGTCGACGACGTGGATGAAGGACTCGTAGGAGCTCCAGACGCCGTGACGGCCGGTGAGGACGTAAGCCTCGAGGAAGCCCTCGCACTGGTGCTCGGAGAGCTGCTCGACGACCTTGCCCTGCGGGGCGAGGAGCTCGTCGTTGTCAGCGTCGGCGTAGAAGCCGCCCTCCCACTGCTTGACGGTGTACTTGTAGGCGTCCTGGAGACGGTTGGAAGCGGTCTCGTCCGGGCCAAAGATGCGGAAGTTCTCCATGTTGTTGGCGAGGACGTCGGCGGTGTAGGCACCGAAGACGCGGGCAGCCTCGGTGGAGCCCCAGCCGTGGCCCTTCTCGGCAACCGGAACCTCGTGGGCGTGGATGTCGGGGAGGACGAGGTCCTCACGGACAAGGCCGCCGTTGGCGTTCGGGTTGGCGCCGATGCGGAGGTCACCCTCGGGCATGAAGGCGGTCACCTCGGGACGGATGGCGCCCTTCTCGTCGAAGAGCTCCTCCGGCTTGTAGGACTTGAGCCAGCCACGCAGGACGCGGAAGTGCTCGTGGGTGTCCTTGGCGGAAGCCAGCGGCACCTGGTGGGCACGCCAAGAGCCCTCGGTCTTCTTGCCGTCGATGTGCTTCGGGCAGGTCCAGCCCTTCGGGGTGCGGAAGACAATCATCGGGTAGACCGGACGGGTCTCGTCGCCAGCCTCGGCAGCAGCCTTGATGTCGCAGATCTGGTTGAAGACCTCCTCGAGCAGGGCAGCGAAGCGAGCGTGGATGGAGATGTGGGACTCGTTGTCGAAGCCGGCAACGAAGAAGTGCGGATCATAGCCCATGCCCTCGAAGAACTCGGTGAGCTCCTCGTCAGAGATGCGGGACAGAATCGTCGGGTTGGCGATCTTGTAGCCGTTGAGGTGCAGGATCGGGAGGACGATGCCGTCGGTCTTGGGGTTCACGAGCTTGTTGGACTGCCAAGAGGTGGCAAGCGGGCCGGTCTCGGACTCACCGTCGCCGACGACGGCGACAGCGAGGAGGCTCGGGTTGTCCATGATGGCGCCGTAAGCGTGGGACAGGGTGTAGCCCAACTCGCCGCCCTCGTGGATGGAGCCCGGGGTCTCAGGAGCGTAGTGAGAGGGGATGCCACCGGGGTAAGAGAACTGACGGAAGAACTTCTGGAGGCCAGCCTCGTCGTTGGTGATGTCCGGACGGATGTCGTAGTAGGTGCCGTCAAGCAGAGACTGAGCGGTGCCGGCAGGTCCACCGTGACCGGGGCCCATGAGGAAGACGGCATTCTGCTTGTGGTCGGCGATGAGGCGGTTCACGTGACCGAACAGGAAGTTCACGCCCGGCGTGGTGCCCCAGTGGCCAACGAGACGGTGCTTGACGTCGGGACGACCGAAGTCACGGGTCTCGCCGGTCTTCTCGTCAACCCAGTCCTTGCGCATAAGCGGGTTGGAACGGAGGTAGATCTGGCCGACGGACAGGTAGTTCGCAGCGCGCCAGTACTTCTCGATGCCCTCGAGCTCCTGCTCGGGAACCGGAGCGTCGAGCTTCTGCCAGGGGGTGCCGATGACGGGATGTGCCATTGTGCCTCTCCTCTTCCTGCGCGGTGGTAGACCGCGCTCGACTTTGCCCCTTTCGGGGCGTTGTGGCGCTTCTCTGCCTTCGCGTGGGCGTGGGTATCCGTCCGGCTTGGCTTGAAACGCCTCTTTGACTAACCGGTACGGAGTATATGAGGGTAAATCGTTTTACTTGGAGAGGAATTTGAATTACTTACAAGCGGCCTAACCGTTTAACTCCGCGAACGGTAGCGTTATACCCGCGGACGGTAGTGCCTTAGTTACAGAATTAACTGTCTTGTGGGCTCAGTTTGCACGGGGCTGACGCGTGGCTTATGAGGTCAACGCGACGTCACCACATATAGGTAGCCAGAGTCTGCGTCGCCGTCCTTTACTAGAGCCTGCGAACGCTGTCCTTTAGGACGAGCTTCGGGTTGAGGACGACCTCATCCGGGCCGCCCAGCTCGCCCGTCTCAGACTCCTCGATGCGCCGGAAGAGGAGATCGAGCGCGGCGCCGGAGAGCTCCGGCACGTTCTGCTCGATTGAGGTGAGCTCCGGCTCGAACAGCACGTCTGCCGCGGAGTTGTCATAGCTCACGACCGAGTAATCGCGCGGCACGCGCAGGTCAAAGCTGTAGAGGCGCTTGAGCAGCCCAAGGGCGATGTTGTCCGAGCTCGCAAAAACCGCCGTGGCATCCGTCTTCACGAGGCGGCCCGCCGCCTCATAGGCGCTGGAAATGTAGTAATCGCTGCTGAGTACGTAGTCTCGGCGCACCCGGATGCCCGCCTCCCCCAGCGCGCGGGAATAGCCGTCAAAGCGCTCGCGGCCAGTGTTGGAGTTTGGATTCACGATGCAGGCGATCTTCTCGTGACCTTGATCAAGCAGATGGCGCGTCGCCAAGTAACCGCCCAGCTCGTTGTTGAAGCGAACTTTGTCGCAGAACAGGCCCTCGATGAAACGGTCGACCATGACGAAGGGCGTGGGAAGGTGCGAAAGGTCCGCGAGGAGGTGCTCGTCAGTGGCGAACTCGTCCGAAACGACGATGAGGAGGCCGTCAACGCCGCGGTTCACGAGCAGGCGAACGAGCTTGGCATCGTTTTCCGGGCTATCGTCGGAATTCGTAATGATAAGGGCATAGCCCCTTTCGCGGCACCTGAGCTCGATGTTCTTTGCAAGTGACGCGAAGAAGCGGCTCTCGATGTTGGGAATGATGAGGCCGATGGTGTTCGTATGCTGCATGACGAGGCTTCGGGCGATCTGGTTGGGGATGTAGCCCTTGCGGCGCGCCGTCTCGAGGATGCGTTGGCGACTCGCCTCGCTGATTTTGCACGGGCGATTGTTCAGGACGAGCGACACGGACGTGACAGAGAGCCCCACCTCTCTGGCGATATCCTTCAGCGTCACCTTAGCCATAGCGCCACCTCCCGCTCCCGCAATATGCTCACGAGGATACCGCAGGAAACGCGCCCGGGCGATCACACTTCCGCTGCATTGGGCACACGTTCGGACGCATGCCCCAGCACCTTGCCGACGCGCGCCCAGCATCCCTCGGCCGTCTTTCCCAGACGTAGGGGTGGGTGCACTCCCATCACCACGCCGCCCCGCCCCGTAACGACGCTTTGTCACGGACGTAACCATGAGGCAACCTTGTCCGCTTAGGCTTATGACATACATTCGACCTGAGCGGAGACATCATGCGCACCATTCTCTATGTTGGCTCGTCAACCGACCTCTCCTATGAGCACGACCTGCTTGAGGAGTGGGGCAAGCGCGGCGTGACGATCGCCCAAGTCTCTGCGCTCAACGTCGACGACGCCGATGCCACAGCCGAACCGGCGCCGGACCCGCTTCAGGACGTGGATGTCGTCGTGCTCGAGTCCGGAGAGATGAACAGCGAGCTTCTCGAATCTCACCCCGACCTCTCCGCCGTGGTCATCCTTGACGACAAAGCGAAGGTCGACGTCGAAGCCGCCACTCGTGCTGAGATCTGGGTCACCCATGCCGCCAATCGAGCGCTCCTCTCTCGCCTGCCCTTCGTGAACAGTCAGTCGCCGTCGCGCTCCGCCCGCAGGCATGCGCTCCAGGACGCGCTCGCCAGCATTGCCGGCGAGCGTCCGAGCGGACGCGTGAACGAGCTGTAGCCGAGAGCCATTTGGTGCGCAGACGCGCACTTGAGCCAAACGAAACGACGCCCGTCTCCCTTCGGAGGCGGGCGTCGATGCATTAGCGATTACAGAAAGATGCCGAGAAGCCCGGAGCTACTCCTCCGTGGCCTCGGGCGCGGGGTCTGCCGCCTCGATGGGAGCAGAGAAGACCGGCTCGGGGATTGGAGCGGCAGAGACCGGCTCGGGGATTGGAGCGGCAGAGACCGGCTCGGGAATCGGCATAGGAGTGGGTGCCGGCGCGGGCGCGGACGCAGGGGCGCCAAGCTTGCAGCCGCAGGACATGCAGAAGGCGTCACCAGGATTGACCGGGGCACCGCACTGCGGGCACACGGCCCCGGCAGCCTGCGGCTGAGGAGCGGGAGCAGCAGCGGCCTGCTGCTGAGCAAGCGCAGCCTGGATCTCGGCCATGGGCTTGCCGCAGCCCATGCAGAACAGGTCGGTGGCGCCCACGCGAGAGTGGCAGAACGGGCAGACGTAGTAAGAGGCGGCAGCCTCAGCAGCGGCAGCCTCCGCCTCGATCTGGTCGATCTGAGCCTGGAGCTGGGCACGCTCCGCGTCGCACGCGGCAATGCCGTCAAAGAGGGCCTCTCGGCCAACGCGCAGCTCGGGGTTGTCCTTCGTCGCCTCATAGAGGCTGGCACCGAGCTGGGTGGCATAGCCCTGGCGACGCTTAAGCGCCTCGTTCATCTGGTTCTTAAGCTTAAGAGTTGAGGTGGCACGGCCAGCGGCTGCCGTGGCGCTGTTGACCGAGTTCTGGAGGCTATCGAGAAAACCCATGCCAATGATCCTTCCAACAGGCTCCCAGCTGGAGCAACGACGAACCCATGATAACGCTCTTGTGTGGGACAGAAATACCGCGCAACACCGAATCTCGAGCCCCTCCCGCATCTCAGCGAATAGCGTGTTCACAAGGCCTTCATATCTCTTAAACTGTGCTTATGGGGATCGAATCGCCTCGACGACCAGGCCAACCTAAGGAGGACATATGTTTTGCACCAATTGCGGAGCCCAAGTCCCTGATGGCTCCAAGTTCTGCACCCACTGCGGCAGCCCGATTGCCGCGGCTCCGGCACCTGCTCCCGCGCCCGTGCCTCCCGCACCCGCGCCCGAGCCTCCCGCACCCGCGCCCGAGCCGACACCCGCGCCCGAGCTGACTGCGACTCCCGCGCCCACTCCCGAGCCCATTCCTGCCCCGCCCATTCCCGAGCCGGCACCCGTGCCCGAGCCGGTTGCGACTCCCGCTCCCGAGCCGATTGCAGCGCCCGTTCCCACACCCGTGAACGAGGCCCCTCAGGCCGCTCCCGTACCGACCCCCGCACCTGCCGCCGCGCCGGTTCCGCCGGCGCCCGCCCCTGCCGCCGCGCCGGTTCCGCCGGCGCCCCAGGCCAATTACGGCTCTCCGGTTCCCCCGGCCCCGCAGGCCAATTACGGTTCTCCGGTTCCGCCCGCGCCGCAGGTCAACTACGCCGCCCCGACGCCCGGCGCAGGCGCCGTCCCGCCCGCGAAGAAGAGCAAGACCCCGCTGATCATCGGCATCGCGGCAGTCGTTCTCGTCGCCGTCATCGCCCTCGTCGTCGTACCGATGTTTGGCAAGGGCGGCTCCTGGTCTGAGCTCGACCTTTCCGGCAACGGCTACACCCACGAGTTCTGCATCAGGATGGACGAGGACGAAAGCACCATCACCGTCATTGACCAGGACGAGAAGGTCACTGGCACCATCGACTCCACCGAGACCGACGGCGACAACGTGATCTACACCCTGAAGGACATCAGCTGGGGCGACTGGGGCACCTCCCTCTTCAGCGACTGCGAGCAGAAGACCTGCAAGATCGTCGCTCCCAAGGATGCCACGGCTTCCAAGCCCTGGGGCAAGTGGATGATGATCGTGACTGCTTATGACGCGAGCGATCCCACCTATCCCTACTACGTGCGCAGCTCCACGTTCGAGATCGACGAGGGTGGCAAGGGCACCTACGAGTTCGCATACTTCTGGGGCACCACTTCCAGCGAGGCCAACACCGCCAATCCGCTCTCCTCGAACTACGACGTGGACGACGCCGACGGCGGCTTCAGCCACGACCTCACCTGGGAAGGCTCGAAGGGTGACTTCGACATCGAGTCTGACAACGGCACCGACTTCACCCTCTCCGTCGAGTAACCGTTCTCCAGACCACCGCTTCTGGCACAAGGGGCTCCCGTCCACCAACTGGACGGGAACCCCTCTTTCATGCGTAGGCCTTGTGACGCATCGATACCGCGGGAAGCAGGCTTCTATGCGGCGCGCGCGATCCAGTCGCAAGCGGAGATGCGACTCATCAGGGCATCCTCGCCCAGCGTGGGAGCCACGCCATCTGCCAGGTAAAGACCGATCACGCATTGGATTCCATACGCATCCGAGCCCACGAAGCGCGCATATGCCTCGCAATCGGCACGGAGGAGATCGGTCATCTCTGATACCGCGCTGAGGATGTCCGCGCGCACGGTGTCGAGGTCTGATCCGTGCGCAACCACGATGCTCATCTCGCACAGCGAGCCCGACGTCGCCGCCCTGCGCGTGAGCGCGGTCTTGTTGAGGACGGAATTGGGAATCACCTGCTCGTTTCCCAAGCGGTCGCGGACGGTGGTGCTGCGCCAGTTGACGTCAACCACCTCGCCCTTAAAGCCCGAGACCTCGACGAAGTCGCCGGGCTGAACCACCTTGCCAGCCATAAGGCCGAGGCCGCCGATGACATTAGAGACCGTGTCCTGCATGCCGAACGAAATGACGAGGGAGGTCACGCCCAGGGCGGTCACGAAGGCCGTGGGCGCGATGCCAAACACGGGCTGCAGCACCGAGAGCAGGGCAAATGCCCACACGAGAGCACGGGCGAGGTTCACGAAGATGGAGGCACTCGGCACGTTCGTGTGCTCGAGCGCACGACGCAGAGCGCGTGTAACTACGTGCGAAAGCCCGGCAGCCACCAATACGGCGACACCGAGCGTCACCGCGCGAGCGACAAGGCCCGGCATCGACATGCCGAGGAACGTGACCTCTTCCATAGCTATCCCTCGATCTTGACGATGGGCGCGAAGCCCTTCATGAGCTTCTTGATCTTACCCGTGCGCGTGAACTTGACCTCGACAACATCGCCCGAGGCAGAGAGGACCACACCGGGACCGAAGGTCTTGTGCGAGACCTTGTCTCCCTTGGCAAAGCCCTCGGATGCCTTGGCAGCATCACGCTTGATGCCACCAGACGGGTTCTGGGCAAACGGATCCTCCGCAGGAGCCGCCGCACGACCAGAGCCGAACACGCGACCAGATCCCGCGGCGTCAAAGCCACCGGAGCCGAAGGTGCGTGGACCAGACCCTCGTCCGCCCAGAGCGGAGAGGGGCAGACCAGAGCCGGATGAGACGCCAGAGGCGCCGCGGCCACCAAAGCCCTCGCTCGCAGAGCGGAAGCTCATACCACTCGCACGATTCTGCGCATTGCCGCCAGCGGAGCGCGTGGCAGAGCCAAACACCGCGCCGCCATAGGCCTCCGTGCCGCTACCATACGTGCCGCGGCGGTCGCCGCGCTTCTCCCAGCCCACGCCGGAGAAGCCATCCGAGCCGACACCCACAAGTTGGATATCCCGCTCAGGAATCTCGCGGAGGAAACGGCTCGGCGGATTCGCCGTTGTGGAGCCATAGGTGCGGCGCGTGGCGGCGTAGGTGAGGAAGAGCTGGCGCTCCGCGCGTGTGATGGCAACGTAGGCAAGGCGCCTCTCCTCCTCGACGCCAGACGGGTCGTCCTCGTGACCAGCGTGCGGGAAGATACCCTCCTCCATGCCGGCAACGAACACGATGGGGAACTCCAGACCCTTGGCGGAGTGCACCGTCATCATCGTCACCGCGCTGCTTGAACCCGCAAGGGCATCGAGATCACTACGCAGGGCGAGCCACTCCATGAAGGCGGGAAGCTTCTCGGCGGCAACCGTCACGCTGGGGTCAGTCGGCTGAGCGGTGTGGACGGCAGCGGGAACCTCTCCCGCGGCATCGATCATGCCGGCCTCGCGCAGCTGCGCCAGGCTCTCAAGGGTCTCCGCCACGTCATCGTGAGTCTCGTCGAACTCCTGGGCAACACCAAGGAACTCGCGGATGTTCTCGATACGGCCATCCGCCTCAATGGTGTGCTCAGCCTCGAGCGCGTTGATGAGGCCGGCGTCATCAACGATGGACTCGATCACGCGCGCGAGTTCTCCGGACTTGTGGCGCGCAGCCTCGATCACACCCGTGAACTGGGCAAGCGCTCCCCTGACCTTCGCCGTGAGGAGGCCTTCCTCCGCAACGCAAGCCTGGCAGGCAGCCAAAAACGGCATGCCGTTGACCAGTGCGTAGCTCTGGATCTTCGCCACGCTCGTCGAGCCGATGCCGCGGCGCGGCGTGTTGACCACGCGCAGGGCGCTCACGTCATCCGCGGGATTCACCACGAGCTTGAGGTAGGCCGTGACGTCGCGAATCTCCGCACGGTCGAAGAAGCGCGTGCCGCCCACGATCTTGTACGGGACACCGGCGCGCAGCAGCATATCTTCGAGGATGCGGCTCTGGGCGTTGGTGCGATAGAAGACCGCCATGTCGTCGTAGCTCGTGCCCGCGGAGTGGATTTTCTCGATCTGGGCACCGATCCAGCGACCCTCGTCGCGCTCGTCGCTCGCCTGGTAGGCCTGTACGAGCTCGCCGTCCCCACGCGAGGTGAAGAGGCGCTTCTCCTTGCGACGGCTGTTGTTGGCGACGACGGCGTTCGCGGCGTTGAGGATGTGGCCGGTCGAGCGGTAGTTCTCCTCCAGCTTCACGACCTTGGCATCCGGATAGTCCTTCTCGAAATCGAGGATGTTCTGGATATCCGCGCCACGCCAGCTATAAATGGACTGGTCATCATCACCGACGACCATGAGGTTGCGTTGACTCGCGGCGAGCATGTTTGTGATCTCGTACTGGACGTGGTTGGTGTCCTGGTACTCGTCCACGCTGATCTGCACGAAGCGCTGCTGGTACTTGGCCAGGACATCCGGATGATCACGAAGCAGCTTGTGGGCGTTTATGAGCAGGTCATCGAAGTCCATAGCGTTCGCGCGTTCGAGGCGAGACTGCAGCTCGCGATAGACGCGAGCCGTCGCCTGAAGGGGCGGCGTGTTGGCAAGCCCCTCGAACTCATCAGGCAGAACGAGGGCATTCTTGGCGCTAGAGATGCGAGAGCGAATGCCATTGAGCGGGAACTGCTTGGGCTCGATGTTGAGGTCGCCCATGATCTGCTTCACGAGGCGCTTCGAGTCATCGTCATCATAGATGGTGAAGTTGGAGGTGTAGCCCAGCTTATCCGCATCATCGCGGAGGATGCGGACGCACATGGCGTGGAAGGTACACACCCACATGCCGCGCGTACCGCCCGGCAGCAGGGCGTCGAGACGCTCACGCATCTCCTTCGCTGCCTTGTTGGTGAACGTGATGGCGAGAATCTGCCAGGGGCGCACGCCCTCGTCCGCGATCATGTGGGCGATGCGGTAGGTGAGCACGCGCGTCTTGCCCGAGCCGGCACCAGCAAGCACGAGCAGCGGACCATGCGTGCACTCCGCGGCCTCGCGCTGGGCGGGATTGAGGCTCGCGAGGTCGATCGTCACCGCAGGCGGCGTCCAGCGCGGGCGCGCCGGGACCGGAGCGGAGGCGGGGGCCGGAGCGGGCGCCGGGACCGTCGTCGCAGCCACCGCCGGAGCCGCGGCGGGGATCGAGAAGAGCTGCTCGGTCACGGGCGCAACGGGCTTCGTGGCCGCGGGCTGCGCGCCGACGCCCTGCGCTCCCGTGACAAAGCTAGGCAACGTCAGGTCGCGGGCGCTTCTCTTGGCTGGTCCTTGCGTCATACGTAGTCTCCCTGGTCATGCGCGCGGAAACCCGATGGCGAGACCGGGGCGAAGGCCCCAGCCGCGAAGCCAGAACGAACCGCGTCGCGAGATTAATCGTTCCTAGTCTAACCGCGACTGCGGACAGAAACTCAAAGCGCCTAGAATGGACAGATGCTGACTAGTCCCGCATTTTTTTGCGACGAAAGGAATGCCATGCCCAGACATCGAGTCCTCTACTACGCCCTCCCCGAATACCTCGACTTTGGACACAAGGTCCTTTCCCAGAAGCCCTACGCTGGCACCATCGACCTCGTCGATTGCGTTCACGCGCCCTACTGCTCCCCCACCGCCGAGGAGCTCGACGGCATCGAAGCCGTCATCGGCGAGTTCATGCCCGTCGACGCCGAGTGCGCGGCGCGCATGGAGGCCGCCGGCGTAAAGCTCGTCGCGAGCATGTCCATCGGCACCAATCACATGGACCTCGCCGCCCTCCGCGAGCACGGCGTCGCGGTCACGAACTGCCCCGGCTACTGCGCCGAAGACGTGGCAACGCATGCCCTCGGCCTCATGCTCGACCTCTTCCGCAAGATCACGTTCCAGAACCGCTCCATGCTCGGGGGCGGCTGGGACCCCGTGGAGGGCTACCCCACCACGCGCGTCTCGGGAAAGACCCTGGGTCTCGTGTTCTTTGGACACATCGCTCAGGCGCTCGCCCCCATGGTCCGCGGCCTGGGCATGCGCGTCGTCGCATGGGCGCCCACGAAGAGCGCCGAGACCCTCGCGGAGTTTGGCGTCGAAAAGGCCGAGACGCTCGACGATCTTCTCGTCCAGTCCGACGTCGTGAGTCTCCACTGCCCTCTCATCCCCGAGACGGAAGGGCTTATCGGCAAGCGCGAGCTCGCCCTCATGAAGCCGAGCGCGTATCTCATCAACACCGCCCGAGGGGAAGTCGTGGACGAAGACGCGCTCGTGGCGGCGTTGGATGAGAGCATCGCCAGCGACGGAGAGCGCGGCATCACGGCAGCGGGGCTCGACACCCTCGCAGGCGAGAACGACGGCACGGACAACCTCAACCGCCGGCTCATCGAGCACCCACGCTGCGTGACGACGCCGCACTCGGCCTACCTCTCGCGCGAGAGCACGCTCACGCTCGCGAGCATGTCACTCGACTCCTGCGCCGAGATTTTGGTTGAGGGCCGCACGCCCACCAACGCCGTGAACTAGAACCCGGACAGGCCCGCGCACTTTTTCGTTGCGGCCCCAAAACACACCGTGCGCGCAAACCCGTTATTCGCACGCGCCATGCCCCGAACGCAAGCCATGATGCCGTGCCGGCCACCCGTTGCGCCCCTACGGCCAACCACTCCGCCCCTACGTCGTGGCGGGAACAATTGCCGAGCTTTACGTGTGACTCAGCCAGACTTCAAAGCAAAGGCCGGCCCGGGACTTGTCGCCCGGGCCGGCCTATTTAGAGCTACTTGCGAACGGCGCCCGTCACTTGCAAACGGCGCCCGCTACTTCTTCAGCAGCGACAAGACTCCGCCAACGGCGACGGCGGCGCCAGAGAGAACGAAGAGGTTAAAGGCGATTTCCATGGCAAAGAAGCCATAGCCCTGGTCATCGACCTGACCCTTCCAGGCAAAGACGAAGCCAAGAAGGACCACGGCGACGACGATGCGAGCAATCGCACCAGGCTTGCCCTTCACAAGAAGGGAGACAACAAGCGCGATAACCGGAATAACGAGGAACAAGATGTTTGCGGGCTCGCCGTCCATGCTCATACCATAGACCGTGGTGCCGAAGGTCATCTGTTTGGCACTCAGCGTGGTAGTGGAGCCAAAGACGCTCAGCGAGATGATGGGCATGAAGAACGCCACGATGCCCACGAAGGCAGCGACGACGGACACAAGCATGCCGAGGTCGTTCGTCGCAAGGCCCGAAACGGCAATGCCGGGCTTGATGGGCTGGACAGGCTGAGTGGGCTGGACAGGCGGAACATAGCCAGCCTGAGGAGCGGCGGCAGGGGCGGGAGCACCGCCGATCTGAGCGCCACAGCTCGCGCAGAACCTAGACCCGTCAGGGAGCTGTGCTCCGCACTTAGGACAAAACATGGGACCCTCCTTGGTCATCGGAGTATTGGCCCCAGTATACACTCCGACTAATTGCCACCCGCGAACACGCGGCCCCTATGCAATGCCAAGCGCCGGAGCAATCACGAGGAAGAACGCGAGCACGACCACGCCAAGAACCATGCGGTACCAACCGAAGACCTTGAAGTCATGCTTGCGCACAAAGCCCGTAAGCCACTTGATCGCAACGAGCGACACCACGAACGCCACGACAAGGCCCACCAGCATGATCCCCCACTCGTTGGCGCTCATCGCGGCGCCCTTGAGCGCGAACTTGACGATCTTGAGCAAGCTCGCGCCGAACATGACAGGAATGGCGAGGAAGAACGTGAACTCCGCCGCCACGGCACGCGTGCAGCCAAGCAGTAGGCCACCGATGATCGTGGATCCCGAGCGCGACGTGCCCGGCACAAGCGAGAGGACCTGGAAGCAGCCGATGCCGATCGCCGTCTTGTACGTGACCTCATCGACGCTCGTAATGGCACCGAAGTCGGAGTCCTTCTCGGCAAGGTCATCGGTCACGCCCGGGGCGAAGTGCGCACCGTGAGGGCGCTCGGCAACCATCTCGGAACGACGACGCGCGCGCCAGTTCTCGATCAGGATGAACGCGATGCCGTAGACGATGAGGGCACCAGCAACCACATAAGAGTTGTGGAAGTGCTCGTCCATGAAGTCATCGAGCGGCAGTCCGATGACTGCTGCGGGGACGCAACCCACGACGATCTTGCCCCAGAGGCTCCAAGTGGCGCGACGGCCCTCCTTGCCCTTGCTCGGGCTAAAGGGGTTGAGCTGGTGGAAGTACAGCACGCAGACGGAGAGAATCGCACCCAGCTGAATAACGACGAGGAACATGTTCCAGAACTCTTCGGTGACGTTCAGTTTCACGAACTCGTCGACCAGGATCATGTGGCCGGTCGAGGAGATGGGTAGCCACTCGGTAATGCCCTCGACCAGACCAAGGAAGGCGGATTTGAGCAGGTCGATGGGGTTCATGGGGATCATTCAGGACCTTTCGATTTGAGCGCGGCGGGATGCTGCGATTGATCGCGTGGCTGCGGTTGGCACAGTCACTGATTATGATGCGCCGAACGAGCGAGGCGCCCATCGGACACCCGATGTGACAAACCCCACAGAACCAGACGCAGCCGATTCGTCCGCGGAACCAAGCGATGCAGAGCGTTGGCGTGGGGCGCACGCGTTGGCGCGCGGTACGCCTATGACATGCTTAGCCGCCCCAAGCGTACAGAATTGCATACGGTCGCCGTCCACCGACGCATTCGCCCGCACGTCCACGAGCCGCTCGAGATTCCGCAGCAGGGGTATACCTAGGGCATGACCGGACGCGGAACACCCCTATGCCCGGCCGGGGCTCACAGGGGACCCCATCCAGAGAAACGAGGTACGTTATGGCAACCCTCAACGACATTGGTTACAAGAAGGTATTCGTCTCGCTCGATGGTTCTGAGCAGCAGGACAAGGTGCTCAGCCGCGCCATCGTCGTGGCGGCAAACAACGGCGCAGAGCTATACATCGGACACGTCATCGACTCCACGGTCCTCGAGACCGCTGGCGCCTTCCCGTCAGACCTCATTCCCGGCATGGACAAGGCATTCCGCGAGTCCATCGAGCCCCTCGTTGCCGAAGCGAAGGCGAACGACCACATCCCGAAGGTCGAGGTTCAGGTAAAGACCGGTCGCATTCGCGAGACCCTCAAGGAGGAGCTGCTCGACGTCATTAAGCCTGACCTCGTACTTTGCGGAGCACGCGGCCTCTCGAGTATCAAGTACGCGCTGCTCGGCTCCATCTCGACATTCCTGCTTCGCAATACCGACTGCGACATCCTCGTCGTGAAGTAGCATTCGCGCCGGCACCCCGCCGCACATCGTGGCCCGTGCCCGTACCAAGCAACGCCGCCGCAGGTAAAAGCATGTAATGACAGGGCTTTTCACCCGCCCCACGCAAACGCTCGCCTCGCGGAACGTCAACTGGCA
Source organism: uncultured Coriobacteriaceae bacterium (assembly GCA_900552935.1). Taxonomy (GTDB): domain Bacteria; phylum Actinomycetota; class Coriobacteriia; order Coriobacteriales; family Atopobiaceae; genus Parolsenella. Next base: position 5,097 of record USBN01000026.1, on the reverse strand, counting down.
ATAATCGCACAAGCGCCGTCGATGGACATCCCATCGGCGGCGCTTGGCCCTATTTAGCTGGGGAATGTGTGAAGTGGGCCGGTAAAAGGTAGACTACTGTCCGTATGTCCTTCGATTCGAGTACAACCTCGTCTCGCGGACACGGGCCATCCGGCGTCACTCGCCGCCTTGTCCAATGGTAAAAAAGGGGCCGGAGCGTGTACGGTCCTAAGACTGACCTCGGGAGTAGCATGAAGAAACGCAGCGTGAAGGCAAAGGCGGTTCTGACCGTAGTGGCCAGCGTCGTCCTATCCACGTGCTGCGTTCTGGCACTCCCCGCCCACATCGCCCATGCCACTTCAGTCGATGAGCTCCAGGCCAAGGTCGACGAGGCGACCATGGCCTATGACGAGGCGACGGCCAAGGTCAACGAACTTCAAGCCAAGATCGACGAGTCGCAGGCAAAGATCGACGAGGTCACCGCCCTCCTCCCCGAGCAGCGCGACCGCGCCGCGGTGTCGATGAGCTCCATCTACAAGATGCAGCAGGACACCCCGGGTCTCGTGAGTCTGCTCCTTTCTGCCAAGGATTTCTCGGATTTCCTCACGACCTACCAGTACATCAGCGCTATCCAGCGTTCCAACTCCGATGATCTCAACGAGCTCGTCAACATGGAGAACGAGCTCACGAGCGCCCAGCAGACGCTTGCCGCCGCCAAGGAAGAGGCTGACAACCAGCAGCGCCAGGCGCAGGAAGCCATGAACCAGGCCCAGGCCGCGCTCGATCAGCTCAACGCCCAGATTTCCGCTCAGGCAGCTGCAGAGGCAGCCGCTCGCGAGAACGCGAACACCCAACAGAATCAGACGCCCGAGACTGGCTCCAGCAACAACTCGAACGGCAATTCCAACGCAGGCACCGACACGGGCAAGTCCGATCCGGGCGCGACCGACGGCTCCGAGGTCGAGACTGACGGCGAGTGGATGATCGGCTATGCATCCGCCTACTCCGTCGCTGACAACACCGGCGGCAACGCCACCGCCTCGGGCGATATCCTCACGGACGACTCCATGACCGTCGCCGTTCCGCTGAGCCAGCGCTATCTGCTTGGCCGTACCGTTCAGATCCGTTACGGCGGCAGGACCATCACCGCAACCGTGAACGACGTGGGTGGTTTCGCCCAGCACGGCCGCGTTCTCGACCTTGCGGGCGGTTGTTGGAAGGCCTTCGGCTGCTCGTCGCCCAATGAGTGGGGCGTTCGCGCCGTTCAGTATCGCTTCCTGTAGCATCGCCCGCGAAAGCCTGGCACGATCCCATCGCAACCAAAGCAAGGCGCCAAGGTTCATCCGCAACAGCAGACAGGGCAGGCACCCGACCCGCAACCAAAGCCCTTACGCGGTGAGATACACCATCGTGATAATCATTGCGAAGCCGATGAGGTCCGTCGGCGAGAAGGTCGTGCCGAGCCACAGGACGGAGAAGATCGTCGCGGAGATGGGCTCAGACGTGCCGAGCATATTCGCACGGAGCGGGCCCAGATCTTTCACGCCCTGCATGTAGAACGCGTATGCCAGGAAACTGCCTACGACGGAAATGGCGACGAGCGCCACAATGCCCGCGAAATCGAATACCGGCACGTTCTCCCACGGGCGAATCAGGATGGCAAGACCGCCGCCTGAGATGAGCATCGAGATGGCATTGACGACGGGACTGCCCCATTTCTCGAGGATCTTCGCCGGAACGGCAGAGTAAATGGCATAGGTCGTGGCGGTCGCAAAGCCCCAGAGCAAGCCATTAAGCGGCATGGCGAGCTTGCTGGGATCCCCTCCCGTGGCAAGCAGGAACGTGCCGCCAAGGGCAAGCGCGAGACCCAAGGATTCGCGGCGGCGCGGCAGACGCTTGGCAACCACGCAGGAGAAGATCATGAGCAGGACAAGCGAGAGCGCCTGGAGAACCGTAGCCGTCGCAGAGTTCGTGATCTTGATCGTCATGATGTAGCTGAGAGAGTTAACCATCATGCAGAAGGCAGTCGCAAAGAACAGGCCAATGCCGGAGGACCTGGGACTCGTCCCGACCGCCTCACCAAGCTCGGCGAAGCGGTCCCTCTCGCGCGGAGCGGCGAAGACATAGACGAAGAACAGGAGCGATGCCGTGAGCTGGCGCACGCAGAGAAGCCACAGCGGAGTCACCCCATAGCCATCCATCAGGAACTTTGCACATGTGCCGGAAAAGCCCCAGCATGTGCCGCCCAAAAGCGTGAGGAGAACGCCACGCCTCACGTTGTTTGCCTTCGTCATTCGCTTCCCTTGCGTGATACAGTCAGTGCCAACAGCAACCTGTGAAAGGTACCATCATGTCTTCCGCATATTCCACCCTTAATTTAAAGCTATCTGTCGGTGGCATCTATCATGGCTTCGCCGTCGAGACCGCCGAGGATTTGCCCGAGATTTCAGGCACCGCATACGTGATGCGTCACAACGCGACCGGAGCGCGCGTCATGTGGCTCGCCTGCCCGGATGGCAACAAGGCCTTCTCAATTGCCTTCAAGACACCGCCCGCGAACGACACGGGCGTCTTCCACATCCTCGAGCACTCGGTGCTGTGCGGCTCCAGCAAGTTCCCCGTGAAGGAGCCGTTCGTCCACCTGCTCAAGAGCTCGATGCAGACCTTCCTGAACGCGCTCACTTTCTCCGACAAGACGATGTACCCCGTCGCCTCGACGAACGACCACGACCTCGAGAACCTCATGGAGGTCTATCTCGACGCGGTTCTCCATCCCAACATCTATAGCCGCCCACGCATCTTCGAGCAGGAGGGCTGGCATTACGAGCTGGGCGAGGCCGCGGACGAGGCGCGAGTCGCAGATGGTGGAGAGACCGCGAATGAGACACGGGTCGCAGGCAGCGGCGAGACCGCCGAGGATGCGGGCACCGGCAGCGACGCGGAGCGCGCGGATGCCAACGCCGCGGGCCTCACTTCCCGTCCGCTTACCTGCAACGGCGTCGTCTACAACGAGATGAAGGGTGCCCTGTCAGACCCGGACGAAATCCTTATCATGGGCATCAACCGCCAGCTCTTCGGCGAGACGCCCTACGGCTGGGTCTCCGGCGGCGACCCTGCGGCAATCCCCTCCCTCACCTACGAGGAGTTCCTCGACACCCACGCGCGCCACTACCAGCTCTCGAACTCCTACTCGATCCTCTACGGAGACCTCGACATAGACGAGAAGCTCGCGTTCCTCGACGAGCGCTTCATGAGCGCCGAGGACCGCCACGCAGGTGACCCCAACCCCCTGCCCGCGTGCCCTGCGCGCGTGAGTGGTCTCATCCAGGTTCCCATGCAGACGACGCCCGACAACGCCTGTGTGGGCGTCGCCTACGTATTCGCTCGCTCCTCCCAGCGCGAGCGTGTCCTCGCCGCGGACATCCTGATTGACGCGCTCGTCGGCTCGAATGAGGCGCCGCTCAAGCGCGCCATCCTCGAGAGCGGCGTCGGCCAGGACGTGAGTGGCTTCCTCTATGACGGCCTCCTCCAGCCCATCCTCATCTTCGAGCTTAAGGGCGCCAAGCCTGGCGTTGCCGAGAAGTTCCAGGAGCTTGTCGAGGACACCTGTGCCACGCTCGCCCGCGAGGGGCTTGGGCAGGACAACCTCGAGGCCTCGCTCGCCCAGGCGGAGTTCAACCTGCGCGAGGGCGACTGGGGCTACCCCGATGGCATCGGTCTCGCCATCCAGGCGATGAGCGGCTGGCTTTACGATGACGCGGACGCGACCCTCTACCTCCGCTACGAGGATGCCCTCGCCCATATGCATGAGGGCCTTACGCACGGATACTTCGAGCGGTTACTCTCCGAGGCAATTTGCGGATGCGACCACAAGTGCCTGGTCGAGGTTGTTCCCACCGAGGAGGAGCGCTCCGACGAGGCCCAGCGTCTCGCCGCCAAGCGCGCCGAGCTCTCTGACGCCGAGCTTGCCGACATCGCCCGCGAGGCGGAGGAGCTCCATGCGGAGCAGGCCGCGCCCGACACCCCCGAGGCCCCGGCCACGCTGCCTCGCCTCGAGCTCTCTGACATCGGAGACGGCCCCGCCGATCCCGAGACCGTTGCCGTTGAGGCTCCCGTCCCGTGCTTCCGCCACGACATCGACACGCGCGGCATCGACTACGCCTACTTCTACTTCGGCCTCGATAAGGTGAGCTTCGAGGAGCTCCCCTACGTAAGCGTGCTCGCGGGACTTCTCGGCAGGCTCGACACGGAGACGCGTAGCGCCTACGAGCTCGACACGATTTGCGAGTCCAAGCTCGGCTTCCTCTCCTTCTTCACCGAGACCTACAACACCGATGGAGACGAGATGAGCGCCCGTCCGAAGCTCGTCGTGGGCGCAAGTGCGCTCTCCTCGAACGTCGAATGGCTCGCGAAGCTTCCCGCCGAGGTGTGGGCGACCACCAAGTTCACCGACCGCAAGCGCATCGCCGACATCCTCACGCAGCGCCGTCTGGGGATGGAGCAGTCCTTCGTGAACTCGGGTCACGCCGCGGCGCTCTCGCGCGTGAACTCGCAGTTCATGGCAAGCTCCGTCGTCGCGGAAAAGCTTGGCGGCGTTGACTTCTACCTGTTCCTGCGCGATTTGGTCGACCACTTCGACGAGCGCGCCGAGGAGCTCGAGTCGAAGCTTGGCGACCTCTGCCGCCGCATCTTCTCGGCGGGCAACTGCGAGATGAGCATCACGGGCCCCGGCGAGGACGCGAAGCGCTTCTGGGAGGCAGCCGATGGGCTCGGCCTTTCAAGCGCCGACGAATCCGACAAGGTGCTTCTCGTTCCCGCGCCCCAGGCTCGCGCCGAGGCCTTCGTCGTACCCGCTAACGTCTGCTTCGTGGCAGAGGGCATGTCCGGCCTCAAGCACGGCACCAAATCGAGTGGCGCTTGGCGCGTCGCGTCGCAGGCGCTCTCCTACGAGTACCTCTGGAACGAGGTGCGCGTGCTGGGCGGAGCCTATGGCTGCGGCTTCCGCTGCACGACCGACGCGTTGCTCGAGATGTACTCCTTCCGCGACCCCGCCGTCGACCCCACGATTCGCCGCTTTGAGGCTGCCGCCGAGTGGCTCGCCACCTGGGAGCCCACGGA
>USBN01000025.1 GCA_900552935.1 uncultured Coriobacteriaceae bacterium | reverse complement strand
TGGTGTAGACGTCCTTGACGCTCTCGACGAAGGTGTGCATCGTCGACTCGATGTCGGTCAGCTTGCGCAGGTTGCGGAAGTTCACGAAGCCCTTGGTGATCTGGTCACCGGCGCGGACCTCGCAGCCATCCTCGATGCCCGGCATGAAGCGGGCGCTCGCGGGAATGCGCTTCTCGTCGAGAATGCGGGTCGGGTCGTCGATGTCGACGATGCGGACGAGGTACTCGGTCTGCTCAGGCGAGATGGTGAGCTTACCGGAGAGCGGAGCGAGGTCAGCCTCGCGGCCAAGGATCTTCTCGTTGACGTTGCCGACGACGTCGAACATACGGCCAACCGTGGGCAGGCCCTGCGTAATGTCGTCGACGCCTGCGACGCCGCCGGAGTGAATCGTACGCATCGTGAGCTGGGTGCCCGGCTCGCCGATGGACTGGGCAGCGATGATGCCGACCGCGGTGCCGACGTTGACCGGACGACGCGTGGAGAGGTCCCAGCCATAGCACTTCTGGCAGACACCGTTCTTGGAACGGCAGGTGAGAAGGGCACGGAGCTCGACCTTCTTGAGACCGGCATCGACAAGGCGCTGAATGTCAGCAGCGGACTCGATGTAGCCGTCCTTCGGGATGAGAACCTCGCCGGTCTTCGGGTCGATAACGTCGTTGAGGGCGCAACGGCCGACAAGGTCGACGTTGAGGTCGGTCGTGCCGGGCTTCACCAGGACGTAGGAAACGCCCTCGGCGGTACCACAGTCCTCCTCACGAACGATGACGTCCTGCGCGACGTCAACGAGACGACGCGTGAGGTAACCGGAGTCAGACGTGTGGGACGCGGTGTCGACGAGGCCCTTACGAGCGCCGTAGGTCGAGATGAAGTACTCGAGCGGGAGCAGGCCCTCACGGAAGTTGGCCTTAATGGGAAGGTCGATCGTGTCACCGGACATGTCAGCCATGAGGCCTCGCATACCGGCGAGCTGACGAAGCTGCGTCTTAGAACCACGAGCACCGGAGTCGGCCATCATGTAGATGGGGTTGTCGTCGTCGAAGCCCTCGAGCATTGCCTTACCAAGGGCCTCGGTGCACTCGGTCCAAGCGTTAACGACCTCAGCGTGACGCTCCGCCTCAGAGAGGAAGCCGTCCTCGTAGTACTCGTTGATCTCGTTGACGTTGGCCTGGGCCTCGGCGAGCATGTGCTCCTTGCAGCCCGGGATGACAGCATCCCAAACGGACACGGTCAGGCCAGCGCGCGTGGCGAAGTGGAAGCCAGCGAACTTGATGGCGTCCAGGATCGGCTCGACACGAGCGAGCGGATAACGGTCACAGCAGTCGTTGACGAGCTTGCCCATGTCGCTCTTCACCATCTTGTAGTTGATGAAGGGGTAATCAGCAGGCAGACACTGACGGTTGAAGATGATGCGACCCGTGGTGGTCTCGAAGCGAGCCGGCTTGTCGGTGACGTCGAGGTCCTCTTCCTTGCCCCAAGCGGTGCGGACGCGGAAGATCTTACGGCCGTCGACCTCGGCATTGGCGTCGGCCGCGGAGACACGGACGATGACCTTGGCCTGAATGTCGATGCCGACACGCGAATCATAGGCAGCGAGCGCGTCATCGAAGTTGGCGAACACGTGGCCCTCGCCCGGCATGTCGTTCTTCTCCGTCGTGAGGAAGTACACGCCGAAGACCATATCCTGGGAAGGAACGGTCAGGACCTTGCCGGAGGCAGGCGAACGCAGGTTGTTGCTCGAGAGCATGAGGACGCGAGCCTCGGTCTGGGCCTTCGTGGACAGCGGCACGTGAACCGACATCTGGTCGCCGTCGAAGTCTGCGTTGAAGGGGGCGCACACGAGCGGGTGCAGGTGGATGGCCTTACCCTCGACGAGGACCGGCTCGAAGGCCTGGATCGACAGACGGTGCAGCGTAGGTGCACGGTTGAGGAGCACGAGACGGCCGTCAATGACCTCCTCGAGCACGTCCCAAACGGCGGGAAGGCTGCGATCGATGGCACGCTTGGCGCCCTTGATGTTCTCGACCTTGCCGAGCTCGACGAGGCGACGCATGACAAACGGCTTGAAGAGCTCGAGGGCCATCGTCTTGGGGAGGCCGCACTGGTGAAGGAGCAGGTGCGGGTCGGTGACGATGACGGAACGGCCGGAGTAGTCGACTCGCTTACCAAGCAGGTTCTGACGGAAGCGGCCCTGCTTGCCCTTGAGGGCCTCGGCGAGCGACTTGAGCGGACGACCGCCACGACCAGTGACGGGACGACCGCGACGGCCGTTGTCGAACAGCGCGTCCACGGACTCCTGGAGCATGCGCTTCTCATTGTTGACGATGATCGCGGGGGCATCGAGGTCAAGAAGGCGCTTCAGGCGGTTGTTGCGGTTGACCACACGACGATAGAGGTCGTTGAGGTCAGACGCGGCGAAGCGGCCACCGTCGAGCTGCACCATCGGGCGTAGGTCGGGCGGGATGACCGGAATGACGTCGAGAATCATGTTGGCAGGGTCATTGTGGCCCTCGAGGAAGGCGTCAACGACCTCAAGGCGCTTGACGGCCTTCTCGCGACGCTGCTTCTGGCCCTTGTCGTCGGCGATGATGGCGCGGAGCTCAACCGCGGTCTTCTCAAGGTCAACGGCGCGGAGAAGGTCGCGAACGGCCTCGGCGCCCATGCCGCCCTGGAAGTAGATGGAGTAGTAGCGCTTCATCTCGCGGAAGAGGCTCTCGTCGGAGATGAGCTCACGCGTCTCGAGCTGCATGAACTTCTCGTAAGCCTCAGAGCGAAGCTGCTTCTCCTCCTCATACTCCTCGCGGAGGTCGACGATCGCGGCAGCGAGTTCGTCATCGGTCAGGACGTCGTCGCCGTTGAACTCGTCGACGATACCCTCGGCCTGGTCAGCACGCATGCGCTCAATCTGCTCATCGCGCTCGGCGTCGAGCTGCTCGAGGTCGGCGGCCAGCTCCTCCTTGAGGTCGGCAGCGTCGGCCTCGCGGGCCTCGGTGTCGACGTTGGTGATCACGTAGCTCGCGAAGTAGAGAACCTTCTCGAGGTCCTTGGACTTCATGTCGAGCAGACGCGACAGCGGGAAGCAGTTGGGGCTCTTGAAGTACCAGATGTGGCTCACGGGAGCCGCGAGCTCGATGTGGCCCATGCGCTCACGACGCACCTTGGCGCTCGTGACCTCAACGCCGCAGCGCTCGCAGACGATGCCCTTGAAGCGAATGCCCTTGTACTTGCCGCAGCCGCACTCCCAGTCCTTGACCGGGCCAAAGATCTTCTCGCAGAACAGGCCGTCCTTCTCCGGCTTGAGCGTACGGTAGTTGATCGTCTCGGGCTTCTTGACCTCACCGTGCGACCAGCTGCGGATGTCATCGGCAGAGGCGAGGGAGATCTTAATGGCGTCGAAGTCAGTGGTATCGAAATCTGCCACGGTTCGCTACTCCTTCTCGTTCGTGGTCTCGGCGACGAGCTCAGGCTCCTCGTCGGAGGAGTTGAGGTCGACGGGGGCACCGATCAGGTCATCGGCAGAGCCGGCGTCGGCGAAGACGTCGACCGGGTTCTCGGCGCTGACCTCGGCGGCAGCCTTGGCGGCACGCTTCTTGTAGGAAATCGGCTCGATGTCGAGAGCGAGGGAGCGAATCTCCTTTACGAGCACCTTGAAGGACTCGGGGATGCCGGCCTCAGGGACGTTCTCGCCCTTGACGATGGACTCGTAGGTCTTCACGCGGCCGTTCGTGTCGTCGGACTTGACGGTGAGGATCTCCTGGAGGACGTTGGAAGCGCCGTAGGCATACAGCGCCCAAACTTCCATCTCACCGAAGCGCTGACCACCGAACTGCGCCTTACCACCGAGCGGCTGCTGGGTGACGAGGCTGTACGGGCCGGTCGAACGAGCGTGGATCTTATCGTCGACCATGTGGCCGAGCTTCAGGATGTAGGAAGTGCCCACGGTGATCTTGTCGCGGAAGGGCTCGCCGGTACGACCGTCATAGAGGGTGGTCTTACCAAAGCTGTTGAGCTGCGGCACGAAGGTCTCGTCCATGTGCTCGCCAAAGCGCTCGCGAGCACGGTTCACCAGGTTGGTGTTGGTGCGACGAATGGCCTCGGCGACCTCGTCGGCCGTGGCACCGTCGAAGACCGGAGTCGCAACGGGGATCGGGCCGGGGATGTACTTGTCGGAATTGGCATGCTCCATGTCCCAGCCATTGGCGGCAGCCCAGCCAAGGTGGCACTCGAGCAGCTGACCGACGTTCATACGGGACGGAACGCCCAGCGGGTCGAGCAGGACGTCGACGGGCGTGCCGTCGGCCATGTAGGGCATGTCCTCGACCGGCAGGACGCGGCAGACGACACCCTTGTTGCCGTGACGGCCGGCGATCTTATCGCCCTGCTGGATCTTGCGGCGCTGAGCGACGAACACACGGACAAGCTCGTTGACTCCCGGCGGGAGGTCGTCGCCAGCCTCGCGGCTGAAGCGAACGACGTCAACAACGCGGCCATAGGCACCGTGAGGCATCTTCAGCGAGGTATCGCGGACGTCGTGCGCCTTGGCGCCGAAGATGGCGCGGAGCAGGCGCTCCTCGGAAGTGAGAGCCGTCTCGCCCTTAGGCGTGACCTTGCCGACGAGAATGTCGCCGGGGCCGACCTCGGCGCCGATGCGGATGATGCCGTCCTCGTCGAGGTTGGCAAGCATGTCCTCGCCCAGGTTCGGGATCTCGCGAGTGATCTCCTCGGGGCCGAGCTTGGTGTCACGGGCGTCAATCTCGTGACGGGAGATGTTCACCGAGGTGAGCAGGTCATTCTGGACAACGCGCTCGGAGACGACGATACCGTCCTCGTAGTTGTAGCCTTCCCACGGCATGTAGGCCACGGTGAGGTTCGCGCCGAGGGCGAGCTCGGAGTGGTCGATCGAAGGACCGTCAGCGAGGGGCTGGCCAGCCTTGACCGTCTCGCCGGCGTGGACGATCGGGCGGTGGTTAATGCACGTGCTCTGGTTAGAGCGCTGGTACTTCGGGAGGTCGTACGTCACGGGACCCTTCGGGCCCTCGACGACGATGTGCGCCGCGTCGGCCTCGAGAACGGTGCCGTCGAACTCGGCGGCGATGATGTCGCCGGAATCGAGGGCGGCGCGAGCCTCCATGCCAGTGCCGACGTACGGCGCGTGGGCGTGAATCAGAGGCACGGCCTGGCGCTGCATGTTAGCGCCCATGAGGGTACGCTTCGCGTCGTCGTGCTCGAGGAACGGAATGAGCGTGGCAGCCACGGAGAGGAGCTGGCGCGGCGAGACGTCCATGTAGTCGACCTCGGAGACGGGGCACTCGGCAGGGGCGCCGAAGGAGCCGTCGAAGTCGCGGGTACGGGCGACGACGCGCTTGGGGTTGTAGAGGTTACCGTCCTCGTCAACAGCGATGAAGGAGCCGTCCTTCGGGTCGATCGGCGTGTTCGCCGGCGCGATGACGTGATCCTCTTCCTCGTCTGCGGTCATCCAGTCGATCTGATCGGTGACCTTACCGTCGACGACCCTGCGATACGGGGCCTCGATGAAGCCGAAGTCGTTGACGTGAGCGTAGAGGGCCAGCGAGCCGATGAGGCCGATGTTCGGGCCTTCGGGGGTCTCGATGGGGCACATGCGAGCATAGTGCGAGTTGTGGACGTCGCGGACGGCGGTCGGGACGTTGGTACGACGGCTGGAGCCGGACTTGTGGCCGGCGAGGCCGCCCGGGCCGAGGGCCGAGAGACGGCGCTTGTGGGTCAGGCCAGCCAGCGGGTTGGACTGATCCATGAACTGGGAGAGCTGCGAGGAGCCGAAGAACTCCTTGATGGCGGCCACGATCGGGCGGATGTTGATCAGGCTCTGCGGCGTGATGTCGTCAGCGTCCTGGGCGGCCATGCGCTCGCGAACGACGCGCTCCATGCGGCTCATGCCGATGCGGAACTGGTTCGCGACGAGCTCACCCACGGTACGAACGCGACGGTTGCCGAAGTGGTCGATGTCGTCGACCTTCTTGGTGGGGTCGCCGGCGTGGAGGGCCAGGAGATAGCGAAGGGCGCAGACGAGATCCTCAGCCGTGAGAACGGACTCAGAGGCATCGACGTCGATGCCGAGCTTCTTGTTGATCTTGTAACGGCCGACCTTCGCGAGGTCATAGCGCTGAGCGTTGAAGTACAGGCCATCGAGCAGGCTGCGGGCGGAGTCGACGGTGGGCGGCTCGCCGGGACGCTGACGCTTGTAAATCTCGATGAGGGCGTCCTCGCGGGTCTGGGCGACGTCGCGCTCGAGCGTGGAGCGGACGATCTCAGAATCGCCGAGGAGGTTGATGATCTCCTCGTCGCTCTCGGCAATGCCGAGGGCACGAAGGAACATCGTGGCGCTCTGACGACGCTTACGGTCGATGGAGACGACGAGCTGGCCGCGCTTGTCGACCTCGAACTCGAGCCAGGCGCCGCGGGCAGGAATGAACTGGACGCGGTGGACCTGGACGCCGTTGTCCATCTCGGCAGCGAAGTACACGCCCGGCGAACGGACGAGCTGCGAGACGACGACGCGCTCAGTGCCATTGATGATGAAGGTGCCACGCTCGGTCATCAGGGGGAAATCACCCATGAAGACGAGCTGTTCCTTGATCTCGCCGGTCTCCTTGTTAACGAAGCGGACGTCGACCAGGAGCGGGGCCTGATACGACATGTCCTTGGCGCGGCACTCGGCGATCGTGTTGGCGGGATCACCAAACTGGTGCTCGCCGAAGGTGATCTCCATCGTGCCAGCGTTGTTCTCGATGGGCGAAGCCTCGGCAAAAGCCTCGGCAAGACCATCGGTCATGAAGCGCTCGAACGACTCCTTCTGGATCCTAATCAGGTTGGGGAGCTCCATCGCGGGAGCGATCTTGGAAAAGCTCACGCGATCGTGCTTGACTGCGGAGGTGGTAGTAGACTTAGCGGTACGCACCAGGCATTTCCTCCTTCAACATGGCATATGGCGGCAGTTGTCGCAACCTAATAATCTAACGAAGCTCAAGTCTTTCGTCAATAAACAGTCTTGACTTCATTATTTTTTTCAACTATTTTGTCGCTCTTTAGCTATTTCCAGCACCTTTGCCATTATCGAAGACCTTAGGTTATGAAGGACCTGTGAGCAGTCGCCCTCTCTACCGCTCAAGTGCCGCGCACTACCGCTTGGCGACTTCTCTCTTTTGCTTCTGCCACTCCCCCGCTGCATCCATCGATGCTCACCCATGCCGACAGAACGGCTGTAAACAGAAAAGCCCCGCACCGATTTCTCGATGCGGGGCTTCGTAACTAACTCATAGCTCGAACCAAGTTCGAACCTATACGGCAGGCATCAAGCCTGCTAGAAGTTACTTAAGGGAGACGGCAGCGCCGGCAGCCTCGAGCTTCTCCTTGGCAGCCTCGGCGTCCTCCTTCTTGGCGCCCTCGAGGACGGCCTTGGGGGCGGACTCGACGACCTCCTTGGCCTCCTTCAGGCCAAGGCTGGTGAGCTCGCGGACGACCTTGATGACGGCGATCTTGTTGTCGCCGAAGCCCTCGAGCACGACGTCGAAGTTCGTCTTCTCCTCGGCAGCGGCCTCGCCGGCGGCAGGGGCGGCGACGACGGCGGCAGGAGCGGCGGCGGAGACACCAAAGGTGTCCTCGATGGCCTTGACGAGCTCGGAGGCCTCGAGAAGGGTCATTTCCTTAAGGGCGTCGATGATCTCATCGGTGGTGAGCTTAGCCATTGCTAAATTCCTTTCGTGGCTCATGCAACTTGCATGAGGTTAGTCTTATCCGAAGCGCGATTGCGCCTACGGGTTGCGGCTAGGCCGCAAGACTGCCTAGGCAGCCTTCTGCTCGGAAACCTGCTGGATCGAGCGGGCGAGACCGGAGGAAACACCGTTGACGCACACGGCGATGTCGCGCGCGAAACCGTTGATGAGACCGGCGATCTGGCCGAGGAGCTGCTCCTTGGAGGGAAGGTCGGCAATAGCGATGACCTCCTCAGCGGAGACGACCTGACCATCGGTGATACCACCACGGAACTCAATCTTCTTGAGCTTCTTGGAGGTCTCCTTGATGGCCTTGGCGGCGGCGGCAGGGTCGCTCTCGTAGAACACGCAGGCGACGGTGCCCTCGAGGCAGTCATCAATCGCGGGCATGTCGGCGTTCTTGAGCGCGAGACGGACGATGTTGTTCTTGTAGACCTTCATCTCCGCGCCCGCCTCACGAAGAGCGTGACGAAGCTCCTGCGACTCCTTGACGGAGAGGCCGCGATAGTCGATGACAAACAGGCCGCTGGAAGCCTCCAGGGACTTGTTGACCTTCTCGAGCATATCGATCTTGGACTTGGCTGGCATAGTTGCACCTCCCCTCGAGCGAACGTGCACGTCTCGCCAGTAGGCGGGACTTCGCTCGAGGAGAACAAAAGACCCCGCCGGCGCTTGGCCAGACGGGGTCGCAAGAGTTTCACTCGTTGGACCACCTCGGCAGGCGGGACGAACCCCTTAGGCCCGATTGGGCACCGGCTGTCTCTGGCAGCGGACGTGCTATGTGCTGAACAGCCAATATGATTGCAGCCGCCTGACTAAGAGTCAAGCGGCTGCATCAAATTCAAATCTCCTACACGCCGATTATGCGGCGCACGTTAGGTGAGATTTAGGCCTCGAGGAAGGCGCGGGTGACGGAAGAGTCAACCTTGACGCCAGGGCCCATGGTGGAAGCAAGGGCGATGGACTTAACGTACTTGCCCTTGGCGGTGGCGGGCTTCACGCGGAGAATCTCGGTGTAGAGAGCGCCGTAGTTCTCGACGATCTGCTCGACCGGGAAGGACACGCGGCCCACCGGGACGTGGCAGATGCCGTAGCGGTCAGCGCGATACTCGACACGACCGGCCTTGAGCTCGCCGACCATCTTGGCGACGTCCATGGTGACGGTGCCAAGCTTGGGGTTCGGCATGAGGCCACGGGGGCCGAGGACCTTACCGAGACGACCGACCTTGGCCATCATCGGCGGGGTGGCGATGGCAGCATCGAAGTCGATGTTGCCGGCCTGAATCTGAGCGACGAGGTCGTCGGAGCCAACGATGTCGGCGCCGGCCTCCTCGGCGGCACGAGCCTGCTCGCCCTCGGCGAAGACGGCAACGCGGACGGACTTGCCGGTGCCGTGGGGCAGCGCGATGGAACCACGGATGTTCTGGTCAGCCTTGCGGGTGTCGACGCCGAGGCGGAAGGTGGCCTCGATGGTCTCGTCGAAACCGGCGAAGGAGATCTCCTTGACGAGCTCCGCGGCGGCCTTCGGGGTGTAGAGCTTGCCGGCCTCAACCTTGGCGGCGGCGGCAGCGTACTTCTTACCGTGCTTAGACATGTTCATTCCTCCATGTGGTCAACGGGCTGACGCCCTCCCACATCGTGCGGTCTCAAGACCGCGCTTGAGCCGACTCGCGCCGGCGGGTTACCTAGCTGCCCAGTCAGGGCAAAGCCTCGCCCGAGAGCGGACGAGGCAAAGCGAAAGAGCTACTCCGCGATGGTGACGCCCATGGAACGAGCGGTGCCAGCGATGATCTTCTTGGCAGCCTCGATGTCGTTGGCGTTGAGATCCGGCATCTTGGTCTCGGCGATCTGGGTGAGCTGCTCCTGGGTGAGCTGGCCGACCTTATCACGCTGGGGAACGCCCGAGCCGCCCTTGAGGCCGAGGGTCTTCTTGATCAGGTGAGCCGCAGGCGGGGTCTTGCAGATGAAGGTGAAGGAACGATCCTCGTAGACGCTAATCTCAACGGGGATGATGTCGCCCTTCTTGTCTGCCGTGGCGGCGTTGAACGCCTGGCAGAACTGCATGATGTTGACCTGAGCGGCACCGAGGGCCGGGCCGATCGGGGGCGCGGGGTTAGCAGCGCCGGCGGGAATCTGGAGCTTGATGAGGTTAACAACCTTCTTCTCAGCCATGGTCATACCTTCCTGATTGAATAACGTGTTAAAAGCGAGCTATCTAGTGCGCGGTCCTCAGAAGCTTTCCTCACCGAAAGAGGCCCGCGGGATTGCCAGTCTTAGGCGATGACGCTGACCTGGTCGAGCGTAAGCTCGGCGGGCGTCTCGCGGCCAAAGATCATCATAACGACCTTGACCTTGCCGGCCTCAGCGTTGACCTCGGTGACCTGAGCGTCAAAGTCAGCAAGGGGGCCAGAGAGCACGCGAACGGTCATGCCGGGCTCAAGGTTGGTCGCGGTGCGATGCGGCACCGGAGTACCCGCACGAGGCGTGCTACGGCGCATGATCTTGTTGAACTCCTCGCGGGAAAGAGGAGCAGGCTTGCCGTCAACGCCAACGAAACCAGTCACGCCAGGGGTGTTGCGAACGACAGACCACGAGTTGTCGTCCATCTCCATGCGAACGAGAACATAGCCCGGGAAGACCTTGCTCTCCTTCGTCTCACGCTTGCCGCCGTCCTTGATCTCAGTGACCTCTTCGGTCGGGATCTTGATGTCGACAACGACGTTCTCGAGGCCGTAGGTCTCGATGCGGTGCTCAAGGTCGTTCTTAACCTTGTTCTCATAGCCAGAGTAGGTGTGAACGACATACCAACGCTTCGCCATAGTCTTAACCCCTCAGTCCGGTAAAGCCGATGAGAGCGGCGACGACACCAGTGTCGACAAGCCAAACAGCGACGCCGAAGACGACAAGCATGGCAATGACCGCGACAGAATAGTTCTTGAGCTCAGACTTGGACGGCCAGGTGACGCGGCCCATCTCGGTCTTGACATCCTTGAACCAATTCTTGATACGACCGAAGAAGCCGACCTTCTTGGGTTCGCTCTTCTTGGCCTGAGCCTTAGCAGGCGCCGGGGTTGCCTTCTTGGAGCCATTGGCCGAGGAAATGGCGTGCTTCTCCTCGAGCTCCTTACGCTCGGCGGCACGCGCCTTGCGTACGCTCCTCTTCTGGCGATCCTTGTTGGCCATGCTCATTCCCTTCGGGCGGGCTTCGTACAATCATAGAAACCGGCCTCCCCCAATGGGAGGCCGGTGAGGTTGCTGGCAGGCCAGGTAGGACTCGAACCCACAACAAACGGTTTTGGAGACCGCCGCTCTACCATTGGAGCTACTGGCCTGTGGGGTGTTGGAGACTAGCGGGTCTCCTTGTGCAGGGTGTGCTTGCGGCACCACGGGCAGTACTTCTTGAGCTCCATGCGCTCAGGATTGTTCTGCTTGTTCTTGTCCGTGGTGTAATTGCGGCGCTTGCACTCAGTGCAGGCGAGGGTAACCATGGTACGCATTGCTTTCCTCCTGATGGGTCATGGCCAAGACTGTCTCAGCCATGGCGCGAGCGAGAATGTTACCAGTGTGTCATTGGGTTTGTCAACACGAAGAGACTGTAACGGAAGAAAGTTCTCTCGTCTCGACATAACCTTCACAAGAAAAGGCCCGGTACCAAGCGGCACCGGGCCTAGTAGTTGCTAGGAAAACCTAGATCTACTCAATGATCGTAGCGATACGACCATCGCCGACGGTGTGACCACCCTCACGGATAGCGAAGCGGTCACCCTCCTCCATGGCGATGCCGTGGATGAGGTCAGCCTCGATGGTGACGTGGTCGCCCGGCATGGCCATCTCGACGCCCTCGGGGAGGACGATGGAGCCGGTGACGTCCGTGGTGCGGAAGTAGAACTGCGGACGGTAGTTGGTGAAGAACGGGGTGTGACGGCCGCCCTCCTCCTTGGTCAGAACGTAGACCTCAGCGGTGAACTTGGAGTGCGGGGTAACGGTGCCGGGCTTGCAGATGACCTGGCCGCGCTCGATGTCCTCGCGCTTGATGCCGCGGAGAAGCAGGCCGACGTTGTCGCCGGACTCGCAGAAGTCCATGGTCTTGCGGAACATCTCGATGCCGGTGCAGACAGAGGACTGCGTGGGCTTGATGCCGACGATCTCGACCGGCTCGTTGAGCTTGAGCTCGCCGCGCTCGACACGACCGGTGGCAACGGTGCCACGGCCGGAGATGGTCATGACGTCCTCGATGGCCATCAGGAACGGCTTCTCGTTGTCACGGGCGGGCGTCGGGATGTACTCGTCGACGGCCTTCATGAGCTCGCGGACGGAGTCCATCCACTTCGGGTCGCCGTTGAGGGCGCCGAGAGCGGAGCCACGGATGATCGGGAGATCGTCGCCGGGGAAGTCGTACTCGGAGAGGAGGTCACGGGTCTCCATCTCGACGAGGTCGATGAGCTCCTCATCGTCGACCATGTCGCACTTGTTCAGGAAGACGACGATGTAGGGAACGCCGACCTGACGGGCGAGCAGGATGTGCTCGCGGGTCTGAGCCATGGGGCCGTCGGTAGCGGCGATGACCAGGATAGCGCCGTCCATCTGAGCAGCACCGGAGATCATGTTCTTGACGTAGTCAGCGTGGCCCGGGCAGTCAACGTGAGCGTAGTGACGGTTCTGGGTCTCGTACTCGACGTGAGCGACGGAGATGGTGATGCCACGCTCGCGCTCCTCGGGAGCCTTGTCGATGTTCTCGAACGCGGTGAAGTCGGCCTTGCAGCCCTCGGTCTCAGAGAGGACCTTGGTGATAGCAGCCGTCAGCGTGGTCTTGCCGTGGTCAACGTGACCAATCGTACCGATGTTCACGTGCGGCTTAGTGCGCTCAAACTTCTCCTTGGCCATTTGCCATCCTCCTCATGGATGCTAGCTTTAGGCCTTGACGGCCTTTTTGCCTATTAATATGTCCAGCGGCGCCGATTGCTCGACGCCGCGAGGGCTCTGGTAGCGGTGACTGGATTCGAACCAGTGACGCCGCGGGTATGAACCGCGTGCTCTAACCAACTGAGCTACACCGCCGTGCTTGAATGGAGCCCGCGACCGGATTCGAACCGGTGACCTCTTCGTTACCAACGAAGTGCTCTACCTACTGAGCTACACGGGCATGGTGGGGATGCTTGGACTCGAACCAAGGAACCCAGAGGGAGCGGATTTACAGTCCGCCGCAGTTGCCGCTGTGCCACATCCCCATACCGTTTTCAAGCCGCCGTCTGGGGCCGTCGCCCCTCGCAGCGGAAGAGATATTACAAGGCTGAGAAAATATTGTCAACAGAAATGGGGAAGCCGGCCACCTTCACATTTCCTTCACTTCTCGCTAGGAGCAACAAAAAGCGGGACGACAGCCTTCTCGGCACGTCGCCCCGCTTCGCCAGATCATGGAGCCAACGATAGGAATTGAACCTACAACGGCCTGTTTACAAGACAGGGGCTCTACCATTGAGCTACGTTGGCGCGCATTCGCGGACAAGCCGCGTTCTTGCATGGTAGCCGAATCGAGCCGTTTCGGCTACCTCCCCAACAGCGCGTTGAGCGCCGCAAGCGTCTTGGGGTCGAGGCGGTCCTCCACCGTAAGACGGCCGTGGCTTCGATCCGCCACGTCCACCTCGCGCTCGGCATCGAGCGTATCTATCTCGTGTGCGAGCATCGAGCTCGAGATTCGAGTCACGGGAATCCCGCCGACCGTCGCCCTAATCGCATTGTCTGAGGTCACAACCGTTACCTCGCGCATCTCTCGGCGGCAATCGGTCACGAGCTTCTCGATAACGGAATCCGCCGTGACGCCCGTGGGCGAGAAGATCATGCGCACGCCGGCACGCCTGAGCTCGGGGTGTTCCGGGTTCACGTTCCCGGCGGCGTCAAAGACGATGACAGGGTCGTAGCGGCCCTGGGCAAAGGCTGCGACATCACCCACAAGCATGTCTCTAGCGCGCTCGAAGGGGTCGCCATCGCGAGAGCCAGGCTCTGGCTCGTCTGCGAGCTCCTTGTACCGCGGGGTGCCGAATATAACGTTGTAGCCGTCAACGACGAGAAGCTCGTTCTTAGAACGCTTAGCCACGTACGCCACCTAGAAGTCGAAATCGCTCGTATCGGGCAGGTCGTAGTAGCCCGTCTCGTCGAAGACGACTTCGTCCGTCGCGTCACAGGTTTCAGCTCCCGCCGCGGCACCAGCAACTCCGTCTGCAGCCTCCGCCTGAGTCATGTCGCGGCGAAGCCACTCATACGCGATGGCCGTGGTCGCCTGGGCGACGTTCAGGGACTCGACGACGCCGCGTTGGGGCAGACGGAACTCGAAGTCGCAGTGCTCGCGCACGAGACGCGAGATACCTGAGCCCTCAGAGCCCATGACGAGCGCAAGGCGCCCGTGAACCGGCGCATCCCAAATGACGTCATGCGCGTGCTCGGTGGCACCGCCAGCCCAGAAGCCATGCTCCTTGAGCTCGTCAAGAGCCGTCGCAAGGTTGGGCACCTGCGCAATGGGCAGGTGCATGACCGCGCCGGCACTCGTCTTGTAGGCACCCACGCCAACGCGGGCAGCACGGGCGTTCGCGATGACGACGCCTGCCGCCCCCACGATCTCTGCCGTGCGCACGATGGCTCCGAAGTTGCCTTCGTCCGTCACGTGGTCGAGGACGATGACGAGGGCGTTGCCCTCCCCCGCCCGATCGATGACGTCCGCCAGGGACGCATAGCGATAGGGGCGTACTTTGACCATGACGCCCTGGTGGGCACCGTGCGAGGAAAGCGAATCGAGGATCGGCTTGGCGACTCGTTCGACCTCGACGCCGGCGGCCTCAAAGGTGCGGGCGAGGTCTGCGAGCGCTTGGTCGGCGCCACCCTGGTCCTTCTGGATCAAAGCGCGAGAAACGGGCAGACCCAGCTCGAGAGCCTCCGCAACGGCGCGACGGCCCTCGATGAGGTCGCCCTTCGAACCGGCGCGGGAGCGGTCGGGGCGGCGGCTCTGCGCAGACTGAGCATCGGCATCGCGCCTTTGCGGGCGCTGGGAACGCGCAGGAGCGCTTCCGCGAGCCCCGGCGCCACGGCCCCTGCCGCCGCTCTGGGTCGAACGGCCGCCAGCCCCGCCACGGCCCTTAGAAGGGCCGCCCTGGCGCTGACCGGAAGCCGAGCGGTTGTCACGGGACGCGGGGCGTCCACCGGATCGACGTGCCATTCCTAGTCCTCCTTCTGGGCGCTCTTGATGCGCGTGCCGGCGGCCGTGTCTTCGACGACAAGGCCAAGGGCTGCGATGCCATCACGGATGGCGTCGGCAACGCCCCAGTTCTTGGCGGCGCGAGCCTCGGCACGAGCAGCGACGAGGGCGTCCGCTGCCTCGTTTGCGTCGTCGCCCTCATAGCCAGCCTGCTCGCGGGCAAGGTCGACGATCTCGTGCGGGAGCTCGGACGCCGAGGGGCGCACGGACTCGACGCCGAGGACGCCGAGGAGCTCGACGAGCGTGTCCGAAGCGCGAAGGGTCACGGAGCCGGCAACGTTCGCGCCGGCCTCGTCAAGGTAGGTGTTCGAAGCCGTAACGAGGCCAAAGAGCGCAGCGAGGGCACCGGCGGTGTTGAAGTCGTCGTCCATCTGGCGGGTGAACTCGGCGGCGGCGTCATCCACGGCCTTGCCAAAGGCGCGGTCCGCGTCATTGAGCTCGTGGCCGCTCGCGCTCGAGCTCTCCGCGGCCCAACGGAGGTTGGCAACGGCGCCACGCACGCGCTCGAGCGTGCCCACGGCGCCGTCGAGACGATCGAAGGAGAAGTCGAGCGGCGAGCGATAGTGGGTCTGGAGCATCAGCAGGCGCACGGCATCCGCCGGATACTTGTCGAGGACCTCCTTGAGCGTGTAGAAGTTGCCGAGGCTCTTCGACATCTTCTCGCCGTTGATGAGGAGCATGCCCGAGTGCATCCACACGTTGGCCAGAGGCTCGTGCCAGCAGCACATGGCCTGCGCGTACTCGTTCTCGTGGTGCGGGAACTGCAGGTCCTGGCCACCACCGTGAATGTCGATCGGGGTGCCCAGGTAGCGATGGACCATCGCAGAGCACTCGGTGTGCCAGCCCGGACGACCCTTGCCCCACGGGGAGTCCCACATGGGCTCGCCCGGCTTGGCCGCCTTCCAGAGGGCGAAGTCCAGAGGGTCGTCCTTCTCCTCGTTGGCCTCGATGCGGGCACCAACCTTGAGCTCGTCGATGTTACGACCGGACACGGTGCCGTAGCTGGGATCACTGCGGACAGAGAAGTAGACGTCGCCGTTGCCGGGCGCATAGGCGTGGCCCTGCTCGATGAGGCCAGAGATCATCTCGATCATGGCCTCGATCTCCTGCGTGGCGCGCGGGCGGATATCCGGGTCGAGGACGCCCATGCGGTGCATCTGCTCGATGAAGGCGTCGGAAAACTCGCTGGCGACGTCCTCGGAAGTGCGGCCCTGCTCGTTGGCGCGCTTGATGATCTTGTCGTCCACATCGGTCAGGTTCTGGGCGAAGGTGACCTGGTAGCCCTTGTACATGAGGTAACGGCGAATGACGTCGAAGGCCAGGAACGTGCGGCCGTTGCCGACGTGAATCTGGTCATAGACGGTGGGACCGCAGACGTACATGCGAATCTTGCCGGGCTCGATGGGCGTAAGCTCGACTTTCTTGTGAAGTTGGGTGTTATAGACGAGCATTGGCTACTCCTTGTCCTGAAGCTGGCTCTCCAGCTCGGCGATTCGCCTCTCGAGGCGCTCCACCTTCGAGGCGAGGTCGTCGACCGTGCGATCGATGGGATCGGGAAGGTACTCGCGGTGCTCTACGTCCTCGCGTTCACGGATAATCTTGTCAATTGTAGACTGGTCCGCCATTGAAATGCAGGTGAGACGGTCGCCCGCGGCGGTACGCACGCGCACGCCTCCCTTTGTGGTGACGTGACCGGGAATTCCGACGACCGTGCAGTCGGCCGGGACGTCGCGCACGACGACAGCGCCTCCGCCAACCCTGACATTGTCGCCAAGCGTGGTGTTGCCAAGGACCGACGCGCCCACGCCCACCACGACGTTGTTGCCAAGCGTCGGGTGGCGCTTGCCGCCCTCCTTACCGGTTCCGCCAAGGGTCACACCCTGGTAGAGCTGGCAATCATCGCCAATGATGGTCGTCTCTCCCACGACGATGCCCATGCCGTGGTCGATAACGAAGCGGCGGCCGATAGTCGCTCCCGGGTGGATCTCCACGCCGAAGCGGTGGCGACTCCAGGTGGAAAGCGTGCGCGCGAGGAGTTTGTGCCCGTGAGTCCACAGCCAGTGCTGGCGCCGATACGCCCAGATGGCACGCATGCCGGGCGAATTGAGCAGGATGGATATGGTTGAGGTCGCGGCCGGGTCATGAGACCTGAAGGTCGCGATGTCCTCGCGAATGCGATCAAACATGTTGGTCCTAACTTGTGCCTGGGTACTTCCCCTCGCTCGTAACCAGAGCATGGCCCCACAAAATAGCGCGGGGCCGACAATGCCGGGTTACAAATGGGTGAACGAGGGGCAGCTCTAGCGTGCGTCTTCCATGATGCAGACCGCCCAGGCTGCCATCCCCTCCTCGCGCCCGACGAACCCAAGGCGCTCGGTAGTGGTGGCCTTCACACCCACGCTCTCGACTCCCACGCCAAGTGCCCGCGCGAGGTTCGCGCGCATTTGCTCTCGATGGGGCGCAAGCTTGGGCGCCTGGGCGGCGATCGTACAGTCGCAGTCCAGGAGCTCATAGCCACGCTCACGCGCGAGGCGCATGACCTGGGCGAGGAGCTCGAGCGAGTTGGCACCGGCGTAGGCCGGGTCTGTGTCGGGGAATAGCTTGCCGAGGTCTCCCAGGCGCGTGGCACCCAAGATGGCATCTGCTACGGCATGCGTGGCGACATCCGCGTCCGAATGGCCGAGAAGCCCCAACTTGTGGGGAATCTCGACGCCGCAGAGGATAAGCTTCCTGCCCTCAACGAGCTTGTGGACGTCATAGCCGTGTCCGATCCTCAACGTCATGAGACATCGCCCACCATACGCATGGAACCCGCGTGACGCACCGCAAGCCTCTGCTTGAGGATGGCCTCAATGGGAAGACGGTCCTCGGGCACCGTGACCTTCATGTTGTCGCTTGGGCTCTCGACACAGGCAACGACCCCGCCCATGCGCTCGACGAGGGAGGAATCGTCCGTGCCCAAAAAGCCCTCGCTCGCGGCGCGCTCGTGCGCGGCAAGAACCTCATCCAGGCGAAATACCTGCGGAGTTTGCACCGCCCAGTAACGCGAGCGCTCCGGCGTCGAGCACACGACGCCGTCCTCCACGATCTTCAGCGTGTCAGCGGAGGGGTGAGCGCAGATGGCTCCAGCTATGGAGGCGTCATCGCGAACGCGGGCAATGACGCGCTCGATCGTCTCCGGCTCGATGAGGGGACGAGCTCCGTCGTGAATGGCGGCGAACTCGTAGCCCTCGGGAATTGCGCGGATGCCCGCAAGGCAGCTCTCCTGGCGAGTCGCTCCGCCGGAAACGTAGGCAACGGGCGTGGCAGGCGCAAGACGGCCCACGGCAGCGCGAGTCTCGTCAACGCGGTCCCGCGGGCACACGACCACAATGGCGCCCACGGAGGGCGAGTCGTCGAAAGCGGCGATGGACCAGCACAGGACCGGCAAGCCGCAAAGCTCGACATACTGCTTGCCGTGCGGATCGCCAAATCGCATGCCCAGGCCACCGGCGGCGATAACGGCGCAGGTATCAGGCGCAGAAGTATTGATGAGGCTCGCGTCCATCGCTACTCCTTCTTGCCCCACATGCGATAGAGGCTATCCGTGAGGATGTTCGGGTTCCTGACGCCCAGCTCGCCCAGGCGGTTGGGATTCTGCTCGATATCATCCATGAGCTCGCGAAGGTTGCCGTACTCGTCGACGATCTTATCGGCCATGCCCTCGCGAACGACCGAGACGCGATTGAGCGTGCGCAGGCCCAGCGGTACGAGGACGCTATCCTCGTGCAGGTCATCGTAGCCGAGCACCTTGGCGACACGATTGGGAGAACGCCACTGCGAGGGCGCGGCGGCATGGAGCTTGGCGCGGATTGCCTCGGCGTTCTCCTCCGAGGAATCGCGGGCATAGTCGCGGATCATGAGAAGGTACTCGTGATCCATGTCGCCGGCGAGCTGCTCGCGCTGCATCTCGACGGTGCGGCCCTCGCTGCCCAGCTGATCGACGATGCGGTCGAGCTCGTCCGCGGCGGTCATGAGGGTCTCGAAGTAGTTGAGGATCGTCGTGACGTCCGCAAGGGTGACGTAGTTGTCGAGCTCGAGCGTGGAGAGGCGCAGCAGGGCACGGTCGAGCGACTGGCGCGTGGTCTGGAGGGTGGTGATGAGCTGCGAGGCACTCGCCATAAGCTGCGGGACGCTCTTGAGCTGGAAGGACCTTCCCCCCACATATAGGTTGACGACCTGGCGGCGCTCCGAGACCGAGATCACGAGCGCCTTCGTGAGGAGGCTCATACGAGCGGCGGTGCGGTGACGCATGCCCGTCTCGCTCGTGGGGAGGCTCGGGTCCGGATTCAGGTGGAAGTTCGCGCGAAGGATCTGGGTAAGGTCGCGGTCGACGACGATGGCGCCGTCCATCTTCGAGAGCTCGAAGAGGCGGTTCGCGGTAAAGGAGATGTTCAGAGGGAAGCCGTCATTGCCAGCGCCGAGAACGGTCTCCGTGTCGCCCACGCAGATGAGCGCGCCGAGGTGGCCGGCAATGATCATGTCGAGCGCACGACGCACGGCAGTGCCGGGAGCAGTGACCGCGATTGCCCG
Source organism: uncultured Coriobacteriaceae bacterium (assembly GCA_900552935.1). Classification (GTDB taxonomy): domain Bacteria; phylum Actinomycetota; class Coriobacteriia; order Coriobacteriales; family Atopobiaceae; genus Parolsenella. The sequence goes on along the minus strand of USBN01000025.1, from coordinate 1,438 downwards.
CTGAAGACGTTCCTCAAGGGACTCCTCAACAGGCACTCCCTCGTTTTCGACGTTCTTCTCGACTTCCTGACCCATAGCGCCCCCTCAAGTTGCATGTTTTTTCAAGTATACGCGCCCGCGGCTTGCCTTCTCCCTATCGACACAAGCTCGAAATCGGTGGACAGCCGATGTGAAACGCGAGGCGGAAGCAGAACGTCGGATACGGCACGGAGCCCGGGGTAACCCAGGCGCGGGGCACGAGGGCACGGGTATACGGGGTGGCCTGGACGCGGGGCGCGAGGGTGGAGGCGTACGGGATAGCCCGGGTGCGAGGCCGCGCCGCATAGTTCGCTTCCCCGGGTAGGACGCATAATTCGCATGCTTAAGCCGTCCATGTGCGTCATCCCGCGGGCGGCCCCATGGCGCGCGGACGCTTAGCGAAAATCGGCATGCTTAGACGGCTCATACGCGTCAAATCGACTCTCCCACGCCGTCCCTCCCCCTCGCTGCGCCGTGTCTCACTGCGCCGTGTCTCGCCGCGCCGCTCCCCTCGCCGCGCCGCCCCGCCCGCCGCGCCGCTCCTCTCGCTACCGTGGCGCTTTTACACGTCCCGCTCGTTGGCATGGCGCTTCTGCACGCTCAAGGCCCGCGCAGCGTGCAATAACGCCGCAGCAATGGATCCAACGTGCAGGAACGCCGCAGCAATGGAGCCAGCGTGCAGAAACGCCGCACCCCCGTCCTTTCGCCACTCAGTTTCGTCGCGCTTAGGACGCTTATATGTGTCGAAGGAGCGCCAGGGTCCCGGTCGTCTCGGCCGCAGGCCGTCCCCGACCGCAGCCCCGGCGGCACACGCATGTTTCGTCGCGCTTAGGACACTTATATGTGCCGCATGCCAGCGCTCCGATGTTAGCAGGCCGCCAGCGCGTGAAGGCACCATCCTCCCACGGCATCCCCGCACGCCAAACACGCGCCAGTCGCACGCCAAGCACGCAGCAAGCGCACGCAAACACGCGCACAAAAAAGGGCCCGCACCACGAGGATGCGGGCCCACCAAAGCCGGCTGCGAGTCGATAAGTCGGCGATGGAAATGAGGAGGATGCGAAGCGTCTGCGCCTTCACGGCGAGAGCTGCGCTAGAAGTCGAGCGCCTACGCCCTCTCGACGAGAGCAGCGCTAGGAGTCGAGCGCCTAGGCCTTCTCGGTGACAGCGGCACCAGAAGCGGCACCCTTGCCAGCAGAAGCGGCGACGTGCTCGCGGCCGAGCTCGGTCCACTCGGGCTGCTCGTCGGGCATGGAACCGGTCTCCTTGCCGAAGAGCTCCTTGAGGCAGTTCACGGCAACGATGAGGCCGAGGACCATCAGGAGGACAGCAAAGACGAGCTGCAGGCCCTTAGTGGCGGCCACGGACACGGCAGCGGTGGGCTCGGTGGCAGGGATGGTGCCAAAGAAGCCATACGTGG
>USBN01000024.1 GCA_900552935.1 uncultured Coriobacteriaceae bacterium | reverse complement strand
GGGCTCGGAGATGTGTATAAGAGACAGACCTCGTACTGCTGCGTTTGCTCGGAGAAGCCAATCGTGGCATCCGTTGGCTGGGTCGCCGTCTTGTTAATCTCATCGACGAGGGGCGACAGCAACGCGTCGAGCTTATCCACATCGACGGAAGCACCCGTCGCAGGCTTGATATCACGAGAGTCAAGGATGCGCAGGGGCCATTCCCAGGCATGCTGCTGCGAAACGATGTCCCTGGTATAGGCGCCCTGATCAAATGTCAGGTTAACGTCGACCCCGGAAAGGTCAAGGTCGATGCCGTCTCCCTTGACCTTCGTCTTATAGGTAGAAGCCTTGGTGGCGAACTCCGCGCTCACGTCACTCGCAAGCCTGAGCGAGACATCGGTGCCGTCAAGCGTGGTGTTGGGCATGAACAGAAATGAAAACGCAAGAACGCCGGCAAGGTAGGCTGCGAGAACGACGCCGGCGATCACCGCGAGGATGATAAGCGCAACCTTACCCTTGCGACCTTCCGGCTTTTCAGGGACGGCGGTGTGCTTTCCCATACCGGGCTTCGATTCTTTCCGCATTGAGGCTATCTGTCTTCCCCGGCCTACGCAGCCGCTTGTTTCCCGACACACAGTATGCTGTATCGTAGCGCATGGAGAAGACAAAGACTCCCGCCATTCGGCTTCCATGGCATCGGTTTAACAGATAGCGACATTTGTCCCAACAAGGACGGGCATCAAGCCGCCTCGCCTCCGTCCGCGGGACCATAGCAAAGGGATAAGAGCATGGGCATCATTCGCATCGATTCCGCAAGCGACCCGCGCCTTGACGTCTACGCGCGTCTTACGGATCGCCAGCTCAGGAGCCGACTCGAGTCCACCTCGGGCGTGCTCGTCGCTGAAAGCGAGAAGGTCGTTCGTCTCGCGATCGCACAGGGGCTCGAGCCCTTCTCACTCTTGCTCGAAGAGAGGCAAGTCGAGACGCAGGCGGATCTCGTGAGGCTCGTCGAGGGCATGGCGGGCGCCGAGGTCCTCGAGCACGCCGGCCATCTCGAGATAAGGCCGGTCGACGACCTCCCCGTCTACGTGCTCCCCCATGAGGAGATATCGAAGCTCGTGGGCTACAACGTGACGCGAGGCGTCCTCTGTGCCATGCGCCGCCCCTCTGAGCTGAGCGCAGCCGAGCTCCTCGCCTCCATGCCCGAAGCTCGCCGGGTTGCCGTTCTTGAAGGCGTGACCGACGCCACGAACGTCGGCGCCGCCATGAGGAGCGCAGCGGCTCTTGGCGTGGACGCGGTGCTTCTCACCCCCACCTGCTGCGACCCACTCGTGAGGCGCGCCGTCCGCGTGAGCATGGGAACCGTGTTCCAGGTGCCCTGGGCGCGCTTTGACGCCTGGCCCAGCGCAGGCGCTGCAGATGCGGACGGCATGGCGCTCCTCCGCAAGCTCGGCTTCAAGACCGCAGCGCTCGCCCTTCGCGACGATTCCTATTCACTTGGTGACCCAGAGCTTTACGGCATCGAGAAGCTCGCGATGCTCTTCGGCACCGAAGGCGACGGCCTGGCATCCGAGACGATCGAGGCGTGCGACCTCACCGTGCGCATCCCCATGCAGCACGGCGTGGACTCCCTGAACGTCGCCGCCGCCACAGCCGTCGCGTTCTGGGACCTCTGCAGATAAGCAATGGCACGCGCCCCAACAGGTGGGGACCGCTAAAAAACGGGACCCGCCCACACGAACGGGTCCCGCAAACGTCAAATGGTGCGCAGCACCTGAAAAAGGGACTGTCCCTTTTTCAGGTTGGCACACGCCGCAAGCGCAAGCGGTGCGCAGGGCAAACGTTGCTCTAGTTGAACTTCATCAGCTTCGAGGCGATGCGATAGATGCCCAGCGTGAACTTCTCTCCCGCCTTCGTGGGGAGGTTCGTCGCGATGCCCACGACACCCATGCGAGCACGGCGGTACATGCGCTTGTCATAATGCTTGAGGTGCACCCAGAGCTTGTCGCAGTTCTCCATGGCGTCCGGAGCATCGCTCAGGCGGGAGAAGATCGAGCAGACGGCCATCATCAGGGTGAAGTAGCCGATCATGTAGTTGCGGAGCTTGGTGCTCTCGACGTCGTCGTAGAGGTGATACGCGTCCATCATGATGCGCGTGACGCGCAGCTGCTGGTCGATGCGGCTGACCATGACCTTCTCATTGACGGACTGGTCATCGCGCCCAATGAAGTAACGATAGAGGTCGACGTCGAGGTAATAGAGCGTCTTGCAACGCGGCAGCGGCACATAGGCATAGATGTTGTCCACATAGAAGGTGTGGGCGGGCATCGGGACGCCGCCGTCACGAAGGACGTCGGTGCGATAGCAAAGCGAGTGCATGAGCAGGTTCTGGGCCATGTTGAAGTGGCCGATCTTATCCCAGGTAATCACCTTGCCGCGCTTAAGCGCATACCTGAAGTCGACAACGTTGTGCGTGTTGTCCTCGACGTGCTCATAGACGTAGTTGCTAATGACAAGGTCCACGCGCATGTCGCGCCACTCAAAGTCGCGAAGCGTCGAAAGGAGCTTCGAGAGGGCGTCCTCGTCAAGCCAGTCATCCGAGTCAACGACCTTGAAATAGAGGCCCTCGGCGTTCTCGAGCGCGGCAAGGACGGCCATGCCGTGACCGCCGTTCTCCTGATGAACGGCCTTAATGATGTTGGGATAGCGATTCTGCCACTCAAGGGCCTTCTCGTACGTGTTGTCCTTGGTGGAGCCATCGTCAACGACGACGATCTGCACGTCATCGGCGTAGTCGCTACCCTCGAGAATCGAGGTGATGCAGTGATCCATATACTCGGCCGAGTTATAGCACGGGATGCCGAAGGTTATGGTCTTGCCCTTTGCCATACGAGAAATCTCCTGGTTGCCCTCTGCCTTAGCAAGGCATTGCCTACACGGATAAGAGCGCCGGCGCCGCATGGACGCCGGCAACTCCCTAAAAGAACGAGCTAGTTGTGAGCCGCGACGAGCTCGTCAGACAGGTCGAGCGCGCTGGCGACGACGCCGTCCATGTCATAGTAGCGGTACTCGGCGAGTCGACCCACCGGGTGGAAGTTCGTGAGGCGGCTCACGCGGTCGAGATAGCGCTGGTAAAGCGCCTTGTTCTCGTCCTCGAGAATGGCGTAGTAGGGAGTCTCGCCGCTCTCGGGCGTATAGGCCTTCGAGTACTCCTTCATGATCGTGGTCTTACCCGGGACGACCTGACCGGTCATGTTCTTGAACTCGGTGATGCGGGTGAAATCCTCCGTCGTGGTGTAGTTGACGGTGCCCACGGGCTGGAACTGGTCCTCATCGAGGGTCTCGAACACCATGTCAAGCGTACGATACGGAAGGGCACCGAGATCGAGGCCGAAGAGCTCGTCGAGCGGGCCAGTGTAGACGATCTCGCCGCCGTAGGGCTTGCCGCAGACCTTCGCGTAGTCCTCGTCGATCGTAAGGATGTCACGGACGTCGACACCGAGGAAAACGTCGATGAGGTCATGGTCAAGCAGGCGCTCGAAGAGCTTGGTGTAGCCCTCCGCCGGCATGCCCTGGTGCGCGACGCGCGGGAAGTAGCGCTCGTCATCGCCGACGAAGACCGGGACGCGGCCGGTGACGGATGGATCGACCTGGTCGGGCGTGGTGCCCCACTGCTTCATCGTGTAGTAGAGGAAGACGTTCTTGTAGACGTAATCCGCGACCTCCTGGAGATCCGGATCGTTCTTCTCGCGGAGCTCGAGAATGGGGACCTTCTTGTTCTCGCCAAAGGTCTCAACGAGCTTCTGGTAGAGGGCCTCGCCGCGCTCCTCGCCAAAGGCGAGCTTCAGGCTCTTGTGATTGAAGGGGACCGGCATGAGCGTGCCGTGGATGTTGGCGAGTACCTTGTGCTGGTAGTCCGTCCACTCGGTGAAGCGAGAAAGGAACTGGTGGACACGCTCGTCCTGCGTGTGATAGATGTGCGGACCATACTTGTGAACAAGAATGCCAGCCTCGTCCTCGTAGTCATACGCGTTACCAGCGATGTGGTCGCGGCGCTCGATGACGGCGACGCGGAAGCCACAGGCCTCCGCGAGACGGCGAGCACAGACCGAACCCGCATAGCCAGCTCCGACGACGATCATGTCGTAGCTGTCGGCAGAAAAACCAGCGGGAAGCCCGTTTGCGATACCCATTCATGTCCTCTCGACAAACTTGCGGTTCAAACGTGACGCACGCCATCGTTCTAGAGCGATAACGTGCGTCCAATCTGCATGTCATTCTATAGCAGACAACCTTATAATGACTATCGTGTCATCCATTGCCAGCAAAACGCCAAAAAAGGAGCGAACGTGAGCGATTTCCTAGATCGTATGAAGACTGCTGCAAAGGCTGAGAAGAAGACCATCGTCCTTCCCGAGGGCGAGGATCCGCGCACCATCGAGGCCGCCAAGAAGATCGTCGAGGAGGGCCTTGCCAACCTCGTTATCCTCGGCAACCCGGACGAGATCCAGGTTGAGGGCGTCACCGTCATCGACCCCCGCACCGCCGAGCGCAAGCAGGCCTACGCCGAGAAGTTCGCCGAGCTCCGCGCCAAGAAGGGCGTCACCCTTCCCGAGGCCCTCGAGCAGATGAACGACGCCACCTACTTCGGCACCATGATGGTCAAGATGGGCGACGCTGACGGCCTGGTCTCCGGCGCCTGCCACTCCACCGCCAACACCCTGCGTCCCGCCCTGCAGATCCTGAAGACCGCCCCGGGCACCAAGCTCGTCTCCGCCTTCTTCATCATGTGCACCAAGACCGAGCAGTATGGCGCCGACGGCACCCTCCTCTTCGCCGACTGCGGCCTGAACATCAACCCCAACGCCGATGAGCTCTCCGAGATCGCCCTTGCCTCCGCCGAGTCCTGGAAGGCCTTCATGCCCGGCGTCGAGCCCAAGGTCGCCATGCTCTCCTTCTCCACGATGGGCTCCGCCAAGGGCGATGTTCCCACCAAGGTCCAGGAGGCCGTCAAGCTCGCCAACGAGAAGAACCCCGAGCTCGCCCTCGACGGTGACCTGCAGCTCGACGCCGCTCTCGTCCAGAGTGTCGCCGACCTCAAGGCCCCGAACTCCACCGTCGCCGGCAACGCCAACATCCTCGTCTTCCCGGATCTCGAGGCTGGCAACATCGGCTACAAGCTTGTCCAGCGCTTTGGTGGCGCCGAGGCCTACGGCCCGATTCTCCAGGGCATCGCCAAGCCGGTGAACGACCTGTCCCGTGGCTGCTCCGCTGACGACATCGTGGGCGTCGTCGCCATCACCGCCGTCCAGGCCCAGATGGCCGAGTAACAGGGCATCACATATCGCACGCCAACGGGGCGCTCGCATTCACCTGCGGGCGCCCCGCTTTTTGTGGCCTCGCATCCCGCGTCTAGGCGATATGGTGCGGGCCCGCGTTGAGGACGGCCTCGTCAAGCTCCGGATAGCGCTTGCCCATGTGGGACTCGAACATCGACGCGAGCTTCTCCGCTGCCTCGTCATAGGCCTCGCCCGTCGCCCAGGTATTGCGAGGGTTGAGCACCACGGGACTCACGCCCGGACACTCGACCGGGATGTCGAGGTTAAGGCGATCGTCGTGTTCGTAGCCTGCGTTGTCGAGGTCGCCCGAGAGTGCCGCCGCCACGAGCGAACGCGTCACGGCGAGGCTGATGCGATAGCCCGTGCCATAGGCGCCACCCTGCCAGCCCGTGTTCACGAGGTACACGCGAGCACGGGTCTTGTCGATGCGCGATCCCAGCATGTCTGCGTAGACGCTGGGCGCGAGCGGCATGAACGGCTCGCCAAAAAGCGCGGAGAACGTGGGCTGGGGCTCGACGACACCCTCCTCCGTACCGGCGACCTTCGAGGTGAAGCCGGCCATGAAGTGGTACATCGCAGCCTCACGGGAGAGCTTGGAGATCGGGGGAAGAACGCCAAAGGCGTCACACGTGAGGAACAGGACCACACTCGGAACGCCGCCACGCCCGTCAAGCTTGACGCTCTTGATGTGCTCCACGGGATACGCGACGCGCGTGTTCTGGGTACGCGAGACGTCCGTGTAGTCCGGTTCGCGGCTTTCTGGGTCGAGAATGACGTTCTCGCACACGGCACCAAAGCGGATCGCCTGATAGATGTCAGGCTCGGCGATGGGACTCAGGTCAATGGCCTTGGCGTAGCAGCCGCCCTCGATGTTGAAGATGCCATGCTCTGACCAACCATGCTCGTCATCACCGATGAGCAGACGGCTGGGATCTGCGGAGAGCGTCGTCTTGCCAGTGCCGGAAAGGCCAAAGAGGACGGCGGTCTGGCCGGTCTGCGGGTCGATATTGGCCGAGCAGTGCATGGACAACACGTCGTCCTCGACCGGGAGCAAGTAGTTCATGTAGGAGAAGATCGCCTTCTTGATCTCTCCGGAATAGCCGGTGCCGGCGACCACGATACCGCCGTGGGCGAGGTCAAGGATGACGGCCGCGGAGGAATTGACGCCATCCGACTCCGGGTCGCAGTGATAGCCCGGGGCGGCGAGGACGTAGATGTCCGGCTCACCAAAGCTCGCGAGCTCGCGTGCCGACGGGCGAACGAGCATCTGGTGGATGAACAGCGCCTGGCTCGCGCGCTCGCAGATGACGCAGATCTTGCGAGAGTGGTTGCGGTCAGACCCGGCGAAGCCACGGACAACGTAGAGCTCGCGCCCGTAGAGGTAGCCAGCGACGCCCGAGCAGATGTGCTCGTAGCTCTCGCGCGAAATGGGAGCGTTGACCTTGCCCCAGCACACCTTGTCATGGATCGCCGGATCATCGACCACGAAGCGATCGAGCGGAGAGCGTCCCGTGCGCTCCCCCGTGTCGACGACGAGAGAGCCGTTCGACGCGAGCACGCCCTCGCCATTGGCAAGGGCCGCCTCGACGAGCCTCGCGGGCGCAAGATCCTCGTTCACCCTGGCGCTGCCAGGAACCGCCTGCTCACGCTTGAGAAGACGCCCCGTAAGAGTCTGCTTCATGATGGTTGCCTCCAATACCCCCTGCCTCGCAAAGCGAGGCGATGCTGCCTCTGCCTCGCGAAAACCGAGCCTTTGCCCAGGCTCGTGCGGCGCGAGACGTCATTGGCGCTTTGATACCCAATGACATGAGAGCGAAAGCGCCCCCAACGGCAGGCGGCGCTCATCGTGCCGTCAGCGGGATTTGGAGACTGACGCCAGGCTTGCTTGAGCCAGGCGGGAAAGGCGGCCGCAGAAGTGCTAGGCCTCCACGCGGATGGAGACGATCCTGGGCTGGTCAGCGGGGGCAATGGTGCCGTTGTTGTCGCTCGGCTTGGCGGAGTCGCAGATGGCGTCAACAACATCCAGGCCGTCCGTCACATGGCCAAACGCCGCATACTGGCCATCGAGGTAGTCCGCATCCTCCTGCATGATGAAGAACTGCGAGCTCGCAGAGTCCATAGCCGAAGACCTCGCCATGGAGATGGTGCCGCGCACGTGCTTGATGGGGTTGTCGATCCCGTTGTCGCTGAACTCGCCGACGATGGTCTCGCCCGAACCGCCCGTACCGTTGCCCTTGGGGTCACCGCCCTGCATCATGAAGCCCTGGATGATGCGGTGAAACGTGAGGCCATCGTAGAAGCCCTCGTTGGCGAGCTTCGCGAAGTTGGAGACCGTGATGGGCGCGGAATCCGCGTCAAGCTCGAGCGTGATGGTGCCAAAGCCCTCGATCTCGATCGTGGCGGCATGCTTACCGCTTGCGAACTCACCCGTCGGCGTGGAGGCCGCGGAGGCGCCGGAGACGGCAGAGGTTGTCGCGGGCTTCGCGGCGCCACCGCCGCATGCAGAGAGGCCTAGGACGGCGACGCCAAGGGTGGCGGAGACGAACGTACGACGGCTGATAGAGCGAGACATGGGGCCTCCCAAGGAATCGTGAGTTAACCCGTTTAGTGTAACCCGAAAAACCCGGGACCCTAAAAGGGCAAGACAAGCACACGAGCACCGAGCCTTGCCGCGTCGTCCTCGTCATGCGTGGCCACCACGAGGGAGCGTCCACGAAGTTCGCTCACGACGAAAGCGCATGCAGCATCGCGGGAGGCGGCGTCAAGCCCTGCGAAGGGCTCGTCGAGAAGAACGGCATCGCCCGGAGCGGCAAGGGCTCGGACGAGCTCCACGCGCCGGCGCTGCCCACCAGAGAGCTCGCGCACGGGCGTACGCGCATCGACACCGGGAAGAACGAGTGCAAGCATCTGCTCGAGGTCCTTCTCGGAATGACAAGGAGACGCGAAGAGAAGGACGTTCGCCAGCGCGGAGGCGTCCTCGATAAGGCGCGCGTCTTGGAACTCCGCTGAAACCCGAGGCGCGAGTTCGGCTCGACCCGCGTCTGCCGAGTCAAGGCCGGCGAGCACGCGCAGCAGGGTGGTCTTGCCGGCACCGGATGGCGCCATCACGCAGAGGCGGTCACCCGAAGCGAGGCTCAAGGACACGGGGCGTCCCGCGGCGGCGCCATGAGGGAGGATGAGCTCGTCGGCCGTCATCGCACCGCAGGCGAGCACGCCAGCCTCCCCCATGGCCTCATGCGCACGGAGGCGGCACGCCAGGCAAAGCGACGCCGAGCCGCTTAGCCCCAGGAGCCAAAGCACGACCCTCTCGCAGAGGCTCGCGCAGGCGATCACGAGAAAGGTCCAGGCAAAGAGGTCTCCCGTCTCGAGCAGGAGTTTCGCCTGATATATGCGCTCGCCGATGGTACCCGCGGGCATACCGATGAGCTCGGCGGCAACGCCCGCCTTCCAGCTCATGCCTACGATGGCCTCGCTCGTGGCACAGAGATACGGCAGAAGCCCGGGCCAGGAGTACGCGAGGACACGCCTCATGCCGGAAACCCCGTGGACCTCCATAAGCTCCGCCATAGACGCGCTCGCGTGGTCGAATCCCTCGAGAGCGGAGAAGTAGATTGCCGGCAAGGACATGAGGAACACGGCGGCGACGCTCACGTTGGCAGCGCCCAGCCACATGAGGAGCAGGACCACGACGCAGACGACCGGCGTCGCCTTGAAGACCAAAAGTGGCGGCCGGACGAGCTCCCGCGCGATGACGTAGCGGTGCGACATGCCCGCCAACGCAAGCGCCACGACATAAGCGGCGAGAAGCCCTCCCATAATGCGAGCTCCGGAAACGAGCAGCTTAGACCACACGCCCACGTCACACATCAGCTCGCCAAGGCACGAGACAGCCTCGACGGGGCCAGGGAGGATCAGCGGCTGGTCGATAAGGAACGCCGCGACCTCCCACACGAGAAGCCACAGGAGCACGGATGCGTTCCGCGCGCGGGCGTTTACCTTGGAATTCGAGGATGAGCTGGATGCAGGCACTGCGGCACGACCCTAGGCGCCGTAGTAGAAGTCATCCCCAGGGAGCGAGCCGCCCACCGAGGAGGCGTCGAACTGCGAGAGGACGTCAAGGTATCCCGAAAGGGCGGCCTTCATGTCGTCACCTGCGAGGCAGACGAGGTTGCAACCCGGAATGGCCTTCTCGGCAACGGGCGCCGCGTCGATGATGCCATGGTCGACGACGGACTGGGCGTAGGTGGCGGGGTCCGCCTTCACGACCTCGACCGAGCTCTCCTGCTGGGCGAGGAACTCCTCGACAGCCTGGGCGTTGTTCTCGACGAACTCGCGACGGACGATGGTGACGCCCGTGACCATGCGCGAGCCGTCGGTCGCCAGGGAGTCCCAGACATCCGAAAGCGCGACGGGCGCGGAGAGGCTGTCGTTCTTTGCGAGCGCGGCGGTCTTGTAGGGCTCAGGCAGGATGCCGACGGCGGACGGATCCGCGGCGAGGGCGCTCACGACCTCAGCAGCCTCGCTCTTGAACTCGAGCGTCACGACGTCCGTGATACCGGCGCGATCGAGGAGATAGCCCATGACGTACTCTGGCGTCGTCCCCTTGCCCGTGAGATAGACGGTGCGTCCAGCAAGATCGGCGAACTCGGTCACGGAGGCGTCTCCGGTGACGATGCTCAGAACTCCAAGCGTGTTGATGTCAAGAGCCTGAATGGCTCCCTGCGTCTTGTTGTAGAGAACGCTCGAGACGTTGGCGGGAACGAGGGCGATGTCGACGTCTCCCGAGATGACCTTGGGAAGGACCTCGTCCGCCGTACCGTAGACCTGGAAATCATAGGTGTTCGTAAGACCGGTCTGCTCAAGGGAGGCCTTATCCATGAAGGCGACGAGGCCGATGGACGTGGGGCCCTTAAGCGACGCGACGCGGACCTCGACGGGGTCGGACGAGGTGGCGGCGGGAGCCGTGGCCCTCGAGCCACAGGCCGCAAGCGACAGAGAGGCCGCAACGGAACCCACGACGAAACCCTTCCTGGTGACAGTGATGTTCATACTTGTTCCATCCTTCCACATCATGCATGCCGCTCGAGGCAGCGATTCATGCGAGAGCCTAAATGTGTCGCATGCCGCACCTCGCGCAAGCTCCCCTGCAGTCTTCCTACTTGCGCGCGAGCCCATCGACGGCCAAGGCCGCCTGGCGAGGGTTTGCCCGGAAGAAATCCTAGCAGGGTTTCGCGCGGAGGTTGCCGCATACGTAACGTCCTCATTGCCGATAAGGCATTTCGAATGAGGGGACAGCTAACGCGTCTCGTTCTCTCCGGTCAGATACTACAATCTGAAACAGCAGACATAGCAGGCAACCGTGCCTGCCCGAAAAACGCAAGGAGCTGCCATGTCAGTCGTCAAGATCTCCCTCGGAGAGTTCTCCGCTGCAATCGCTAGCAAGGGCGCCCAGCTCACAAGCCTCATCCGCAACGATATCGAGTACCTGTGGCAGGCGGACGCCAAGTGGTGGCCTCGCAGCGCCCCCATCCTCTTCCCCATCGTGGGAAACCTTCGCGACGGATTCGCCATGTCCGCCGAGGGAGAGTGCCACATGGGTCGCCATGGCATCGCCCGTAACTATGAGCACGAGGTGATCGAGAACACCGGCAGCTCCGTGACGTTCCGCCTCGACAGCACGCCTGAGATGCACGCGAGCTATCCGTATGATTTCCGCCTTGAGATGACCTACGCCCTCGAAGGCGAGGGCACGCTGCGCCAGACCTTCTCGGTAACGAACACGGGCAAGATCGATATGCCCTTCTTCCTGGGCGGTCACCCGGCGTTCAACGTTCCCGTGGTCGAGGGTGAGGCGTTCGAGGACTATTCCCTCAAGTTCACGCGCCCCTGGACGGGCACCACGCCAGGCCTTACCTCGGATGGCCTTCAGGACTACGCGCACATGACCACGCTGTTCGAGGACTCAGACACGCTGCCGCTCCGCCACTCGCTCTTCGACGACGACTCCTTCATGCTCACCAACGTCCCCGACGACACAATCACAATGATGGGCCCCTCCGGTCACGGAGTTCGCGTTGATTTCCCGGACTTCCCCTACATCGGCATCTGGAGCGCGCTTCCCGCGGCAGACGGCACGCCGACGCCCTTCGTCGCGCTCGAACCCTGGTGCGGCACCGCGACTCGCACCGACGAAGACGACACCTTCGAACTCAAGCAGGGGCTCCTGATGGCCGCACCGGGCGAGACCGTCAGGCGGGCTTTCACGATCACGGTGATGTAGCAACCTGAAAGGTTTGGCCCCTCGGGCTCTGTCGCCTGCTCAGACAGTTTCGGTGCTTTGCACCGAAAAACTCGTGGCGAACAGAGTCCGAGGGGCCCTTCTTGTAGCGGCACGTCACGAACGTGGAGCCCGCCGGACGGGCGGCGGCGGGCCTCTCTCGCTACAGTCTGTGGAGGGTCGTTGGTCTGTGGAGGGTCGGGGTTAGTGGCCTAGGTCGACTTCGGTGCCGGTGAAGCTGGAGCCGCCGTCGTTGGAGACGACGTAGATGCGGTGGGAGCCGAAGGTGTAGGTCTTCGCAACCATCTCGTACGTGTAGGAGGCCGGAGCAACAACGGGCCTGGGCTCGCCGGACCTGAGGACGTCGATGACCTGGTTGGTAAGGTCTATGGTCTCGGATGAGGGAAGGCACCTCTCGTTATAGGTCGTGAAGGTCACGAGGCCCAAGGGAGAGCCGTCGTCATGGACGCTCGACATGGCGCTTGCATACTCCTCGTCGGTCGCAGTCTTTCCGTTGGCCTCGTAGGACTGATCGGAGACGGTAAAGCTGGCAGAGAGAGATAGCGCCGCGGAGAAGGCCGAGCCGTCAAAGGTGTGGTAGACGCTCTCGCTGTTCTCGTAGTAATAGCCGGAAGAATCAGTGCCGGCGTCATAGGCGAGCGTGTTGAGGGCAGGCTTGCCGTTCACCTCGAAGACGTGAGCCACATCGAGCCGCCGTTCGCATGGCTAACCGTACGGGGCTCGTCATAGACCAGCGAGATGGCGCCGTCCTTGTAGCTCCAGACCTCGACCTTGAAGGCGAGGACCTGGTCATCGGTGAAGATGGCGGCGGAATCGTTCTCGGCGGAATTCGTGTTGTAGCAAACGAGGAGCTCCTCGAAGCCATCCCCGTCAAAGTCAACGAGCTTGGCGACGCAAAGGCCCGTCGCGACGGAGACGTCACCATCCGTCGCCGGAGAGACTTCCCGACGCGAACTCGACTACACCCAGGAGCAGATCAGCGTCATGTCGCCGGAAAACTCGAGGTCACCGCTCTGCGCAGGCGCCACGAAGTGGGAGCCCTTCTCGAGCTCGATACCGTTTACCGCACCCTCGCCCTCGATGACGCTCGCGCACACGAAGTCATGGTCCTGGACGAGCGTCTTGGTCCCGGCGACGCGAACGCGCTCGACGGTATAGCGCTCGTTCGACTCGAGGAGCGTGACTCCATCGACCTCAGGGGCGACGATCTCGCCGCTCGTGGGGGGCTTAGCCGCATAGTCGACCACGTCCATGCTCTGCTCGAGGTGAAGCTCGCGCTTGGTGCCATCAGCCTGGACACGGTCATAGTCATAGACGCGATAGGTGACGTCGCTCGACTGCTGGGTCTCGAGGATGAGCGTGCCCGCCTTGATGGCGTGAAGCGTGCCTGCGTCGATCTGGAAGAAATCGCCCTTGTGGATGGGAACCTCGTTCACAAGGTCGCCCCAGCGCCCCTCCTCAACGAGCTTGGCAAACTCCTCGCGGTCTTTGGCCTTCTGCCCAACGATGATCGTGGCACCTGGATCGCAATCGAGCACATACCAGCACTCGCACTTGCCAAGGCTTCCGTTCTCGTGGGCGGCGGCATACTCGTCATCAGGGTGCACCTGAATCGAGAGGTCTCCATCGGCATCGAGGATCTTGATCAGCAGCGGGAAGCGATCGCCCTCCGCGTCGCCGAACAGCTCATGATGCTCGTCCCAAAGCTGCGAGAGCGTCTTGCCCGCATAAGGCCCGTCCACGACCTCGCAGTCACCTGCGGGATGCGCGCTGATGGCCCAGCACTCGCCAATGGCGCCTTCGGGGATGTCATAGTGAAAGACCGTGTCGAGCCTACGTCCTCCCCATATCTTCTCGTGGAAGATGGGCTTCGTGAAAATGAGGTCCTGAACCATAACATTTCCTTCCAACACGTCTTGACCGCGAACAAACAGAGAATGGCCATACGGTTTTAGATGTCTTATCGTATGGCCATTCATATTAGATTATCTATGCGCGAGATGGCTTTCCGTTACGTTAGCACGCCGCGACGAACGCCTTCCAGAGGTTGAAGTCCTCCTCGCACTTCTCCCACGTGTACTCGGGATGCCACTGCACGCCAAGCACGAAGCGCTTCCCCGGCATCTCGACGCACTCGGGGATGCCGTCATCGGACGACGCGGAGAGAACGAGGCCGTCGCCCAAATCCTTCACGCAGCAATGGTGCGCCGAGTTGACGCAGTAGCCACGCGAACCGCTCGCGCGCGCAAGGAGGCTCCCCTCGTCGATCTCGACCTCATGACAAGTCCTCGTGAGGAGGTCTGCGTGATCGTGCGAGGTAGACCCCTGCCGGCGGGGAATCGACGGTACGTCCATGTCTAGCGAGCCGCCAAGGGCGACATTGAGCACCTGGGTTCCGCGGCAAGTCGTGAACAGGGGTTTGTCAGCCTCCACGACCTTGCGGACGAGCGGGATCTCGCAGGCGTCACGAACGTGGCAGAGAAGGGACTCGTCATAGGGACGCTCGTCTCCCCAGAGCTTGGGGTCGACATCCGGGCCGCCGGGGATGGCAACGCCGTCCGCCAGCTCAACGTACTGGTCAATCACGTCCTCGTCATCCGTAAGGGCCATCTGTACGGGAAGACCGCCCGCCGCGAGAATCGCATCGATGAAGACGGTGGCGCCACACTCGTTGGGCGCGAGCTTCTCGGTCTTGTGGAGGTGGCCCTCCTCATAACGCACAGCGACGAGAATGATGGGTCTGCGGCTCTGAGACGTCTTGGTTTGAGCTTCGTTCTCCGCCATGCCTTAATGCTCCTTGATCGAGTTGAGAAAATCGCGGGCGCGCTGGGTCTTTGGGTTGTCGAAGAACTCGTCAGGCGTGCCCTCTTCGACGATGGCTCCGTCCGCCATGAAGATGACACGGTTGCCGACGCGGCGAGCGAAGTTCATCTCGTGCGTGACGACGACCATCGTCATGCCGCCGCGAGCGAGCTCCGTCATGACATCGAGGACCTCGTTGATCATCTCGGGATCAAGCGCGCTCGTGGGCTCGTCGAAGAGCATCGCCTTGGGGTTCATCGCGAGGGAACGGGCGATGGCAACACGCTGCTGCTGGCCACCGGAGAGCTGGGCGGGGACCTTCTTGGCCTGCTCCGCCACACCGACGCGCTCGAGCAGGGACATCGCGCGCTTCTCGGCCTCGTCCTTGGAAAGGCCAAGGACCTCGATGGGACCGAGGGTCACGTTGTCGAGGATCGTCTTGTGCGCGAAGAGGTTGAACTGCTGGAAGACCATGCCGAGCTCGGCGCGCGTGCGAGCGAGTTCCTTGCCCTCCTGCGGCAAAGGCTGGCCCTCGATGAGGATTTCGCCGGAATCGATGGTCTCGAGGCGGTTGATCGTGCGGCACAGCGTCGACTTGCCGGAGCCCGACGGGCCGATGACAACGAGGACCTCTCCCCTGCCGATCTCGAGGTTGATGTCCCTCAAGACGTGGAGGGCGCCATAGTGCTTGTCGACGTGGCAGAGTTCGATGACGGGCTGCTCGCCCGCGGATGTCTGGTTCATGACTATCTCCCTTGGCAAGTGCCGCTAGCGGATGATCTTGACGCCGGTGCGTCGCGAGACGGTGACCGCAGCCTTGTTGATCAGGCTGTTGATGAGAATGTAGATGACGGCAACCACGAGGTATGTCGATACGAGCGCGTCATAGTTCGTGCGAAGGACCTGGGCGTTCTGCATGAGGTCAGGATAGCTCACGACGTAGGCGAGCGCCGTGTCCTTCACGACGACGACGAGCTGGCTAATGAGCGACGGGATGACGAATCGGATCGCCTGCGGCAGCACGATCTTCGTCTTGACCTTCCAGCGAGTCAGGCCAATCGAGAGGCCCGCCTCGGTCTGGCCGCGCGGCACGGCGTTGACGCCAGCGCGGAAGACCTCCGCGAGGACGCCGGAAGCGGCGAGCGTCACCGGGATGCAGAGCATCCAGAACGCAGGCATCTTGATGCCGAGGTTAGGCATGGCAAAGAAGAAGAAGTAGATGAACAGCAGGCTGGGGACGCCACGAAGCACGTTGGTGAGCACGGCGCAGACGGCGCTCAGGACGCGGAAGTGGCTCGTGCGCCCAAGCATGAGCAGCATGCCGAGAACGAGCGAGAGCGCCGCGGCGGTGAGCGCGACGGCAAACGTGCCCTCAAGACCCTTGAGCAGGAAGCGCCACGTCGTGCGCCAGGAGAAGAGCTCCCAGTACCTGGCAGAGAGCTGGCCGGTAACCCAGAAGCGATACACCACCCACGCCGCGAGGGCAACGAGCAGCACGAGGGAGACGACCGTACCGATGAACATCTTCCTGCGCGTCTTGGGACCCGGTTCCTCGTAGAGGGCGTCCCTCATCGTCTTTGCGCTCATCGAATCACCCTGACCTTCTTATCGATGGCGTTGCCAACGAAGCCCGCCACCAAAGCGGTCGAGATGTAGCCGGCGGCGGAGACGAAGAACGTCACGATGCCCGCGGACTCGCGCGTGTTGATGTAGGTGACCACGCCCGTGAGCTCCTGCGGCGCCATAGGCACCTGGGAGCCGAGCGCCGTGGTGAGCATGACGGCAATAAAGAGGTTCGTCATGGGGAGCACCGTGGAGCGCAGGGCCTGAGGGATGACGATCTTGCGCAGGATCTGGCCGAAGGACAGGCCGATGGAGCGCGCCGCCTCGATCTGGCCGACACCGACGGTGTTGATGCCGGACATGAAGTTCTCAGAGCCAAACGCCGTGCCGAGAAGAACGGTCGCGAGGATCACGCTCGGCTCGTAGTCGAGCAGGAGCTTCAGGTGAGGGAGCGCGTACACCACGATGAGCAGCAAAACCGCTCCCGGGATGTTGCGAAAGATCTGCACGTAGAAATCACCGAGCAAGCGCAGCGGCTTGAACGGCGAGACGCGCATGACGGTTACGAGCACGGAGAACACCATGACGAGCGCGAACGAGACGAGCGTGAGGCGCCACGTCGTCAGAAGCGCGGTCAGGTACAGAGGACCGTATCCGGAGATTAGCTCGGGAAGCCCCATCGTACCTCCTTACAGGGAAAGGGGCCCGCCGTCCAGACGGACGGAGGGCCCCGGACTATCTAAGGACTTGCCAAGGGCGCGGGGCGCGCATCCTCAGGCGGCGCCCTGGATGGGAGCCTAGGCGCCGAGCGCCGGCGGCTCGGGGACCGTGTCGATGCCGCAGCGGTCGGCGAGGACGATCTTGTAGAGCTCGGCCCACTTGCCGTCATCCTCGAACTTCTTCAGGAAGTCGTTGATGAAGTCGACGGCGTCGGTGTTGTCGAGCTGGACGCCGATGCCGAGGTACTCCTCGGGGCCGAACGGCTCGCCGGCGATGCGGTACTTGCCCGGGTTCTTGATGACGCTGCCCATCTGGAGCGTGTTGTCGACGACGTAGGCGTCAACGCGGCCCTGCTCGAGGGCGGCACGGCACTCGTCGTCCTTCGAGAACTCCTGGATCTCAGCCTCAGGAGCGTACTGACCAACGACCTCGGGGCCAGTGGAGCCGGACTGGACGGCGACCTTCTTGCCGGCGAGGTCATCGACGGAGTTGATGTCGGTGTTGCCATCGAGGACGAGGATGGCGTACTGGGTGCTCATGTACGGGCCAGCGAAGGAGATGACCTGCTTGCGCTTGTCCGTGATGGTGTAGCTGGCGAAGACGGCGTCGACCGTGTCGTTCTGGAGGACGGACTCACGCGTGTCAGAGGTGACCTGCGTGTACTCGTAGCTGTTCTCGTCGCCGAGGATATAGCGGACGAGGCCGAGGTAGATGCCGGCGTCGAAGCCGTAGACCTTGCCGTCCTGCTCGTCGAGCTGGGAGAAGATCGTCGAGGTGCGGGTGGCGCCCAGGCGGAACTTGCCGGCGCTCTTGATCGCGGAGGCCCAAGGGTTGGCGGCGATGACGTCATCGGCGGCGGGCTCGACGGAGGCGACAAGCGCGTTGAAGGCGTCCTTGTCGATGCCGGTGGCGGAAGCGGCGGCGCCGGAGGTGGCAGCCGCGCCGGAGGCGGCGGCAGGGCCATCGGAGCAGCCGGCGAGGCCGAGGAGGGCGGTGCCGCCCATGACACCGAGGCCGAGGGTGATGAACTGACGCCTGCTATAGGTGCTGTTGCTCATGGGTAATCCTTCCCTATGACTTGAATCCCAGAATAGGAGTGCTGGTTGGGATGTTGGGCCTACTGTACCCAATTACCGCGATATTATAAATCCTACTAAAAAGTAGTGTAATTGGGTTGAAACAAATCGGGCGGCGGCGGACCTCGAAGCCCGCCCCCGCCCGCCTGGCGCAGTCTATGTGAGACGCGGCTCCTAGCCGAGAAGGGCCTTGACGTCGAGGGCGATCATGAGCTCCTCGTTGGTCGGGATGACCCAGACGTGCAGGCTGGAGTCCGGCGTGGAGATCTCACGCGGATCGTCGCTGCGGACGGCGTTCTTGTCGTCATCGATCTTGACGCCCATCCAAGCGAGGCGGTTCACGACCTCCTTGCGCATGTGAGCGGAGTTCTCGCCAACGCCAGCGGTGAAGACCATGGTGTCAACGCCGTTCATGGCCTGGACCATGGTGGCGAACTGGGAGGCGACGCGGTAGCTCCACATGTCGATGGCCATCTGGCAGCGCTCGTTGCCCTCGGCAGCACCGGCCTCGATGTCGCGGCAGTCGCTGGAGACGCCGGAGATGGCGGCGAGGCCAGACTGCTTGTTCATCATCGTGTCGATCTCGTCGATGGAGTAGTGGCCCTCGCGGGAGAGGTAGAAGACGGTGGCCGGGTCAACGGTGCCGCAGCGGGTGCCCATGATGAGGCCGTCGAGCGGGGTGAGACCCATGGTGGTGTCCATGCACTGGCCGTCCTTGATGGCGCAGAGGGAAGCACCAGAGCCGAGGTGGCAGCTCACGACCTTGTGAGCGGTGTGGTTGGAGACCTCGTCGACGGTGCGCCAGATGAAGCGGTGGCTGGTGCCGTGGGCGCCGTACTTGCGGATGTGCAGGCTGTCGACGACGTCCTTCGGGAGGGCGTAGTTGTGAGCCTCGGCGGGCATGTTGTAGTGGAAGGAGGTGTCAGCGACGATGACGTTGCCGATCTCCGGGAACATCTCGCGGCAGATCTCGATAACGTCAGCCTCGGCGTAGTTGTGGAGCGGGGCGAGCGGGGCGACCTCGCGGACCCAGGCGAGGGTCTCGTCGGTGACGACCTTGGACTCGGGGAAGTACCAACCACCCTGAACGACGCGGTGGCCGATGCCGTCGATGGGCTTGTCAACGCTCTCAAGAATCTCGAAGACGTGCTTGATGGCCGTCTTGTGATCAGGCAGGGCAACGTCGAGCTGCTGCTTGCTGCCACCCATCTCGGAGTGGCCGATGAAGGAGCCCTCGATGCCGATGCGCTCGCAGTTGCCCTTGGCGTAGACCTCGCGAGTGTCGACGTCGAGCAGCTGGTACTTAAGCGAGGAGCTGCCTGCGTTGATGACGAGAACGTTCATGTACGATCCTTCCCCATGACGAAGCGCCCGTTAGCGCCGTGCCTTTGCGCGATGCAAGTCGCCCGCGCGGATTTCCAACTTGACTACTATAACGCGTCAAGTGCCCCTGCCACACGAAATCCTTAGCATGTGTCTCTCGCCCATTCTTTTCTTAGGTTTCGCCTGCGTTATCCTTGTTTAAATGCACAGCCGAAAGTGCACATTTGCATGTGCCCCACACCATCACCGATAGGAGATGCAATGGCTCGCGACTACTTGCTCGTCATCGACATGCAAAATGACTTCGTGGATGGCTCTCTCGGCACGCCCGAGGCGGCGGCGATCGTGAATGACGTCGCAGAGCACGCCCGCACGTTCGAAGGAACCGTCGTCTTCACCTATGACACCCACCGCGACGACTACCTCGAAACACAGGAGGGCAAGCACCTCCCCGTCCCCCACTGCATCAAGGGGACGCCAGGCTGGAAGCTCGCCCCTGCCTGTGACCTCATCCGCCGCGCCCGCAACGCGGAGGTCTTCGAGAAGCGCACCTTTGGCTCCACCGCGCTCGCCTCCTGGCTCCTCGACAAGAATGCCCACGGCGGCAAAGTGGCCTCGATCGAGCTCTGCGGCCTCTGCACGGACATCTGCGTCGTGAGCAACGCCCTGCTTATCAAGGCGTTCATGCCCGAGGTTCCCGTCCGTGTCAACCCGAAACTCTGCGCTGGCGTCACGCCGGAGACCCACGAGGCGGCCCTCGCCACCATGCGTATGTGTCAGATCGACCTCATCGAGGAGTAATCACCCACTCCGCGCAAACGCCCCACGACGAAGCATGACAGCCCAAGACCCAAGGAGCTCCCATGGCAGACAACGCCAATTCCAAGCGCATCCTGCTTGTCAACGATATGGCCGGCTACGGCAAGGTCGCCCTCGCCGCCATGATCCCCATCCTGTCCTCCGCGCACCATCAGGTGTTCAACCTGCCCACGGCGCTCGTCTCCAACACGCTCGACTACGGCACCTTCGACATTCTCGAGACCACGGGCTACATGCGCGGGGCCATGGACGCTTGGGAGAAGCTCGGCTTTGAATTCGACGCCGTGGCGACGGGCTTTTTGGTGAGCGAGGAGCAGACGAAGCTCGTCGCAGACTTCTGCCGCGCGCGACACGAGACGGGAGCCACCGTCTTCGTCGACCCGATCATGGGCGACGAGGGTGCGCTCTATAACGGCGTGACCGAGGCGACCGTTGGCTTCATGCGCGAGATGTGCGGCAGCGCGGACGTCGTCATGCCCAACTTCACCGAGGCGGCCTTCCTGACAGGCCTCTTCCGCGAGAGAACTGTTCCGGGGGCAAGGTGCCTGACACACGCGGAGGCCGAGGAGCTCGTTGCCGGAATGCACGGGCTGGGCGCCGCCAGGGTCATTGTCACGAGCTGCGCCGTGGATGGCGAGCAAACCACGCTCGTGAGCGAGGACGCAGGCAGCGAGCTCGTGGTTCTCCCCTATGACGAGGTTCCCGTACGCTTCCCCGGCACGGGCGACATCTTCTCCGCCGTCCTCATCGCCGACATGCTTGGCGGCGCGGGGCTTGTCGAGTCGACCCAGCGAGCGATGGACGTCGTCCGCAACCTTCTCGTCAGGTGCGAGCACAACGAAGACAAGTTCAGGGGCATCCCCATCGAGCTTTACCTCGACCGCATTGCCGAGGTCGGCCAGGCCTAGGAGCACTCGCATGCCAACGATCCCGAGGAGGAGCCCATGGCTCGCAGACCCCGCATCCAGATAACGCTAACGGAGCGCATCGGCGCCCACCCCTGCCACCACGGGCATAAGCCCGGCGACACCTGGGACTTCGACACCGAGCGCGGCAAGCTCTGCCCCATGGCCGCCCACGTCGCGTTTCCCTACGTAGACATTCTGCGCTACGGCGGTTCCGTCCCCGGCAACGAACCGGGATGCGCGCGCTTCTGCTGCCCTGACGTCGACACGATCAACGTGTTCGAGGCGCGTATTGTCGAGCCGGAGGAGGGCCGCTAGCGAACGCCAAGCGCCGCTAGCTCCTCGGCCCAACGCCCTGTGAGACGATCGAGCGACCATGCGGCGTTTGCCGGGCTGGTCGAGGGCATCACGACGGCGGCGCGGCCGGCTATGGCCTCGAGGTACCGATGGTAAAGCCGCCCCGATGTCGCGCCGTTGCATAGGATGGCCTCGATGGGCGCCGCGGACGTGACGCGCGCGACGTCGACGGGCACGACGTTCTTGATGCTCGCGTCGCTCGAGCCACGAATGTCGCAGCTGGCGATGACGTCCCAGAGGGCGACGCCATGCGCAAGCAGCATCCCGCGCTTCTCGGCTATGGACGCGGGCGTGGGCTCACCCAGGCAGGCGGCCATGACGCGCCAGAAGCGGTTCTGCGGATTGCCATAGTAGAAGTCATTCGCGCGCGACAGCACGCTAGGAAAGCTCCCGAGCACAAGGACTCGGGAGCTTTCGTCATAAACAGGCTCGAAGCCGTGATCTATATGCTGATAGTCGGACACGCTAGCTTGGGTCCAGCCTACTCGCACGTGGGATAGTTGAGGTGTGCCTCGCCAATACCGTCGAGGTCGCGCTCGAGGTAGCGCGCGGCGAGCCACTTGGCCATACCGAGGTTCTGGTCGAGGTAGTTGCCGCACTCCTCGGGCCTGGCACCCGGAATCTCGCCCTCGAAGTCGCGGACGAACTCGAACATCTCGCGGACGAGCGGCAGAATCTCCTCGGAGGAGACCTCGCCAAAGACCACGAGGTAGAAGCCCGTGCGGCAGCCCATCGGACCAAAGTAGACGACACGCGGGGCCCACTCGGCATGGTTGCGCAGGAAGGTCGCGCCCAGGTGCTCGATGGTGTGGCACTCCGCCGTGTTCATGACGGGCTCGTCATTGGGGGCGGTGAGGCGCAGGTCGAACGTGGTGACCGCCATGCCGCTCGCAGGATCACGGTCAATGCGGCTCACATAGATGCCCGGCTCGAGCAGAAGGTGGTTGACGGAGAAGCTCGCGATGCGCTCCATGTGACTGTCCTTTCCCACGTCGCCCTCGACAGGCGACGATACGGCGTGCCGGTGTCCCGGTGTCCCGGTGTCCCGGTGTCCCGGTGTCCCGGTGTCCCGGTGTCCCGGTGT
>USBN01000023.1 GCA_900552935.1 uncultured Coriobacteriaceae bacterium | reverse complement strand
GCGTCAAGCAGCAGCGACGCGCCCGCGAGCAACAGCGCCAGACCCGCGAGCAACAGCGCCAGACCCGCAAGCAACGCCGGACCCGCAAGCAACAGCGCCAGACCCGCAAGCAACGCCGGCTCCGCAAGCAGCAGCGCCGGGCCCGCAAGCAACGCCTGCGCTGACTCCAAAAACGAGGGCGGCGTCGAGGCCACGAACGAAAACGGCACTCCCATATCCAGCCTCACCGCCGCCTCGAGAGGCAACGAAGCCTCCCTCGCCGCCCCATCCCCCATCGAGCCCGATGAGATCGACGACGACTTCTTCATCTGTCCCACGCTCGACATCGCCACAGACACCGCCCCCAAGGAAGCCGACCCCGGGCTCGGCTACGTCTTCGAGCACTCACGCAACAAGAAATGCCTGCTCTTCGCCAACTCCCGTGAGGACGCGGAAGCCTATTGCACGGAGCTCCGTCGTTACTGCGAGCTCGTGCACGAGCCGGATCGCTTCCTGATCCACCACGGCAACCTCTCGAGCTCGATTCGCGAGTCCGCGGAGGATCTCATGCGCGACGAGACGCAGTGCATGACCACGGTCACCACGGCAACCCTTGAACTGGGGATTGATATCGGGCGTCTCGAGCGCGCCTTCCAGATCGACGCCCCCTTCACGGTGAGCGCGTTCCTCCAGCGCATGGGCCGCACCGGCCGCCGGGAGCGCCCGCCCGAGATGTGGTTCGTCATGCGCGAGGATCACCCTGACGTCAGGGCTCTCCTCCCGGAGACCATCCCATGGAAACTCCTCCAGGGCATCGCCCTCGTCCAGCTCTACCTCGAGGAGCGCTGGGTCGAGCCGCCTCGCCTCGACCGCCTCCCCTACAGCCTCCTGCTTCACCAGACGCTCGCCACGCTCGCCAGCGAGGGCGAGCTCTCCGCGAGCGAACTTGCGGGCAGGGTGCTCAACCTCACCGTGTTCAGGCGCGTGAGTCCGGATGACTTCAAGGTCCTGCTCCGTCATCTCCTCGGGACGGACTACCTCGAGCTCACGGAGGCGGGAGCGCTCATCGTTGGCCTCGCCGGAGAACGCATCGTCAACTCGCACAAGTTCTACGGCGTCTTTCAGGAGAACATCGAGTACACCGTCCGCAGCGACTCAGCAGATCTTGGCACGCTCGTCGCGCCGCCGCCCCCGGGCGGCAAGGTCGCCATCGCCGGCGCCACCTGGATGGTCGACGAGGTCGATCACAAGCGTCTCGTTGTCTACGTCACAAAGATCAAGGGCCGCGTGCCCGCCTATTTTGGCGAGTGCGCCGGCGACATCCACACGCACGTGCTCGAGCGCATGCGTCGCGTCCTTGAGGAACGCTGCAACTATCCGTTCCTCATGCGCAACGCAACGGTACGTCTCGCCGTCGCGCGCCGCGCAGCCGCCGGCGCGGACATAGATCGCTCGCCCCTCATCAACCTGGGGGAGGACACGTGGGCACTCTTCCCCTGGCTTGGAAGCTACGCGTTCCTCGCCCTCGAGCGCCTCATCAAGCACAAGTGCGCAAAACAGCTCGGCATCAAGGGCCTTGACCCGACTCGCCCCTACTACCTGCAGTTCCGCATGAGCGCGGGCCCCGGCGAGTTCTTCCGAACCCTCATCGACGAGGCGAACAAGCCCTTCGACCCCCTCGACCTCCTCGGCCCGACGGAGGTCCCGGTTTTCGAGAAGTACGACAGCCTGCTCCCACCCGAGCTCGTGCGAAAGGGCTTCGCGGAGGGCGTCCTCGACGTCCAAGGCATGAGGAGCCGCGTCAACGAATGGGAGCCCTACGCCACGAGTGCGGAGCTTCCGTCGGGCGGCGGGGTCCCCGGCGTCGATTTCCCTTGGTTCAGCTAGGATTCGAAACATCCAGGCGCAAGCCCGACATCAGACGGGACGAGTCCCGCTAGTCATACATCGGCTCGCCGAGGAACTCCTCGTCGAAGGGAATCGCATCCGGGGCTGGCCAGTTGGCATCAGTCGCAACGAGCAGATAGTTGTCCTCCACCGCAAAGGGGTCGTCCTCGCAGGGTATCACGTGCACATGGGCGAATACCTCGGCAAACGATGCGGCGATGTCTCGGAGAAACTCGATGTCCGTCCCCGCCTCCGCGGAGACGACGTTTGCGAGCGCCAAGCCATCCGACACAAGGTTGGCGTACACCGCCCGCGCGGCTTCGACGGTCGCGAGTACGCGCACGGGCTCGGACCCGTCGAATGCGTCGAGGACAATCGCGTCATACGGCTCACGCCCAGAGGCGGCACCGTCCTCGAGGAAGGCTCGCCCGTCTCCCGTGATGAGGCGGCAGCGACCCGGATGGGCGGACATCGCTTCGTCGAGGAAGAACCAGCGGCGTGCGACCTCGGTCACGGACGCGTCGATCTCAACCACGTCGAGCGAAACATCATCGCGCGTCGCGAGCACGTGCTTGGGCCACGCGTAGCCACCGCCGCCGATCATGAGGACGCGACGCGTGTCGGGGCGCAGCGTGAAGGCGTGGTCAAAGGCGCGGTAGTAGGAGAATACGGGCTCCATGCGGCGCTCGTCGAGGTAGGTAGCGCTTTGGTAGACGCCTCCTGTCTGCAGCACCCGCACGGGCTCGCCATCGTGGTCGCGGACCTGCCGCACGAAGCCCCACCCATCCGAGAGGCGAACGGGGCGCGGCAGCCACGAGGACCAGCGGCCCTCGGCGCCGGGTCCGCCCACACCCGGCGCGCGACGACGGGCGTCTGTCGAACGCTCCCCCATGCTAGGCTTCCGCCCTCGAACGACGCTCGAGCGGAATGGTGAGCAGCACGAGCCCAAGCGCCACCAGCGCGAACACGGCACCCACGGCGCCAACGTTCGCAAGCCCGAGGTCGCTCACAATGACTCCGCCGACCGCCGTGCCAAATGCGATGCCGATATTGAACGCCGTCGCCTCGAGAGAGCTCGCGAGCGTGAGCGCCTTGGGGTGCTTGCGTATTGCCGTATTCATGAACATCGAGATGCAGGGCACGGACGCAATGTACATGAGCAGCGATATCGCCATGACACACGCGAGGCCCAGCGGCTGCGAGGAACCCGCGAGCCAGAGCGTGAGCAGCACGACGGAAAGCATGGGGAAGGTCACGCACAGCGCTCGAATTCCGAAGCGAGAGTCAACCCAGCCGGAGAGCAGGTTCGACGCAAACGTACCCGCGCCATACGCCATCAGCGTGGCGCTCGCGGCAAGCGGAGACATCCCGAGGACCGTCTCGAGATAAGGCGTGACATACCCATAGAACACGTAAATCGAGCCCACGCCAAAGACAAAGATGGCGATACCCGTCATGACCTGCGGCTCGAAGAGGAGGCGCACCTGCTCGCCAGCAGTCGCGGGCTCGTCCGTGGCACCCTCGCGCGGAAGCAATGCGACGAGAGTGACACACGTCACGAGGGCGAGCGCAAGCGCGGCCCACATGATGATGCGCCAGTCGGAGAGAGCGGCCAGGGCCTTGCCGACGGAGGTTGCGACGACCATCGCCACGGAGAACGCGGCGTAAACCACGCTGATCATCGCGGACGTCCGCTTCGGGTCGACGAGCTCGGGGATGAACGTAATACCCACGCCCAAAAACGTTCCAGAGACAGCACCGATAAGCACGCGACTCGCGAGGAGAATGTCAAACGTCGGAGCAAGCGACTGAACGAGGTTGGCGACGCAGAACACCGCCGAGTAGGCAACGACGAGATGAAAGCGCTTGAAGCGGCCCGTCGCAAGAGTGAGCAGCGGGGTCAGGAACGCATACGTCATCGCAAAAAAGCTGATGAGCTGGCCCGCCTCCGCAAGCGTCACGTCATAGGCGTCGGCAATCTCCTGCTCGACGCCTATGACGGCGAACTCAGAGCAACCCAAAGAGAAGCCGAGGACGACGAGCAGGGCCACGCAGATACGGCGACGTGCAGGCGACAGCGCGGAAGCCCCCGCCGTCTTGGTCATCTCTTCCACTTGCTCTCCTATCGCGCGAGCTCCTCGGCAAGCGCCTCGATCTGGGCACGCGTCTCATCGTTGACGGCGCCCTTGACAGTAACGACGTTCTCGCAGATATCGATATCCTTCATCGCCTCGAGCTGGGAGCGCATGACCTTGGCGGCCATCGGCGCCCAGGAACCGGCCTCGACGAGGGCGACGCGACGGTTCTGGTAGGCGTGCTCGGCGAGCGTGTGAAGGAACGTGCTCATGTGCGGGAAGATGCTGCCCGCGTAGGTGATGCTCGCCAGCACGAGGCGATCATAGCGGAAGGCGTCCTCTACAGCCTCGGACATGTCGTCACGGGCGAGATCGAAGACCGAAACCTCCTGGCCACGGGCCTTGAGCGCGTCCGCGAGCTCAAGCGCCGCCTGCCTCGTATTGCCATAGACGGAGGAGTAGGCGATGGTCACGCCCTTATCCTCCGGCTCATAGCTTGACCACGTGTTGTAAAGATCGAGGTAGTAGCCAAGGTTCTCAGAAAGCACGGGGCCATGAAGCGGGCAAATGTGCGCGATGTCGAGCTTCGCAGCCTTCTTGAGCACAGCCTGGACGTTCTTGCCAAACTTGCCCACGATACCGAAGTAGTAGCGCCTCGCCTCGCACGCCCAGCCCTCCGGGTCCTCGGAGTCGAGTGCACCGAACTTGCCGAAGCCGTCAGCGGAGAAGAGCACCTTGTCCTCGGGCACATAGGAGAAGAGCACCTCGGGCCAGTGCACGTTGGGCGCACCGACGAAGGTGAGGCTGCGCCCACCCAGCTCGAGCGTGGCGCCCTCCTTGACCACGAGCTTGCGCTCCGGATAGTCAGTGCCGAAGTAGGCAACCATCATCTTGAACGCCGGCGCCGAGGCAACGACGGTCGCCTCGGGGTAGCGCTCCATGAAGGCGGCGATGCTCGCAGAGTGGTCGGGCTCCATGTGATGAACGACGAGGTAATCAGGCGTGCGACCCGCAAGCGCGGAGTCGAGGTTCGCCAGCCACTCGTCAGTGAAGTGGGCGTCGACGGTATCCGTAACAGCAATCTTCTCGTCACCAAAGACGACGTAGGAGTTATAGGACATGCCATTGGCGCGCACATCGTACTGACCCTCGAACAGGTCGATGTCGTGGTCGTTTACGCCAACGTATGCAATGTTGTCGGTAACGTTCATAAGGCCCCAATCCTTGCCATTTATCTAGCCGCCCCATCCTATCACCCATGCCAACGCATAAACGCGCCCTGGTTGGTAACAATTAGGAATGACAGACTTACGGCAACCTTACATAACCCAACCCCCCCTATTTGTTATCATTTGCCCGACACAGCAACGATGGGCACTGCCCCCGGCACCAAGGAGGTGCGTCATGTCCGACGGTTCCAGTCATAGTCGCAACAACAGTCACGAACCCAAGACCCTCAAGTCCATGGAGGAGGCGCCCGCCCTCGGGATGGCGGCCGCCCGTCGCGCATAGCGGCAGCTAGACAGCTTGTCGGCAAGACAGTCGCACAGCTGAACGGCCAAACGCTAGATAGCCAGATAATCGCGCACGCACACGTTGTGCCTCCGGGGTCCCCGGCAAAGCGCCGGGCCCTTTTTAGTATCCCGGGATTGCGAGGTGCGCCATGATGCTGCGCGACCTCTTCGTTCGCATGCACGCGGACGTCCAGAAGCAGAAGCCCTCCGCCAAGAGGGAGTCCCAGGCCAAGGCACAGCAGGAGTGGCTGCGACACGCCGCCGCGGCTCCTTCTTCAGAGCTATTCTGCGAGATAAACAGCTCAGAAGAAGGCCTCGCGTCTGACCAGGTCGACACCGCCCGCGAGTTCTACGGCGCGAACTCCGTCGCCCAGGCGGCCAAGCGTCCGCTGCCGGTCCGATTCCTTGCGTCCTTCGCGGACCCCTTCACCTACATCCTCATCTTCATCGCCATCGTCTCGGTCCTGACGGACTGGGTCTTCGCCACCGGCGCCGAGCGCGACCTCTCCACCCCGCTCATCATCGGCGCCATGGTGCTCGTCTCCGGCGTACTGCGCTTTGTCCAGGATGAGAAGAGCACCGTCGCCGCAGAGTCCCTCGCCGAGATGGTCGAGTCCACCGCCGAGGTCGAGCGCGACGGCGACGGCGGCAACGAGACCCCGATTGACGAGATTGTCGTCGGCGACGTCATCCACCTCTCATCGGGCGACATCGTCCCCGCCGATCTGCGCATCTTTGCCGCCCGTGACCTCTTCGTGAGCCAGGCATCGCTCACCGGCGAGTCCGAGCCCATCGAGAAGCGCGCGAGCCTCGATGGTGCGGGCCTCGAGGGCCTCGACGCCACCACGACGGCCATCACCGACCTCCCCGACCTCGCCTTCATGGGCTCCACCGTCATCTCCGGCAACGCGCGCGGCGTCGTCGTCGCCACGGGCGCCCGCACGATGTTTGGCGAGGCCACGGGCACGCTCGTCGGCCGCAAGCGCGAGACCTCGTTCGATACGGGCATCAAATCGACGAGCCGCCTGCTCATGCGCCTCATGTTCGTCATGCTGCCGGTGGTCTTCGTCATCTCCGGCCTCACCAAGGGCGACTGGGTCGACGCCCTGCTCTTCTCGCTCTCCGTCGCCGTCGGCCTCACGCCCGAGATGCTGCCCATGCTCGTGACCACCTGCCTCGGCAAGGGCGCCGTCGACCTCAGCCACTCCCGCGTCATCGTCAAGCGCCTCGACTCGATCCAGGACCTCGGCGCCGTCGACGTCCTCTGCACCGACAAGACCGGAACCCTCACCGAGGACCGCATCGTCCTCGAGCGCCACCTCGACGTCAACGGCCGCGAGGACGCCCGCGTCCTGCGCTATGCCTTCCTCAACAGCTACTTCTCGACCGGCGTGAAGAACCTCGTCGACAACGCGATCATCGAGCGTGCCCTCGCGGAGGGCACCGACGAGGTCGATGCCGTGACGGAGGGAACCCCCGTCACGGCAGAGGAGCTGGCCGAGTACTACCACGGCATCGACGAGCTCCCGTTCGACTTCGAGCGCCGCCGCCTCTCCGTTGTCGTGGGCGATGCCAGGGGCCGCACGCGCATGGTGACCAAGGGCGCCCTCGAGGAGATTCTCGGCATCTGCTCGCGCGTCGAGGTCGACGGGCAGGTCCTCCCCCTGACCGACGAGCTCGCGGAGAAGGTCATCTCTCGTGGCGCGGATCTCGCCGACGAGGGCATGCGCGTCCTCGGCGTCGCCCGCAAGGACAACCCCGCCGGCACCGGCATCCTCACGGTCGATGACGAGCGGGATATGGTCCTCATCGGCTACCTCGCCTTTCTCGATCCGCCCAAGGAGAGCTCCGCCGCCGCCATCAAGGCCCTCCTGGAGCACGGCGTGGAGACGAAGGTCCTCACGGGAGACTCCGCCCGCGTCGCGGCGCACGTCTGCCGAGCCATCGGCATCCCCGCCGACAACGTCCTCACCGGCACCGACGTCGAGGCCATGGGCGACGAGGAGCTGGCGGCTGCCGTTCAGGAGACGAGTATCTTCGCCAAGCTCTCCCCCTCCCAGAAGGCGCGCGTCGTCGCCACACTCCGCGGCCTCGGCCATGCCGTCGCGTACATGGGTGACGGCGTGAACGACGCCGCCGCCATGCGCGAGAGCGACTGCGGCATCTCGGTCGACTCCGCCGTTGACGTGGCCCGCGAGGCCGCCGACATCATCCTGCTTGAGAAGGACCTCATGGTCCTCGAGCGCGGCATCGAGTGCGGCCGTCGCACCTACGCGAACATGATCAAGTACGTGAAGATGACGGTCAGCTCGAACTTCGGCAACATCGCGAGCGTCCTTGTGGCGGCGGCGCTGCTACCGTTCCTCCCCATGGCGGCCGTCCAGCTCCTCCTGCTCAACCTGATCTATGACCTCACCTGCACGGCCATCCCTTGGGACAACGTCGACGAGGACGCCATCCGCACCCCGCGCCGCTGGGACACGGCCTCCGTGCGCCGCTTCATGGTCGCCTTTGGCCCCCTGAGCTCGATCTTCGACATCCTCACCTTCGCGGCGCTGTTCTTCTTCGTGTGCCCCGCCGTCGCCGGCGGCGCCTGGGGCACGCTCGACGCCGCGGGTCAGGCGCTGTTCGTCGGCACCTTCCAGGCTGGCTGGTTCGTCGAGAGCATGTGGACGCAGACGCTCGTGGTGCACCTGATCCGTACCGAGAAGGCCCCGTTCATCGGCAGTTGCGCGTCTCTGCCGCTCGTGATGCTCGGATCGATGGGCATCGCCGTCGCGACGCTCCTGCCGGCGAGCGCGCTGGGCGCGGCGCTTGACTTCTGCAGTCTGCCGCCGGTGTTCTGGGGCGTCCTCGCCGCGATGGTGCTCGGCTACGCGGCCATCGTCTCCTGCATGAAGAAGGTTTTCCTGAGCCGCAACGATTCGCTCCTGTAGCAGGGGATCCTCTCCCCCGTCAGGGGTCTCTCCCGCGTCAGGGACCCCTCCCGCACCAGGGCTCACCGAAGCCAGCTGGGCATGGCCAGGAGCGTCCGTTTGCCTCCCAAACGCGCAAGGCCCCTGGGGCTGGCGGGATTCCCGACAGCCCCTCTCTTGCGGCAGAGAAGCACTCGTCGCTCGGGCATCAACCGGCTCGAGACGTCGCTGCGCCACACCCTCGTGGCCAGCGCGGTCACCTCGTGCGCGACCCGCCTGAACTCGTCCTCGTCGCCAAGAGACAGGTGCATCTCGACAGCGGCGTCGCCGCGCGCGTAACGCAGCATCTCCTCCGCTTCCCCCACGCTCCGCGCTTCGAGACCCGAAGCGTCGTAGTAACCCGCGGAGACACCGCACGTTGGGCAGAATCCAACCCCCGCACAGAGATGGTTTTTCGAGACCTCGTCATCCGAAAGGCCGAGATACGCGTGATGGAACGACCAGTCGTCATGCCCCGCGTCCCAATAGGCATCGACATGGACCCATCGTGGCGGCGCGCCCTTCTCGCCCGACACGTCAACGAGGTTCCAGGCGTGGTTGGTGTCGCCATCGCGACCCGGCTTTGGGGGAAGATCGCCATCGGACGACCATCCGCTCACGACGGCACATGGGACATTCGCCGCATCGCACAGCAGCTTGAACGCGCGGGCATAACCCGTGCAGACGGCGCCGGCATGCTCGCGACCAAGCGCGCCAAGCGCGTTTCGCAAGTCCGCGCCGCCCTCGACGCCGGCGCCAAGGCTGAGCAACCCATCGTGAATGGCAACGACGCGCGCCAGGCCCGAGGGCGTGTCAGCCGCCAGTTCAAGGATTGAGTCCGCGCTGAGGGCTATCGCGTCGAGCTCCGCACGTGCCTCGGCCTCGCCGCGCAGGTAGGAGAAGGACATTCTCGTAACCCCACGCGACCCGCTCTCGGTCGTCGTTGCCGACGAGCTCGACCAGATGATGCGCGGATTATCGTGCAACACGAGACGAAACACCTCAAACGCCGCGGTGTGATCGAGACCGCCCGGAAGCTTCGCTTCGTCCGAGAAGGTGGCAAGCGCATTGAGAATCTCGTCATAGTAGGCGCGCGAGATGGGCCCCAGAGTCGAGCGATGCAGTTGGGCGAGCATCCTCACGCCACCTTCGGCGCAAGGACATCCTTGGACATCTCCGCCTCCACATAGCAATACGGGCAGGTGCTAAAGCCCTGGTGGTATGCGTGACCGTGAGGGCAGTCGATAAGATTGTCGAGGTAGTCTCCCAAAAGGCGACCCCACTGGCCCGGCTCGAGGCGACGGTCCGGATCGTCATCGAACAGGCTCCAGCGGAAGGCCTCCTGAAAGAGCGGAGGGAGGAACTCGAGGGGCAGGGCCCAGGGCTTGAGGTCGAGGTCGGGCGCAGTGCCGACAAACGGCGACGCGCCATCCGCCACCAGCTCGTCCACGGGCCTTGGGCGCTCGTAGGAGTCCTCGGGACCCATGACGACCGATCCCGAGAAGGGATGGACCCAGTTGTCGAGCGCGCGGAAGATCGCCACGGCGAGACCGAAGTTATCGGTCTGGGGCGTGAAGGTCTGCTTGTCCTCCATGGCCATATCGCGATACCCGAGGCCACAGGCACGCTGGGCGCGAACGAGCTCCGGGGCAACGTAGCCCTCGGCGCAGACGCCGCACGGATAGACCATGCGACGGTCATACACCAGGTGGAAGCCGTCCACGTCGAGAAGGCCGATGTGTCCCTCATTGCTCACGACGAAGTTGTAGGGATTCCAATCACCCACGCAGATGCCAATATGGTGCAGGTAGTCCACAACGAGGCACAGCTCCTTGAGGGCGCCCAGCGAACGGCGCATGGCGGCGGCATCGGCGCGCGGATACTCGCAGGCCACAGGAAGCGGGTCACCCTGGAAGCGCCTCATCATGAAGCCGACGAAGTCGCAGGCCGTCGCGTCTGCATAGAGGGCCTCGGAAGGCCAGGCGAGCGTCGCCATCACATCCGGCGATTTGTCACAAAGCGCGGGATAGCACCTTGCCATTGCCTCGACCTTTATCTGGTGGTTGGAGATGTCGGGGTCATCGGCGTGGTATATCTTTGCGACCAACTGCGGGTCACCAACGACGTCATAGACGACCCCTTCGGAGCCGCTAGAGCCCGCGTCGACAAGGGCCACGGGACGGCCGGAGTTCGTGTAGACAACCATGGCCAAACCTTTCTCCGGACGGGGCGAGTGTTTGCTCGCCACTCCGACTCGAATCAAATAAATACCTGCTAGCCGAGGTGACGGTAGGACTGGTACCTCACCTTCGAGGCGGGACCGGGAACGCGCGCGACGGCACTTCCGAGCTCACCACGAAGATCGACGCGACGGTCGCCACCGCCCTGTTCAACAGTCGGCACGGCACGGTCAATAGCGACGGAGATTGCGGAGCGAGCGCTGGGCTGGGGACCGGCGACACAACCCGCCGCAGGCGCCGAGAAGGGCCCGTCCGCAAGCAGGGACACGGGCTCGCCCGCGGACTTGGGAGCGGGCTCGCTCGAACGCGAGGCATCAGGATCGCCCAGAGGCGCAACCTCCGTCTCATCGACAACCTCGTCGCCAGGCTCGTCGCCGGGATCGCCGTCAGGGTCAGCGGCAAGTGCGGTGCCCGGCTGCTCGTCGATGGAAGCCCCGCCCTCAGTGTCCTCCTCGGCGGTGGATTGATCGAGGTCAAGAGCCCCGTCGGCCTCCCCGACGTCGGGCTCCTTGTAGAGGACGACCACGGTCTTGTCGTCATAGACGTCGATCGGGTCAAGGTCCCCGAGGAACTTCTCGGCGGCGGCACTCAGGTCCTCGGGGCGAGCGGCGTCGGCCGGATCGAGGCGCAGCAGCAGGTCAAGCAACGGGTCATTGACCTCGACGTTAGCCAGGTCCCCATCCGCCTCGGGCGCCGACACGACGAAGCCCGGCACGAACTGCTCGAGCATGCCGTCCGTGGCGAGGACGAGGCCCTCAACCCCCTCGGCCATCCCAAACCGCCAGTGGTCGTCCGCGCTCAGGGAGAAGACCGTGTTGCGATGCCCGGCTCGGTCCATGCGGCAGAGGGGGTGGTAGCCATCCGCGAAGAGACCCACGATGCCGGAGTCCCCGGCGCAGGCCCAGGCCACGCTATAGCCATCCCAGACGCACAGGGCGAGGGTCGTCGCCAGCGCGGCGGAATCGGCCCCGACCTCGGCCGCCTTGCGATTCACGGCGGTAAGGGCACGATGCACGACCCCCTCGAGCTTAAGGTCGTCAATCCCGGCAAGGCCGGGATACGTGGCCGCGGACAGCGAGAGCGCCTCCACCGCCGCCGTCGCCGCGGCAGCGGACCCGAGGTCCGAAAGCTCCGCCGAGCCGAGCCCGTCCGCCACCGCCGCCACAACGAACTCGTCACCGCGAACGCGACGGACGCGGGTGCCGCCGGGAGCCACACACGTGCTCGACCAGCCCGAGCGCACAATGCGAACGGCGAACGAGTCCTGGTTGGGGATGCCGAGGGCGAGGTGGGAGGTCCCGGGAACGGAGGCCTGATAGCACATCAAGCTCATGGATATGCCCTTCTCTCAATCGATGGTCTCGACACGCCGACGACCAATCTCGGGCCGCCGGCGAGGCGCCTAGGAGGCGAGGTACTCGCGCAGGGTCATGCCCGCGGGCGAACAGAACTTGATGGGGCTTTCGGGAGTTCCGACCTTGGTGCCAACCGCGGGGACCTTGCCCGGCTCCTCCGAGGAGAGGACGCGGGCGTACTTGCCGGCGAGCTCGAGGAAGTCGTCGATCGAGGCGCCGTCATCGGCGGCAAACCAGCCGTCGCTACCCGCAAGACGCTCGGCGATCTCGGGCTTGTAGTCGCCAAATCCCAGGAACATCACCTTGATCTTGCCCTTGGCGACGGCCGTGGAGAGGGCCGCTGCCGCGGCGTCGATGTTCTTGCCCGGGTAGTCGGCGCCGTCGGAGAGGATGATCAGCAGGGAACGGCGGGGGTTCTGCCCATGAAGGCGAACCTGGCGGTGAACCTGCTCGCGCTCGAGCTCAACGGCCTTGAGGATGGCGTCATTGAGGTGCGTGGCCCCCTTGGCGCGAAGAACGACCTCGGGCATCTCGGCAGCGGGGACGAAGGCGGCATCGACCTCGTCGAGGCCCTGGGAAGAGTCCTGGTCACGCAGGCGCCAGACCTTGACTTCGCTGCTAAACGAGATAACCGAGACATGAGCGGTCTGTCCGGACACGGGGTCCTTGCAGATGGAGTTCTTGATGCCCGCAAGACCTGCGTTGATGGAGTCCATGGAGCCGTGCACCGAGCTGCTGCAGTCCGCCGCGATGATGATGTTGGTGGGTTCGACGCTCGCGAAGCGACGGGTGAGGCCGCTCGTGGCGACGCGACCGAGCCTCGTGGGCTCAAGCACCTGGGTCTGGGCGGAGGAGCCCGCCGAAAAGCCGGGGAAATCGGGCATCGGCGTCTGGTCGGCGGGGCGGTTGAGGACCTGGGTCTTGGCGGCATCGTTGGTGGTCATGGCGCTTCCTTTCCTTGGGCCGCGATCGGGTACGTTTGCCGCGGCCGTTTTTCCTTGGCTACAGAATCGGCGGAAGCGCGCCTCGCCGCTCGCGCTTATCAGCTGAATAGCGACGAGGCTACGCGGCGACGCCCAGACCGGGCACCGCTGCGGCCAAGGCACGGTAGGCGGCGCCGGCATCGGGGTAGCGGCAAGACGGCTGAATGGATGTGCCGCGGCGCAGGAAGCAGCCGAGCGGCGAGTCGTCAGACGCGGGAACACCGGCCTCCCCATAGAGCAGACGCGCTCCGATGGCGCAGGCCGAATACACGTCTGAGGCAGGCGACCACGGCCCGTAGCTCGCGGACTCCGGCGGCTCGAACCCGAGGCTGATGATCCTCTCGCGATGAAGGCCCCGTTCGCACTCCTCAGCCAGCGCCGCGCACCCGAAGTCGACAACGCGCACGCGGCCATCCGGCGCGAAGATGACGTTACGGGGGTGGAGGTCTCGGTGGATCCACCCCGCGCCATGGACGAGCGAGAGGGCAAAGAGCAGCTGCGCGAGAAGGGCGATGGCGTCGAGGCTCTCGAGACGGCACTCGCCTGCTTCGACCCGCCCGAGATAGCAGGCGAGGCTCTCGCCCTCGACGTACTCCTCGCGAAGGCACAGGGCCTCGCCTCCCGACGCGTGCCCATCGCGCACGCGCTCCAGGCCATACTCCCGCGGGAAGAACCCGGCGGGAGCGAGGAGGCCAAGCACTCGATGCTCCACGAGCAAGCGTTCCTCGGCGGCGGGCGTGAGCGCCAGCTTGCCGACACGCTCCCCCATGCGCACGAGGCGCGTCTCCGCGCTAGCCCCCGGCGACGGGTAGATCTGCTCGAGCGGAGGGGCGGAGGCATCGGGCCGGGCGGCCGCCCCGGGGCGGGGCAGGGAGACGTCGCGACGGCGCAGGCGCAAGTCGAGGCGCGTTGCCGCGCGAGCGAGCGCCTGGGCGGCACACGTCGCCATTCGCGGCAGCCCGTGGACGAGGCACGCCAGCTCGCGGGCGAACTCCCAGGTAGGATGCGCAAGATCCCGAGCCAGCGCCCGGGCTGCGCGCGCCAGTCCTCGGGCGAGCAG
Source organism: uncultured Coriobacteriaceae bacterium (assembly GCA_900552935.1). Taxonomy (GTDB): domain Bacteria; phylum Actinomycetota; class Coriobacteriia; order Coriobacteriales; family Atopobiaceae; genus Parolsenella. Next base: position 8,263 of record USBN01000023.1, on the reverse strand, counting down.
CAAGGCCACGCGCGCCAGCTTGCGCGCGATGTTGGGAACTGCCACGCAGGCGACCCACACGAACGTTCTCAGCAGAACTCTCAGAAACCTTCCCAGCAGCGCCCCAACCATGGACAACCTCCCGCCGGCATACGCATCACGGGGCGCCGACGCAGGCGTCCCTCCTCAAGGCGAGGCTATCCAAGGCATCTCGAATGCGCAGGGGCTATTCAGCTGACTCCACCTGCAGGGAACGCTCGGCCTCTGATAGACTCGCGGCAGCAAAGGAGGATCCATGCCCAAGCTCAAGAAACTCCCCGAAAACGCCTACGAGACCCTCTGCGTAGAGCTCGCCCGCGCCACCACGATGCCCTTTGGCGCGTGGTGCGCGCTCGGCGGTCGCGAGGCGGTCGGCTATGCCACGCATACGGACTTCTGCCAGGCGGCCGAGGGCTGTGCGCGAATCGGGGTCGCCGTCTTTGACGAGCTTGCCTCCTACCTGCGCACGCGCGCGAATGAGGCCAGCATCCGATGGATCATTGCCGCGGGTGACGCGGATATCGAGGCCAAGGCGCTGCGCGACCCGCACGCGATCGGCCTCCTCTGCCTCGACCACGGCAGGGACCACGCGACGACGCTGCTCGCCGAACACGTGGGCGACCTTCTGACCCAGTACGCCATCCTCGAGACCGAGGGCCGCCTTCTGGCGCGGGCGGGGGCGTCCTCCCCCATCGCGAGCTTCTCCCCCATCGAGAAGAACCGCTCGTTTGCCAGCACGGGCGCGAAGATTGGCCAGCTCATGGGCTATGTGGGCTATAGCGAGAAGGACGCCGAGCTGCCGCTGGCCAACCCCAGCGGCTCGATTCCGTCCTCGCCGAAGGAGGAAGGCCCCTCATCGCCGCGATACGTCCAGTACCGCGCGAGGCGGGTACTCTTTCAGGCGGTGGAGACGCGTCTGGACATCGTCCGCGCCTCCGCCACGCTCAAGGACCGCACGGCAACGCCCGTCGCCTGGCGCTGGGGCTTCGCCCAGGGCAACCGCACAGACGCCCGTGAGCGCCTAGAGCTGGTTGGCCGCGAGCATGCCAAGTGGATCGCCTCCGGCCACGTCCTGGCATCCTGGTTTTCCGAGACGTGCGGGCGAGGCGGCACCCCCTCCGACCTCGCGAGCGAGGCCCAGCGAATCGTCGATGCCGTGACAAGCCAATGCAAGCGCGACGGCTCGGCACAAGCCGCCCGCGAGCTGCTCTCCTTTGCAGACGCGCTCGGTCGCCGATGGTCGATCGCGCATGGCGACGCCTCAGGCGCGCTCGCGCCCACACGCGGCAGCGCGAAAGACGCGCTCGCACCCACGAACGCCGTGGTCAACGAGCTTCTGACCCCACTCTTCGCGAGCCTGCTCTGTTGCGTGGCACTTCGCTCGGGGATTGCCTCCTCGGGCTTCGACGCCGTCGTGGTGGAGGCGGGCCTGGGCACGTTGCCCGCACCAGAAACCTCAGGTGACAGCCATCTCGAGCCGAAGGTCCCTGCGAGGAAGGCCGAGTACGTCACCCTTCGCGTTTCGAAGATTCCCGTTGCGGAGCGGGGCAGCGGGCGCGCGGCGTCGGTCGAAAGCCACGCGTTCGAGCTTGGCACCGTCGTGCGCATCGGGCGCGCGCCGAGCTACGCCGACACGCAGGCCCTTCTCGGTGGGACGACGGCAGGCGATGCGCCCGCGGCGGTCGCCGACCTCGCGCTGCCAGACCCCGCGGTCTCGCGCCTCGCGCTGGTGCTACGCACGGAGGACGCGCTCGAGCTCGAAGTCCTCAACCAGAACACCTACCTGCGCGGAAGCCGGCAGGAAAAGGGAGCCACGCTCCAGCTCGAGCCGGGCGACGCCGTCACCGTGATCGGAAGCGAGGTCGACTTCGTGATCGAAGTCGCACAGCTGGGCTAGAGGCGTAAAAGAGGGGCCTCGCGGAGTCACGAGCGCGCGGCCAACAGGGCCTGTTGCGCCCGCCCGAGCCTGCTCGCGTAACAGGGCTTGCTACGCCCGTCCGAGCTTGCTCGCGTAGAACTCATCAGTCGCGGCATCCGCAGAGAGGCGCTCCTCGAGCCCGTCGTCTCCGCCATACGACACGAACGCGACTTCCACGGCGGGCTCTTCCCCGTTCCAAAGAGAGCGTTGCTTGTGGAACCTGATCATTCCCACGGGCTCCGTGTCTATGCCGCCAAAATAGAACGACAGGGTCGCGAACGGACCGGACTCGAAATCCATGCGCTCGTACGTCGCGCGCGCCGCATCGAGCGCATCCGCGACAAGGGAAGCGGACGCGCCTGAGCCACGCGAGTCATCAAACTGCAGATACATGAGCAAACCACTGGCGTCATAGGGGTCCGTGCCAACCGTCGTGGCGGGGTTTACCGCCTTTGCGGCGGCCCGGGCCTCAGAAACGGGGCCCTCGGTCGCGCGGGTGGAGCCAGGCCACGAGAGGTCCGCCTTGCCGCTGTAGACGACGGTGGCGCTCGGTCCGTCCGCCTCGAAAACGGACGCAATTAGACGAGGCAGCCAGGCGCCGGCCTCGTCTATCTCGGCATTTGTGGCACACGTCTGGTCCAGGACGACCTTCCCATTCGAACTCGCGTCGACCCAGCCGCGCATGAGTGGGATGCCCGCCACCTCGGCGTACACCCACACGCCCAGCGAGTCCGCCGCGGCACGAGACGCCTGCGCGACCGCGCCGTTGTCAGAGCCGCCCGAGATGCACAGGGACACATGGCCGTCCTGTTCCACAACCTCGACTTTCTCGGAGGTAAGCGAGCGCTTCTCCATCCCCCATGAAAGCGTGATCGAACGTCCCTGCACGAGCGCCTCCGCCGCGAGCGCGTCGAACCCCTCTGGGGCGAGCTTCACGGCGATGCCCCCTCCGTCTTCCACCGTTCCGAGGGCGTACGGGACTCCCATGGCCTCGCAGCGTTCGACGAGCATCGTGCGAGCGTCGAGGGCCTCGCCCTCGGTAAGGCCGTCCGCGGTACTTGCCTCAACCACCCATGCGTCCCCGGGTCCCACGTTCGCCTCCGCCACCCGATTCTGGCTCGACGCGTCCGGCTCATCCCAGTCGATGCTGGGAACGGCCTCGCAACTGAATGAGGCCGGGTACTCTTCGGTGGCGAGCGCCGCCACAAGCATCTTTGCCTCGGGCTCCATGGGCGCAAGCATCGAGGAGACGGCGTAGGAGCCACTGGCTAGGCGTACCGTCGAGGTGGTGGACCAGGAGCTACTCTCGAGGTCGAACGCGAAAACGGCATGGTCGAACCAGTCCCCACACGCCTCTTCAAGCCTGTGCACGCCCTCATCCGTAAGCGTCAGGCGCACGTAAGCGGCGAAATCATCATTTAAGTAATCAGCGGATTCGAGGCCGTCGACGCGTCCCGTGCAAGCCTCGGCGGAGGCGATCTCGCTTCGATAGACGCGCACGCGCGGGGCGGTGCCGTCAAAAACCGCGTCCTCACTCGAGTCATCCACGAGGTAGCGCGCGAGTGGGTTTGCGAGAAGGCTCTTCGCATCGCCCTCAAGCCATGCGGCGAGTTTCTCCGCCGTGACGTCGTCGTCAGCAATGGCGCCCTCGAGCTCATCCGCATCCGCAAGGGGGCTCGCCAGGGAAACGGAGATGCCGTCAGAGGAGTCGAGCAGCGCCGCGGACGCTCCCTCCACGCTCGAAAGACGCGCCTGGACAAGGTCCGCGGTGTCTTTGAGCTGGGAGGTCGCAAGAAACTCCGAGCGAGGGTAAAGCACGAGCGTCTGCGCGCTCGAGCTGGCAGGCGTACCTGCAACGGGCAACCACGCCGGAGCGCTCGCGTAGGCGGTCACGGCAAGCGCCACCGCGACGAGCACGAGCATCGCCACCTTCAGCGGGAGCGGCACCGCGGCCGTGCGACGCATCTTCCCCAGAACCTCACGGAGGCGCGAGGGATACCCGGAGCCCGGACGCTCCACCGACGGTGTGTCCGGCTCCTCGACGCGCGAACGCCCGGCGGGGACAGCGCGCGGCCGGGTGTCTCGCCCTTCCTCTCGCTGCTCGGTGGAGCCTGCGACGTCCCCCTCAACGAGGGGCGTTGGGGCCACGGTTACCGCTCCGGGATCGACCTGTCCGGCGGGCGCCGCACCCGACGCGCGCCGGGCCTCGATCGCCTCCTCCTCGGAAATGCCGAGCCTCTCCGCGAGGCGCACAAGGTCAAAGCGGCCGCCGAGCTTGCCCACGCCCGGTTCCGTGCAGCGCGCGATCAGGGTGTCAAGCTCGCGGTCCTCCTCGGTCGTCACGAACTCAGAGGGGAGATGGATGGCCGAGCGCATCTTGAGATCGCACAGTGCCTGCCTGCCCTCTCGGCCCAGGCCAAGCCTGGCGATGGCGTCTTCCACCTGCCGGCGCAGGGCCCATTCGCCCGTGCGCAGGTAGTACAGGAGGCAACCAACCGAATACGTATCGGTATAGCTGCTGTTTCTGAGCAGACGACTACCCTCTGGGCGCTGGTCGAACATCTCCGGGGCGCCCACGAAGGGCGTCGTCGAGCGCTCGAGGGGGTTCGTCGCCGTGACGTCCGGATCATCGGACTCGACGCCCTGGCCAAAGTCGATAAGGACGGCTCGCGAAATCGAACCCGAGTCATCAAGAACAAAGCGGACGTTGCCCGCGCTCACGTCGCGATGAGAAACCGTCGAAAGATAGCACGCGTCAGAGCGCGACTCCACCGAACAACAGAGGAGCGCCAAGACAAGGTGACGTGCCACGCCGAGCGCGTCGACGCTCGCCACGCGCCCGCACTCATCCGAGACAAGCGCACGGAGGCCAAAGAGGTCAAGCCCTTCGACGTACTCCATCGCGATGGCGGGCGTAGCCGCGGAATGATGCCTTCCGTCAACGGCACGCGACGGCGCGGTGGCCGTAGTAGCAGGCTCATCGCCCCCGCAGACACCAAGCGCGTAGACAACCGGAGCATGTCCCGCAGCGCCCCCAAGCTCGGCAAGCAGACGGTACTCGTCGCGCGCCCGCTGCTCGCAGACGGCATTGCTGCGCAAGACCTTAACGAGGAGCTTCTTGCCCGAGGCGTCGGCGAGATGGGCCGTGGCGCTAGAGCCGAAGGCGACGACGTCGCCCAGACACAGTGAGTCCGCGACGGCAAGCGGGTTGCACGCCACGCGCTCGTTAACTTCGGTTGCGACGAATCGCGACAAGCCCCAGCCCTCCTCCGCAGCCTATTACCGCATGTAAGGTACCACACGCACGCATGGGCGAGGCCTAGCCGAACAGCCACCAACCTCTCTCGCCGTCAACTCCCCCAAGCGGTTATCATGTGCGCGACGGCGCGCACGAAACGGGGGCATCGCATGACACTCACAGAACAAGAGCTGGCCGAGAAGGCCAAGGGCATCAGGCTGTTCGCCTTCGACCTTGATGGCACCCTGATGAGAGACGACAAGAGTGTCTCGGAACGCACGCAGAACGCGATTCGCGAGCTTCTCGCCCGGGGCATCGAGGCCGTCCCCACCACGGGCCGTGCCTGGCAGGGCCTTCCCATGCCCGAGATCGGCATGGATGACTTCCACTACCTCGTAGCCGCCTGCGGAGCCATCGTCCGGGACCTGCGAACGGGCGAGTTCTTCTGTCGCAAGACCATCGACGCGAGGACCGCGGCCGACCTCCTTCGCACCCTCATGAAGCCGGGCATCTCCGCCTATGTCTGTATCGACGACGAGCCTGGCACGCGCTATGGCTGCGCCGTGAACCGCGAGGAGTTCGATCGCGTCGCTGCCGCGTTTACCCCGCGCAACGGCTATGACGGCGCGGCGGATATCGCCGATAGGGTCGAACGGCTGGGCAAGGGCGTGCTCAAGGTAGGCATCAACTTCATCGACCCGTGGCGCGAAGAGGACTTCCTTTCGCTCCCCGCGAACTCCGGTCTCACGGTCAATCCCGCCGCGGTGAGCAACATCGAGTGGGACGCCTTCGGCGTGAGCAAGGCGTGCGGCCTCGAGGAGCTCGCCCATCACCTGGGCTTTGGCCTCGAGCAGGTGTGCACCATCGGCGACTCCGGCAACGACGTCGAAATGCTCGAGGCGGCGGGCCTGGGCATCGCCATGGGGAACGCCTCGGACGTCGCCCGCGACGCAGCGGACTTCACGCTCGACCTCACGAACGAGCAGGACGGCCTCGCCGACTTCGTGGAGCGCTTCCTCCTCGGCAAGTAACCGGGGGCGACCGCGCGCCCCGGGCAAGTAGCCCACGGGGCAAGTAGCCCACGGGGCAATCGCAGCCGCAGGCGGCTCTTCGCACTCAACGTCGCCGCAAGCTGCTACACTTAACCGGCCAGCGTGTCGCTGGGGTATCGTCCAGTGGTTAGGACCCGGGATTTTGATTCCCGTTACCTAGGTTCGAATCCTAGTACCCCAGCGATGCGCTGGTTTTTTGTTTCCACGCAGCACGGATGTGCGGCCTTTCGCTTCTACGCAGCGCGGATATGCCGCCACTTGCTTCCGGGCAGCGCGAATGCACCGGCAAAGGGCGCGCACGCCCGGCACGGCACCGCAAACGCGGCAGAAGGCACGTTGCCTCCCTCATCCGCTCACGCGGCCCTTTCCGGACTCTCCACATCCGTGCGCTATCATGACGAGGTTCGCGTCCCAAGGCGGATCCCGCCCCAACGGAAGGCAACTCCATGGCAAACGCCACCGCAATCATCCTCGCCGCCGGCGAGGGCACGCGCATGAAGTCCAGTCACGCCAAGGTCTCCCACGAGATTCTCGGCAAGCCGATGATCCGCTGGGTGGCGGACGCCGCCATCGCAGGCGGCTGCGACCGCGTGGTCGTCGTTGTCGGCAGCCACGCTGACGAGGTCCGCGCCATCGTCGACGCCGCCTACGCCGGCTCCGCAGCTGCGGTCGAGTGCGTCGAGCAGGCCGAGCGCAAGGGCACGGGCCACGCCGTCAAGGTCGCCCTCGAGGCCACCGGCATCGACGAGGGTCCCGTCGTGGTCTTCAACGGCGATCTTCCGCTGGTCACCGCCGAGACCGTTCGTGCCTTCGCCGAGTCCGTCTCCGCCGGCAACGCCGCGGCGACTGCCTTCACCATCACCCCGCCCGACCCGTTCGGCTATGGCCGCATCGTCCTCGCAGAGGACGGCACCATCGAGCGCAACATCGAGCAGAAGGACTGCACGCCCGAGCAGGCGGCAACGCTCCTCGAATGCAATGCCGGCTGCTACGCCTTCGACGGCGCCCAGCTCGCCGCCCACATCGGCGAGGTCGGATGCGACAACGCCCAGGGCGAGTACTACCTGCCCGACATGCTCGAGATTCTCAAGTCCCACGGCCAGGCCGTTCGCGCCTTCCACTGCGACGACTACCGCGAGGGCCTCGGCGTGAACTCCCGCGCCCAGCTCGCCCAGCTCACCGCCATCGCGCGCGACCGCATCAACGAGCACTGGATGGCCGAGGGCGTTACCTTCATCGACCCCACGCAGGCCTGGATCGGCCCCGACGCCACCATCGGCCGCGACACCGTCGTGTGGCCGCAGACGCACCTGATCGGCCACGTCACCGTGGGCGAGGAGTGCCAGCTCGGCCCCAACAGCCGTCTCACCGACACCACCGTCGGCAGCGGCTGCACCATCGATGAGACCATCGCCATCGAGGCCGTCATCGAGAACGGCGTCGACTGCGGCCCGCGCGCCTACCTGCGCCCGGGTACCCACATGCTCGATGGCTCCAAGGCCGGCACGCATGTGGAGATCAAGAAGTCCACGATCGGCGAGGGCTCCAAGGTGCCGCATCTGTCCTACATCGGCGACACCACCATGGGCTCCGGCGTCAACGTGGGCGCAGGCTCCATCACCTGCAACTACGACGGCGTGCACAAGCACAAGACCGTCATCGGCAAGGATGCCTTCATCGGCTCCGACACCATGATGGTCGCGCCCGCTCAGATCGGCGACGGCGCGCTCGTGGCCGCCGGCTCCGTCATCACCGAGCCGGTCCCGGCAGACGCGCTCGGACTGGGTCGTGCCCGTCAGGTAAATATTGAGGGCTGGGCCGCCGATTATCGCCGCCGTCTGCACGAGGACGACGAGGTATAACGTTTTATCAAGCATCTAAGGAGCTGTTCCCATGGGGACGGCTCCTTTTTCTATGCTGACCTGCGCGACCGGATGAGTGGTCGGTTCGTGTCCGTTGACGGTAAAGACGTTATCAAGACTCGATAAACCCCGCCGCGCGGTTACAATGCAACAAGGCATCTATATGGCATTCGAT
>USBN01000022.1 GCA_900552935.1 uncultured Coriobacteriaceae bacterium | reverse complement strand
GCACCATGTGCGCCAAGGCCTGCCCGCGCAACGCCATCGAGCCCATCCCGACCCCGACACGCCAACCGAGGGGCAGTAGTCCTTTCGAGCCCGTCCTCCGGCCAGCGAAAACACGAACGCCCGCCTGCTTCGGCAGACGGGCGTTCTTCTTAACCTGTGAGCTATGTCGCGCGCGGGCACTTCAGATTGCGCGGGCTGGCGGCGCCGCTTGCAAGTCAGCGGCCATCCCGGCAACCCAACGTCGAAGCCCGGCGCGGGGTCGGCAGCGACCTATGCCGTCTCGGCGACGAGCACGTCGCGAGCCTGGGCAAGCTGCGCGCGCACGGCGTCGTGGCCAGTGCCACCGAGCGTCGTGCGACGGCGCACGATGTTGTCGATGTCGAGCGCCGCGTGAGCGCCGTCGTCGAAGAGTTCGGAGTAGCTACGGAGCTCATCGGTGGTGAGCTGCTGCAGGGTCACGCCCTCGCGCACGCAGTCGCCCACGATACGACCCGCCACGGCGTGAGCCTGGCGGAACGGCAGGCCCTTGCCCACGAGGTAGTCCGCAAGGTCCGTCGCGGCCATGTAACCCTCGTGCGAGGCCTCGCGCATGCGGTCGGCCTTGAAGGTGCAGGTGGCAAGCATGCCCGTGCAGGCCATAAGCGAACCCAGGACGGTATCAGCCGCATCGAAGAGCGGCTCCTTGTCCTCCTGGAGATCCTTGTCGTAAGTAAGCGGCGTGCCCTTCACGGTGACGAGCAGGCTCATGAGGTCGCCCACGACGCGACCGGACTTGCCACGAACGAGCTCTGCGAAGTCCGGGTTCTTCTTCTGTGGCATGATCGAGGAGCCGGTGGAGTGGGCGTCGTCCATCTCCACGAAGCCAAACTCCGCCGAGCTCCACCAGACGAGCTCCTCGCAGAGGCGAGAGAGGTGGATCTGGCAGACGCTGCAGGCGTAGATGAGGTCGAGCAGGTAGTCGCGGTCGCTGACGGCGTCCATAGAGTTGGCGACCGGTTCGTCAAAGCCAAGCTCGGAAGCCGTCATTGCGCGATCGAGCGGATAGGTGGTGCCAGCGAGCGCGGCAGCACCGAGCGGGCACTTATTGGCAGCGGCCCGGGCGTCGGCGACGCGCTTGTGGTCGCGGGAGAACATCCAGAAGTAGGCGAGCAGGTGGTGCGAGAGGAGCACCGGCTGCGCCGGCTGCATGTGCGTGTAGCCGGGCATCACGACGCCAAACTGCTCTTCGGCGCGGTCGAGCAGCACCTGCTGGATCCCCTCGAGCGAGCCAAGCAACTCGTCAGCCAAGTCGCGAGCGATCATGTGCGTGTCGACGGCGGTCTGGTCATTGCGAGAGCGACCGGTGTGGAGACGGCCGCCGGCAGGGCCGATGCGCTCGGTGAGCACGCGCTCGATGGCCATGTGGATGTCCTCGTCACGGTCAACGTCGAACGTGAACTCGCCACGCTCGATCTCGCCGGCAATCTCGTCAAGGCCGGCACGGATGGCGTCGGCGTCCTCCGCCGAGATCACGCCCTGGTGCGCGAGCATGGCGGCATGGGCCTTGGAGCCGCGGATGTCCTGCTTCCACATGCGCTTGTCAAACGGCAGCGACGCTCCGAACCTCTCGAGCTCACCCGTCGGCGCAGCGGAGAAGCGCCCGCCCCACAGGGGCTTGGGCTCAGCAGCCGTCTGCGCCGCCTTGCTCTCGTTGTTCTCGTCCATCACGTATCCCCCCTACGTAAGAGGCGGCCCGACCGCACCCGTTTGCGCGATCGGGCCGCCCGTCAATCTCTTAGGGCTCTATGGTAATCGAGCGAGCTAGGATTCGTTCGCTTCCGTTTCATTCTGTGACGCATCAGACATCTTGGGAGCGTCTGCCACGCCAGCACCCTCCTCGAATCCGTCGGCATCCTCCGCGCCAGCGTCGGCGCCATAGACAGGAGCAGGCTCATTCGCGTCGTCGGCAGCAGCGCGCTCCGCAGCACGGGCCTTGGCGGCCTCGATGCGGTCAAGCTGCATACGGCTCAGTGGAAGGACGCCGGAGTCGTCGGCGATATTGGCGCCGAGCCCGCAGGAAGCCTCTTCGACGCGGTCCCGCTCCCCCTCCTCCACATAGGGAGCCACGACATTCGTGGTGGGATCAACGGGATTCTCGAGGCGGAACTCGGCCACGTTCTCCGCGGCGCCACCCATCTCCGCCGCAGCCGCACGAGCGGCGCGGAAGTTCTCCTTGGCCACGCTGATCATGAGCTTGATGCGGTTGAGCTGGTTAACCTCGGACGCGCCGGGGTCGTAGTCGACGGCGACGATGTTACTCTCGGGGTGCATCTCGCGCAGGCGCTTGATGACGGACTTGCCCACGACGTGGTTGGGCAGGCATGCGAACGGCGAGCAGCACACGATGTTGGGCGTGCCGCACTCGATGAGGTCGCACATCTCGGCCGTGAGGAGCCATCCCTCACCCATCGTGTTGCACAGCGACAGCACATGCTTCGCCTTGGCGGCGAGCTCGTAGATGTCCGGATACGGCTCGAAGCGGGTCGACTTCTCGAGCATGCGGTTGATGGGCTCGCGCATCGACTCGATGAGCTTGATGCCGGCTTGGTGCGTGAGGCGCTTGCTGAGCTTGGTGCCCAGCTCACCCTTCATGTTCTTCGGGCTCGTCATGCCAAAGAGGAAGAAGTCGACGAGGCCGGGCACGACCGCCTCGCATCCCTCCTGCTCGATGACCTTGACGACCTGGTTATTCGCCGTCGGGTGGAACTTGACGAGGATCTCGCCCACGACGCCCACGCGCGGCTTGGAGCGATCGGCCACGGCGGGCAGCGTCTCGAACGCGTCAACCGTGTCCTGGCACAGCTTCAGGAACGCATGCTGGCCGCAGCTGGTCACCTCGTTCTTGGCGCGAGCCATGAACTGGTCATACAGCGCGTCGGCGGAGCCGGGCTCGGCCTCGTAGGGACGCACGCGATAGAGCACCTGCATGAGCAGGTCGCCATAGAGCAGGGCATAGACGGCGTGAACGAGGATTTCGGGCTTGAAGACATTGAAGCCAGGGTTGTCCTCGTCAAGGCCCTTCGCCGCGGTGAGCGAGACCACGGGGACCTCAGGGTGGCCGGCGTCGCGCAGGGCCTTGCGGATGAGGGCGATGTAGTTCGTGGCACGGCAGCCGCCGCCAGTCTGAGAGATCATGACGGCCGTGCGCGAGAGGTCATACTTGCCACTCTCGATGGCCTCCATGATCTGGCCCGTAACCAGGATGGACGGGTAGCAGATGTCATTGTTGACGTACTTGAGGCCCGCCTCGACCGCACCGTGATCGACGGAAGGCAGCAGCACGGCGTTGTAGCCGTTCTTCTTAAGCAGCTGCTCGACGAGCTCGAAGTGGATGGGCGACATCTGCGGGCACAGCAGCGTGTAGCCGCTGTCCTGCATCTCCTTGGTGTAGCGCACCTTGTGAACGGCAGCGCTCTTCGCCTCGCGCCACACGGGCAGCGCAGCCTTGCCATCCTCGCGAACCCCCAGCGGCTTGGCACGCTCCAGCGAGCCGTTCGCGCGGCGGACGTCCACAGGACCGGCGGCCACGAGCTCGCCCGCGGCAGCCTCGCGCTCGAGTTCCTCGCGCTGCTCGACGAGGGCCGCCATCAGCGAGCGAATACGGATGCGCACCGCGCCGAGGTTCGAGACCTCGTCGATCTTGAGGGTGGTGTAGATCTTGCCGGACGCCTCGAGGATCTCCTGGACCTGGTCGGTCGTGAGGGCGTCGAGGCCACAGCCGAAGCTGTTGAGCTGGATGAGATCGAGGTCATTCCTGCTGGCGACGAAGCGCGCGGCACGGTAGAGGCGGCTGTGGTACATCCACTGGTCGACGACGCGGATCGGGCGCTCGGGACGCATCTTGTGAGCGACGGAGTCCTCGGTGAGGACCGCGAAGCCGAAGCTGTTCACGAGCTCGGGGATGGCGTGATTGATCTCGGGGTCGTTGTGGTAGGGACGGCCTGCGAGCACGATGCCGTGGACGTCGTTGGTCTCCATCCACTCGAGGGTCTCGTCGCCCTTGCGGCGCATGGTCTCCTTGAACTCGAGGTCGGCTTCCCAGGCAACGTTCACGGCGCGGTCAACCTCGGCACGGGTGATGTGCTCGCCACGGAAGCGGCCGCGGCCATTGGCTGCGTCCTTCTCGCGCTGGACCGAGATGAGCTCGTAGAGGCGGCGCTTAAGCTCCTTCTTGTCGTCATACGGGATGAACGCGTCGAGGAACTCGACCTGGGGCGCGGCGAGCTCGTCGACGTTCAGGCCGAGCGCCTGCGGATAGCTCATAACGATCGGGCAGTTGTAGTGGTTGCCCGCCGTCTCGTCCTCCTTGCGCTCCCAACGGATGCAGGGCATCCAGATAAAGTCCGGGTCCTTCTCGAGTAGGTTCATGATGTGACCGTGGCTAAGCTTCGCCGGATAGCAGACGGACTCGGACGGCATCGACTCGATACCCGCCTCGTAGGTCTTCTTGTTCGACTGGTCAGACAGCACGACCGAGAAACCCAGCTCCGTGAAGAACGCGTGCCAGAAGGGGTAGTTCTCATACATGTTGAGGGCACGGGGGATACCCACGGTACCGTGTGGCGCAGTCTTGGGGTCAAGTACCGGACGATCGAACAGCAGCTTGTTCTTGAAGGCGAAGAGGTTGGGGGCGAGCGCCTTGGCACGCTTGCCGCCAGAGCCCTTCTCGCAGCGATTGCCCGTGATGAACTTGCGGCCGTTGCCGAAGTTGTTGATCGTGAGCAGGCAGTTGTTGGAGCAGCGGCCACAGTGGGCCTTGGTCTGCTTCACCTGGAGGTTGTCGATCTGCTCGCGGCTGAGGAGGGTCGAGGTGCCGTCCTTGCCGGCACGGTCGCGGGCGAGCAGGGCGGCGCCATAGCAGCCCATGCAGCCGGCGATATCCGGGCGAATCGCCTCGCGACCGGTAAGCTTCTCGAACGCGCGCAGCGTCGCGTCACTCATGAAGGTGCCGCCCTGGACGACGACATACTTGCCGATCTCCTCCGGGTCGCGCATCTTGATGACCTTGAACAGCGCGTTCTTGATGACCGAGTAGGAGAGGCCGGCCGCGATGTCGCCAACGGTCGCGCCCTCCTTCTGGGCCTGTTTCACGCGCGAGTTCATGAAGACGGTGCAGCGACTACCAAGGTCAACGGGCTTCTCGGCACCCATGGCGGCGTGCGCGAAGTCCTGGACGGAGAGGCCCATCGAATCCGCGAAGCTCTCGATGAAGCTGCCACAGCCCGAGGAGCACGCCTCGTTGAGCATGATGTGCTCGATGATGCCGTTGTGCACGCGCAGGCACTTCATGTCCTGGCCGCCGATGTCGAGGATGAACTCGACGTCGGGGACGAAGGCCTTGGCGCCGCGAAGGTGAGCGACGGTCTCGATCTCGCCGGAGTCGGCGCCGAGGGCCTCGATGAGCAGGGCCTCGCCGTAGCCCGTCGTGGTGACGTGACCGACGGTACAACCCTCGGGGAGCTTGTCGTAGATGTCATCCATGATGACGCGGGCGGTGCCCAGGACGTCACCGCGGTTGTTGCCGTACCAGGTGTAGAGCAGCTCGCCGTCCTCGCCCACGACGGCGGCCTTCATCGTGGTGGAGCCGGCGTCGATGCCGATAAAGACGCGGCCCCGATACGTAGCGAGGTCGCCCTTGGGGACCACCTGCGCGTCATGGCGGGCGTGGAACTCGGCGAGCTCCTCGTCATTGGCGAACAACGGGTCTAGACGCTGGACCTCACTGCCCTGCATATCGCCAAGGTTCTCGAGGGCGTCGATGACCTCAGCGAAGGTCACGCGCTTGTCGGACTCGCCGGCAAGGGCGGCGCCGGTGGCCACGAACAGATGGGCGTTGGTCGGGACGATGCGGTGCTCCTCGTCGAGCGAGAGCGTCTCGTAGAAGCGATGGCGCAGCTCGGAGAGGTACTGGAGCGGGCCGCCGAGGAAGGCGACGTGGCCGCGAATGGGATGGCCGCACGCAAGGCCGGAGACCGTCTGGTTGGCAACTGCCTGGAAGATCGAGGCGGCGACGTCCGCGGGGGCCGCGCCCTCGTTGAGCAGCGGCTGGACATCGGACTTCGCGAAGACGCCACAGCGGCTGGCAATCGGGTAGATATGGGTCGCCTGCTTCGCGAGCTCGTTGAGCCCGCCGGCGTCGGTGTGCAGCAGGCTCGCCATCTGGTCGATGAACGCGCCCGTGCCACCCGCGCAAGTGCCGTTCATGCGCTGCTCGATGCCGTTATCGAAGTAGATGATCTTGGCATCCTCGCCACCGAGCTCGATGGCGACGTCAGTCTCCGGAATGAGGGTCTCGACGGCGCGCTTGCTCGCAATGACCTCCTGGACGAACTCGAGGTCGAGCCACTTGGCGAGCAGAAGTCCGCCAGAACCAGTGATGGAGACGCGCATGGAGGCGTTGCCGAGCACGGCGCGGGCCTTCTCGAAGAGTTCCTTTGCCGTGGCACGGATGTCGGTGTGGTGGCGCTGGTAGTTTGCGTAGACGATGCGGTCCGCGTCGTTGATGACAGCGAGCTTGACCGTGGTGGAGCCCACGTCGATACCCAGGCGCAGGTTGGCGCGCGAGAAGTCCGTGGTGTTGGCGGGGCGCAGCTCGGCCCCATCCTCAACCAGCTCGATGCCGCGGGCCAACTTGGCCTGCGCCGCATTGGATGCTGCGGGATTGTTAGTCATGGATGGGCTCCTTTTCCTCCGCGGAAGCGCCCCCGCGCTCCGCATTGTTCTTGAGTTGCATGAGGGCCAGCGCATAGGCCGGCACGTTGAAGTCAATGGACTTGCCATAGAGGTCGCCCGGGCGGACAAACATGAGCGAGGTCATGATCAGCGCCATCGTGCGGACGTCCTCTCGCATGCCACCCGTAAGCCAGCGCGTAAGGACGCCGGCCTCGGCAGACACCGCAAAAGCGAGGTAGTAGTCGAAAAACGGGCCGAGGGCTCGGGAGTCGATGCCGTCGAGGGCACGAGAGACGACCGCTTCGCGGCAGACATCCTTGATCTTCTCGACGAAGGCGGGGTCGCCACCCTTGCCCAGAAGCGCCGTGAGATGCGAGGCGTTGTCGCGGAAGTAGCTCAGAAGCTCGACGGTTCCGGGGGCGGCCTCGAGCGATGCGAGGGCGGCGGTGAGCTCATCGAGGTGCGACGACGAGATGTTCTCGACGAGGCCCCTTATGTCATCAAGAGCCTCGCGCTCGACGGCGTCGACAAGATCCGGGATGTCGCGGAAGTGCGAGTAGAACGTGCGACGCGTGAGGCCCGCTCGTTCGGTGACGGCGGTGACCGTCACGCGCGACAGGTCGCCCGTGGCTTGGATCTCCGCGGCGAGGGCGTCGCGAAGCTGGGAGCGAGAGCGAATGCAGCGCCTATCGGCTCTGGCGCGACGGCGCGCGGCAGCAGCCTGAGTGAGAAGGTCTTGCACGCAACCTCCAGAGGTCTTGGCGTTGGCGGCGTCATCGAGCCACCAGGGTCTTTTTTACACAGCGTGCGCAGTATTTCACAATGTGAGCAATATCTTGCAACCGTTTGCCGACCCGCACGGTTAGGACACAATCACTGCAAGTCATGCGGCGGTTTCGTCAGATATGGTCGCTGTCGGCTCTCCTCAGCTAGCATGAATGCTGACAACGGGGAGGGCAGTACATGACGCAGGGCAGCTCCACAAACGGATACGGGCACGGCGCGGCACCGTTGGAGAACGGGGGCGCGAGGGCTGCATCCGGCGCGCCGATTCCCTCTCCTGCGCAGCAAGCGCCCTACCTCCCGCATAAGACCTCCGCAAGAGCGGCGAGGCGCGCGGCGAAGCCCACTCGTCGACCCGCGCGGAGGCACCATCGCCCGCGTCACCTGCTCGTCTCGGCATTGCTCTGGCTCGCCATGCTTGGTGTCTACACGCTCATGGCGCTAAGGGTTCTGCCTACGGACCTCGCGAACGGCCGGATTGTCCCCGAAGTGGTCTCGTTCGTCCCGCTCGCCCTCATTCCAGCCATCATCTGCCTCGCGATCGCCCTCTTGTCGAGAAGGCGCCTCCTCCTTGTCGTCTGCGTCCTCGCACTCGCCATAAACGGCTGGTGGCACGCCGGATACTTCGCGGGCCGAGCGCGGGTCTCCCCCGCCGCCGAATACGCCGTGTCCACGAGCGCCACCACGGACGACTCATATGCGCGCGTCATGACGGTCAACACGCTGAACGGAGCCGCAAGCGCCAAGCAGATCGTCGAGGTCTGCCGCGCCGAGCACGTCGAGGTCCTCTGTCTGCAGGAACTCACGGACGGCATGGTGGCAGACCTCACGGCGGCGGGAATCGACGAGGTCCTCCCCTATCACGTGGTCTCCGAGGGTGCATCCGCCATCAGCAACGGTGGCCGTAACGGCATCTGGACGGCGGCACCGCAGAGCAACGTCTCGCGCAATCTCCTGCCCATCGAGACGAGCTCCATGCCCGCCGCAGACATCGTCATTGGCTCGACCACCGTTCGCATCGTGAGCGTCCACCCAAACTCGCCCGTCCGCGGGGCGGAGGACCTTTGGGACAAGGGGCTTTCCGTAATCGGATCACTTTCCGACTATGGGCACGCCTACCTCATCTTGGGTGACTTCAACTCAACCTGGGACCACGCACGCTTCCGCACGCTTCTAGGCACGCGGTTCGCTGACGCCAGCCAGGCGTCCGGCGAAGGCTTCCACATGACCTACCCCTCGAACAAGATCGTGCCGTCGCTCATCGAAATCGACCACATCGTCTATGCGAGGGATTCCGGCATTACGGTGAGCTCGCTCAAGACCGTCGAGATCGCCGGCACGGACCACAAAGCCCTGATCGGCACCCTCGAGGCGAACTAAGGCCGGTGGCGTGCAGCACTCGCGCGCCATTTGCTTCGCGACGGCAGCCCAAAATGGGCAAATCGTACTCAGCAGAAGCCAGTCCGCCTATTCGTCTTCTTCGGAGCCCTGGCATTCCCGAAGCAGCTAATTCGCGGCGCGCGCCAGATCGAGGCGAAATTGTAAGTCAGCGATATAAGACTTGAGCAGGTCAGGAGAGTCGGGCATGGTGGCTACGTCGTCATCCGCCGAGCAACTCCGGGGCTTCCTCCCAAGCCTTCCGCCAAATGGCCGATAAGCCACGACGGCTATTACGACCATACCCGAATGGAGCCACGACCCGTCAACTGCTCTCATCGTTCTCCCAACGCCCTTCACCATAGTGCCGGCAGACTTTCCAACGCCGGGAAGAGAGATGGCCTTGCTTTTAATAGCGGATTAACCATGAGCTATGCTAGCTGCATGTTTGAATTTAGAAACCATCTATATGTGTGTTGCGTAGCAAAACATACAGATGTGTCGAAATCGGACACTATTTTTTGTGTCCGCAATAACATGACGTCGTGCCCGCAATGGCAACGTCGCCGTGTCCACAACAATATGGCGCTGTGTCCGCGACAACACGGCGCGGTGTCCGCAACAACATGACGCCATGTCCACACTGGCGAGAACGCCGTGTTCGCAACGACACGTCTCGCCCGCCAAACAATTCCTCATTGCCAGTTGATGAATAACCATAAATTCCTACTGGTTTAGTTGGTTTATTGGTGGCATACTTGCCCCCTAACGAAGCGGAGGTCCCGCACGACGCGCGCTCAACCCCCGCTTCGGCAAAGAGGAGAACCCACTCCTCTCACCCATGGACGGCAAAACCCGTCCGCCAGTCTGGTCGGAGCCGCGCTCCGCCCGCAGCCACAAGGAGGCTCTCATGCACGTCGCAAACCATGTCGAGGCACTCATCGGCTCCACCCCTCTCGTTGACCTCTCCTCGCTTCTCCCCGCCGATGCCCAGGCCAAGGGCACCCGCGTCCTCGGCAAGTACGAGGCGACCAACCCCGGCGGCTCCGTGAAGGACCGCGTCGCCCGTTACATGCTTGACGCAGCCGAGGCATCCGGCGAGCTCGAGGCAGGCGGCACCGTCATCGAGCCCACGAGCGGCAACACCGGCGTAGGCCTGGCAATGCTCGCGGCCGCCCGCGGCTACAAGATGATCCTCACCATGCCCGAGACCATGTCCATCGAGCGCCGCAAGCTGGCCGCCTCCTACGGCGCGGAGATTGTCCTCACCCCCGGCGCCGAGGGCATGAAGGGCGCCATCGCCAAGGCTGACGAGCTGCACGCCTCCACGCCCAACAGCATCGTCGCCGGCCAGTTCACCAACCCCGCCAACCCGCGCGCCCACTACGAGACCACCGGTCCCGAGATTTGGGCCGACACTGAAGGCTCCGTCGACGCCATCGTCGCCGGCGTTGGCACGGGCGGCACCATCTCCGGCACCTCCAAGCTCCTGAAGGAGCACAAGCCGGGCGTCTACGCCGTCGCCGTCGAGCCGGCAGAGAGCCCCGTGCTCTCGGGCGGAAAGCCCGGTGGCCACAAGATTCAGGGCATCGGCGCTGGCTTCGAGCCTGAGAACTTCAAGCGCGAGGTCGTCGACGAGATCCTGCCCGTCGCCTCGACTGACGCAATCGCCGAGCGAGCTGAGCTCGCCGCCAAGGTGGGCGTCCTCGTGGGCATCTCCTCCGGCGCCGCCGCCTTCGCCGCGCTCTCCGTCGCCCAGCGCCCCGAGTTTGCCGGCAAGACCGTCGTCGCCATCCTTCCCGACACCGGCGAGCGCTACCTCTCCATGGAACTGTAGCTTCAAGCGCCTCAGCGCGCTCGAGCCCCAATCCACGCGACTCCCTTCTAACGCCCCGCTCAGCACCTTGCTCGAGCGGGGCGTTTTCTGTGTATACGTCCGGTGAGCCGCGCGTTTACGCCCATATGGGTTAACCTCGGCAGGAGATGTGAGGGGCAAGCAGCCCCCTTACGGGCAAATGGTGACCCGATCGAAAGGTGATGCGCATGGCAGACACGCATGAGTTCTTCGCAACTTGTCCCAAGGGTTTCGAGCGCCTGCTCGCAGGCGAACTCGCGAGCCTGGGAGCCACGGGCGTCCGCGCCCTCCACGGCCAGGTGGCCTTCTCCGGCGCCCTCGCCGACGCCTACCGCGTCTGTCTCTGGAGCCGCATCGCCTCGCGCGTCGTCCTCGTCCTCTCCCACGGTGCCGCGGCCGACGCAGACGAGCTCTATGACGCAGCCTCCTCGATCGAATGGGAGAGCCACCTTTCCCTATCCTCTACCTTTGCCGTCGATGCCCACGGCGTGAACGACCAGCTCAGGAACACCCAGTTCGTCGCCCTCCGCGTCAAAGACGCGGTTTGTGACAGGATGCAGGCTCGCTTCGGCGGCCGCCCGAGCGTCGAGGTCCGCCACCCTGACGTCACGATCATCGCACGCGTCCGCGGTGAGCGCGTGACCCTCGGCATCGACCTCTCCGGCGAGCCGCTCTTCCACCGTGGCTTCGGCAGGCGTTCTGCGGACGACGGCCTCGGCGGCCTCCGCGCAGACTACGCGGCCGCAATGCTCGCCGCCGGCTCCTGGCACCGCTGCCTGCGCCACGACGCCCCCACCCTCGCCACCGCATACGCCGGCTCGGGCACCATCCTCGTCGAAGCAGCCGGCGCCGCGCTCGACCGCGCCCCCGGCCTGCTTCGCTCCCGCTGGGGCTTCGACCGCTGGCTGGGCCATGACGCCGCAGCCTGGGAGACCCTCCTCGACGAAGCGGACGAGCGTGCCGAGAAGGGCGGCGAGCGTGCCGGTTCCCTTCGTCTCATCTCGCTTGATGACCGCCCCGGCGCCGCCTCCGCCGCCCGCACGGCCCTGCGCTCGGCGGGCCTCGACGTCTCTCTCGATACGCTGACCTCGTGCGATACCCTTGCGGATGTTCTCGCGGGCGCCGACGCTTCCTCCACGCTCGGCGTCTGCGACCTCTCCTGGCTCCGTACCGCAGAGCTCGCGCGCGAGGTCTCCGCCCTCGGCTGCGTCACCACCCTTGCGGACTCCCTGCCCACGGGCTCGCCGCTCGCCGCGTTCGTGTTGGGCGACAGCCTCGACGCCGCCCTCGGCATGGCGCCGGCAGACAGTGTCTCAACGCTACTCGGCCGCGACGAGGCCACGATTCGTCTCTACGCCGAGACGGAGGACGCCCGCGCCACCGGCAGTGACGACAACGGGACGCCCGCAGCACCCGCGCCGCGCTCTACCGTCACCCTCAAGGACGGGACGACCATCCCCGTGCTCGTCTCCGCGTCAGATCAGTTCGCGGCGCGTCTCCAGAAGGTCGCGAAGCTCCGCGCCAAGTGGTCGAAGCGCGAAGACGTGAGCTGCTACCGCGTCTACGACGCAGACCTCCCCGACTACGCCGTCGCCATCGACCTCTACCAGGCGAGCGAGGCCTCGCGTGGCCGCGACAAGGGAGGGCGCTGGCTTGTCGTCCAGGAGTACGCCGCACCCAAGGGCATCGACCTCGACCTCGCGCATCGCCGTCTTCTCGACGTCCTCGCCATCGCGCCGCGCATCCTTGGCGTCGACCCCAATGACGTCACCCTACGCGTGCGCAAGCGCGCTAAGGGCGGATCCCAGTACGCGAGCGAGCAGGAGGAAGGCGCTGACACCCGTCCCGGCCGCCGCTCGCGCCTCGCGCTTGCCCCCGGCTCCCACCTCGTAGACGAGGGCGGCCTCATCTTCGAGGTCAACCTCGCCGAGCGCCTCGACACGGGCCTCTTCCTCGATCATCGCGATGTGCGCGCCCAGGTGCGCGAGCTCGCCAAGGGCACCAAGGGCTCGAAGCGCTTCCTCAACCTGTTCGCCTACACCGGCACCGCCACCTGCTACGCCGCGGACGGTGGGGCGAAGCACACGACGACGGTTGACCTCTCTCGCACCTACCTTGACTGGGCCGAGCGCAACATGGAGCGAAACGGCTTCACCGGGGACGAGCACGAGTACGTCCAGGCCGACGTCGTCCGTTGGATCAGCGAGCAGCGCCGCACGCGCAACCGCTGGGACCTCGTCTTCTGCGATCCCCCAACCTTCTCGAACTCCAAGCGCATGGGCCGCGACTCCTTCGATGTGCAACGAGACCACGCCGAGCTCCTCATCGGCGTCTCGCGCCTGCTCACCGCGGACGGCGTCTGTCTGTTCTCCTGCAATCTGCGCGGATTCACCCCCGACACCGAGAAGCTCGAGAGGTACGGCGTCGAAATCGAGAACGTCACGGAGGGCACCATCCCGGAGGACTTCAGCCGCAACGCGAAGATCCACCACGTCTACCTCGTGAAGAGGACCCCGCGCCCCGAGGGCGCCAGCGATCTGCCGGAGGAGGCGCGCCGCGAACGGGCCAGCTTCCACCACGAGCAGAACGGCCCTCGTCGCGATTCGAGCGACCGCCGCTACCCGCAAGGTGACCGCCGTAGCTCGGGCGACAACCGCCGCATGCATGACGACCGCCGTGGCCCGGACGACCGTCGACACACGCGTGACGACCGCTATTCACGAGATGACCGCAGCCCGCGGGGCGACCGCTTCCAGCGTGACGACCGCTATTCGCGAGACGACCGCAACCCGCGCAACAATCGCTTCTCGCGCGACGACCGCCGCGGCACGGACGGCCCGCGCCGCTACTCCGACGGTCCCCGCCGCTCGTCATCGCCCTCGGACCGCCGCGGTCCGGGCCGCGGAAGGTACTAAAGACCGTGCGAGCGGCACCGACCGCCGTTCTCCGCACATAAAGACCGCATAAAGTGGTACCTTAAGCTGCTTGACTTCAGCGTCCGCGCCGAGGTCAGGCAGTTTTTGTTGCGTCGTCCAGTTTGCGACCCCGTGGGTCACAAACGAGACGAAGTGGCCTGGACACGTATTGGAGCGGCCGGGGCGGAAAGCCCCCGTCACAAGGAGAGCAAGGAACATGGGTGTTTCTCGCGCAGCCGAACCCTCGACAAAGAAGAGGTCGTCGGCAAAGTCCGCCGGCATCCCGCTATCCGCGGCGATGATTCTCGTAACGCTTGGCGTCGTCTACGGCGACATCGGAACGAGCCCGATGTACACGCTCAAGGCGATCATGAGCGGCAACGGCGGTCTCACCACGATGAGCCAGGACGTCGTCATCGGCGCGCTGTCCCTCGTCATCTGGACGATGACCCTCATCACCACCGTCAAGTACGTACTCGTCGCCATGAAGGCGGACAACCACAACGAGGGTGGCATCTTCGCCCTCTACAGCCTGGTGAAGCGCTGCGCCAAGTGGCTCATCATCCCCGCCATGGTTGGCGGCGCCGCGCTGCTCGCGGACGGCATCCTCACGCCCGCGGTGACGGTCACCACGGCCATCGAGGGTCTCCGCACGATCCCGTTCTTCCACGGCATCATTGGCGACAACCAGAACGTCGTCGTCTTTATCACCATCGCCATCCTCTGCGTGCTGTTCGCCATGCAGCGCGCCGGCACCTCCATGATCGGCAAGGCTTTCGGTCCGATCATGACCATCTGGTTCCTCTACCTTGGCATCGTCGGCCTCGTGAACGTCGGTGCAGACCTCAACGTCTTCCGCGCGCTCAACCCGCTGCGCGGCATCACGTTCCTGTTTGACGGCAACCTCAACAAGGCCGGCCTCATGGTCCTCGGCAATGTCTTCCTCTGCACGACCGGCGCCGAGGCCCTCTACTCCGACATGGGCCACGTCGGCAAGGCCAACATCTACGCCTCCTGGCCCTTCGTCAAGGCATGCCTCATTCTCAACTACCTCGGCCAGGGCGCCTGGATCCTCGCCAACAGAACCAACGCCGAGCTCGCCGCCATGCACGAGCTCAACCCATTCTTCCAGATGCTTCCGGAGAACCTCCGCGTCTTCGCCGTCGTCCTCTCGACCTTCGCCGCCATCATCGCGTCGCAGGCCCTGATCACCGGCTCCTACTCGATCATCTCCGAGGCCATTCGCCTCAACCTGATGCCGCACATGCGCATCGCCTACCCGAGCGAGACCAAGGGCCAGATCTACATCCCGCTGGTCAACAACATCATGTGGGTCTCCTGCATTGGCGTCGTGCTGTACTTCCGCAGCTCCTCCCACATGGAGGCCGCCTACGGCCTGGCCATCACCGTCACGATGCTGATGACCACGATGCTGCTGTTCACGTACCTCATGCGCGTCCGCAAGCGCAAGGTCGCCGCTTGGCCGTTCCTCCTCTTCTTCATGGCCATCGAGCTGGCGTTCTTCTTCTCAAGCCTCACGAAGTTCCTGCATGGCGGCTACGTCACCGTCGTCATCGCGGCCCTCATCTTCGTCGTCATGTACATCTGGCGCCGCGGCACCGCCATCGAGCGCACGCAGAGCGTCTACCTGCCCACCAAGCAGTACATCGACCAGCTCGCCGAGCTCCGCCAGGACGACGAGATCCCGTTCCTCGCTGACAACCTCGTCTTCCTCACGAACGACTCCTCGCCTGACAGGCTCGACCGCGACATCCTCTACTCGATCCTGGACAAGCGCCCGAAGCGTGCCCGCGCCTACTTCTTCCTGAACATCCAAGTCACGGACGAGCCGTACACCCACGAGTTCTCGGTCAACACCTTTGGCACTGACTTCATCTTCAAGGTGCAGATCCGTCTCGGCTTCCGCGTGAACCAGCGCGTCAACGAGTACCTCTACCAGATCGTCGAGAAGCTCGTTCAGGACAACATGATCGCGCCGCAGCACCACAAGTACTCGATCTACAAGAAGAAGAGCGCCGTCGGCGACTTCCGCTTCTGTCTCGTGCGCAAGGTGCCGTCCAGCTCCGCCGACATCTCGACGTTCGACCGCAACATCATTAACGCGAAGTACATCATCCGTCGCGTCTGTGGCTCGCCCGCGCATTGGTATGGCCTCCAGAACTCCTCCGTCATCTTCGAGTACGTACCGCTGTTCGCCCGCACCAAGCGCCAGCACACCCTCGACTACGTCGAGCTCTCCGATGCCCTCAAGCGCGTCGGCATGGCCTATGACGAGAACAACGACGAGTATGTCGCCCTTCGCACGGGCCACAGGATCCAGCTCGAGGACGCCGAGAACTACCTCGACGAGGAGGAGGACGTCGACCTCTTCGATGCCGCCGTCCGCAAGGCCCACGATGATGAGGCCCGCTACGTCGAGGACAGCATCATTGGTGGCGACACCGCGGTCTTCCGCCCCGTCTCCGCCGATGACGAAGAGGATGAGAGCGCCGAGGAGAACGAGGACTAGCGTCTCCGTCTAACCCGCTTCATGCAAAGCGGCGGCATCCCAAGCGAGGGGTGCCGCCGCTATTTTCGTACGTGCGAGTGATCGTCGTCGCGGGAGGGACATCACGGGGAACCGCCAAGAAGCCCGTCGCGAGGGGCGGGCCTACTTCTGGCCACCGCGCTCCTCGATGGGCACATACTCCTTGCGGCCAACGACGGAGTTGTACGCCGGGCGGATGATGCGGCCGCAGCCGTAGAGCTCCTCCATGCGATGAGCTGTCCAGCCGGCAAGACGCGCCATGGCGAAGATGGGCGTGTAGAGATCGGACGGCACGCCCAGCATCGAGTAGATAAAGCCCGTGTACAGGTCGATATTGGCGCAAATGGGCTTGTTCGTCCCACGCACGCTATGGATGACCTCGGGGGTCAGACGCTCGATGCCCTCGATGAGGGCGAGCTTATCCTCGCAGCCCTTTGTGGTAGCCAGATTGCGCGCATAGCGCTTCACGAGGCGAGCACGCGGATCGCTCTTGGTATAGACCGCGTGGCCCATGCCATAGATGAGCCCCGTCTGATCGAACGCCTGCTTCGTCGCGAGCTTCTCGAGATAGCTCGCAAGCTCGTCGTCATCATCCCAGCGCTCGACGTGGGCGGCCACGTCCTCGATCATGGCACCAACCTTGGAGTTGGCGCCACCGTGCTTGGGACCCTTGAGCGAACCCATAGCAGCGGCGTAGGTCGAGTAGGCATCCGTGCCCGAGCTCGAAAGCACGCGACAGGTGAACGTCGAGTTGTTGCCGCCGCCGTGCTCCGCATGGAGCATGAGCATGACGTCGAGCATCATGGCTTCCTCACGCGTGAAGCCATCGGCGCCACGCAGGACGTCCAGGACCGTCTCCGCCATGGAATAGCCCTCGCGGACGGGGGGAACGAGCAGCTTCTCGCCGGCGCGCGCGGAGACGGAAGCCTCGTGGGCGATAGCCGCGATACGCGGCAGGCGCGCGAGAAGCGA
Source organism: uncultured Coriobacteriaceae bacterium (assembly GCA_900552935.1). GTDB lineage: Bacteria > Actinomycetota > Coriobacteriia > Coriobacteriales > Atopobiaceae > Parolsenella. The sequence continues at coordinate 5,226 of USBN01000022.1, read as the reverse complement.
CAAGGCCACATCGACCTCATGCTGGTGCCCCGTGTTGTCAGGACACTCATCGAAGGCGTAGAGCAGCAGTGTCGAACGCGCGAGCACGTTCATGATGGAGCTCGACTCCGTCGTGCGCGGGAACAGGCTCAGATAGCCGGTGGGCAGCTCGCGGCGGGAATCGATGCGAGCGTTGAAGTCCGCAAGCTCGCCCGCACTAGGCAGGCGACCGGAGATGAGCAGGTACGCTATCTCCTCGTAGCCAAAGCGACCGGCACCATGCGTCTGCGAGACGAGGTCTTCGAGGTGGTAGCCGCGGATGATAAGGTCACCCTCGTCAGGAACGACCTTACCATCGACCTTGTTGTAGCCGTGAACGTCCGAGATGGTCGTGAGACCCACGAGCACGCCCGAGCCGTCGGCGTTGCGCAGGCCGCGCTTGACGTCGTACTCGCGGAACATCTCCTCCGGCAGCTTGTCGACCTTGGCATAGCCCTCGTAGAGGCCTTCGCTCTCCGCGGGACGGCCGAGCGCGACCTCGTCCGAGGGCATGGGGGTGACATCCGTGGCGCTCAGGAGTGCCGAGGTGTCGTCCGTCGACAGGATGCGACGCGCGACTCGCTCGCGAGCACTGCGGGGCGTTAGGTGCGATGAGAAAATCGCCATGACACTTCCTTACAGGCGATACATGAACTTGAAGACATCCTCGCGCTGAATCGTGATCTGCACGCCAAGCTGCTTGGCAAGCTCATCGAGACCGACATGGATTTCCGCGAAGTCGGCATCACCTAGGTCGACGAGGGTCGTCATCGTAAACAGACCCTGGAGGATCGTCTGGGAGATGTCGAGGATGTTGACATTACGCTCTGCGAGCAGACCTGCGACTGCGGCAACGATGCCGGACCGGTCTGCGCCAAGAACGGAGACAATGGCGCGGTTGGACGTGGTGTTAGCGTTCGTGGTCTCGTCACTCATGGTGTCCCTCACATTCTGGTGGCCGATGTAGCTCGCAATTGTAACGCAGTCGGGTTTCCAGCTCGTGACGAGGTGGTGTTCTCGAAGGCAGCGCGCGCTCGGCACTCAGTTCCCAGTCGTGCTGCCCTCGTTAGTTGACCTTGTCTAACTTTACGGCTACTCTTTGCACCATAGTTAACTGCGGCTGACTATTTTGAGGGAGCAGGCATGACGCTGGATGGAAATGGATTCGAGCGCGCCATCGTCAAACATTGCTCGCCCACGCTAGTGGGCATCAAGCCCGCATGCCTATTTAACGTGCCCGGCGACTTCGCACAGCACGAGAAACAACAATCAACCGGCGAGCAGGATCGCTCGCGGCAGGCGCCCGGCACGCGGGGCGCATCGGGCCAGTCAACCAGCGAGCAGGGCCCATCACGGCTACGCAACGCCCGCCTCGACGCACTCGTCGCGCGCGCAAATCGCCAGCTTGCAGGCACGAGCGTTCACGTGCGCGTACTCGCTCGCAGGAGCTGCGGCGCGCTCGTACTCGTATATCGGCCACAGCTTCTCGCGCGCGAACTCTCTGCACCGCGCGCCGCCGCGACGATGTTCTCGTGGGGCTATGAGACGACAGGCTCCGGCTGGCTCGAAGCAGCGATCGCGCATCTGGGCCGCAAGCTCGAGAACCGTCAGCGGTGCAGTGCCAACGGAGGATTCCCCCACGAGGTGGGGCTCTTCCTCGGCTATCCCTATGACGACGTCATGGCCTTCATCGAGCATGAGGGCCGCGACTACCTGTGTTGCGGCTGCTGGAAGGTCTACTCCGATCAGGAGAGCGCCGAGGCGTGCTTCGCGAGATATAAGCGCTGCACAAGGGATTGTGAGGCGATGCTTGGTCGCGGGGCAACGCTCGCGGAGCTGACAAGCATGACCGTCGCGGCATAGGCCTCCAGCCACATCAACGAATCCAAACCCGACAGGCGGGTTGGCATACGAAAGGACAGACCATGAGCAAGATCGCAGTCGTCTTCTGGAGCGGCACGGGCAACACCGAGACCATGGCGGGCGCCGCCGCGGAAGGAGCGCGCGGCGCTGGCGCCGAGGTCGAGGAGATCCAGGCGGCGGACTTCTCCGCAGATGCCCTGGCAGGTTTTGACGCCGTCGCATTCGGATGCCCGGCCATGGGCGACGAATCCCTCGAGGAGGACGAGTTCGAGCCCATGTTCGAAAGCATCGAAGACGAGCTCTCCGGCAAGAAGGTCGGCCTGTTTGGCAGCTACGACTGGGGCACCGGCGACTGGATGGACGCCTGGCGCGAGCGCACCGAGGGAGACGGTGCCGAGGTCGTTGACACTGTCATCGCCAACCTCGAGCCTGACGACGAAGCCCTCGAGGCCTGTCGCGCCCTTGGCGCCGCCCTCGCATAGGCGAAAGCCTCTCCCCTACTGCAAATCGTCCTCGTAGGGCAGGACCTGTGCGAGATAGCCCTTCTCGCGCAGGGCCTGCTCTATTTCATCGAGCTGCGCCTCGGTCTCCGCAGCAATGCGGTGGAAGTGGTAGCCGCTCGTCACCGTCATCAACGGAAAGCTCTTCCCCGTGCGGATGCTCTCGAGGTAGCGCTCGACGTCGCGACGATTCCTGACGTCGAGGTCCGCCGTGATCTTGCCGTAGACGCGGTGGTTGACCATGACGTTCAGCACGGCACCGCCAAGGTCGACGATCGTCGTGAGCTCATCCTCCAGGTCATCGGGGCCATGATGGACCTTGAGAAGGCGCGTGGGCACCTGCGGGGTCCCCTTGCCCTCTTGCAGCACGTAGCCGCGGCTCGTGGCCACGATGTCATGTCCGTCCGCCCTCAGAAGCGCGATGTCCTGGACGACGACCTGCCGGCTCACGCCAACGGCCTTCGCGAGCGCGCTGCCAGAAACCGGCTGGGTCGCAGCAGCAAGCTCGGAGATGATGGCGGCCCTGCGTTCGGTGCCGCCCACGTTAGCAGCCCTCGCCATCGTCCAGCATCCTCAGGTGCTTGAGGGACAGGTCGAGGATTGGCGCGGAGTGCGTGAGGGCGCCAGAGCTGATGAAGTCAACGCCGAGGTCGGCGAGGGCGCGGATGTTCTCGGCGTCCACGTTGCCGGAGGCCTCGGTCTTGGCGCGTCCGCCGATGAGCGCGATTGCCTCGGCCATGTCGTCGTGAGCCATGTTGTCGAGCATGATGATGTCCGCCCCGGCCTCGACGGCCTCGCGAACCATCTCGAGGTTCTCGCACTCAACCTCAACGGTGCAGGTAAAGGACGCGTGGGCGCGCGCGGCCTCGATAGCCTGCGTGACGCCACCAGCCGCGTCGATGTGGTTGTCCTTGAGCATGACGGCGGTCGAGAGGTTATAGCGATGATTGCGACCACCGCCAATCTCCACCGCGGCCTTCTCGAACACGCGCAGGCAAGGCGTGGTCTTACGCGTGTCGACGAGAACGGTGTCCGTACCCTCGAGCGCTGTGGCCATGCGACGCGTATACGTCGCGATGCCGCTCATGCGCTGCAGGAAGTTGAGCGCGACGCGCTCGCCAGCGAGCAGCACGCGGGCGTCTCCGTAGACCGTGGCGAGGCGCTGGCCCGCAGACACGACGTCGCCGTCAGCAACCGTCGCCTCGACGCGCGTGGCGGGGTCGAGGAGGGCAAACGCGCGGCCAAACACGTCGAGGCCGGCGATGACGCCCTCCGCCTTTGCGATGAGCTGCACCTCCGCGGCGCGAGGTTCTGGGCACACGGAGGCAGTGCTCACGTCCTCGAATGTGATGTCCTCCCTGAGCGCCTGGAGAATGATGTCGTCTCCCACGAGCTTCATGGCGATAGGATCCATCGTCTACGCCTCCTTCTCGGGCATGATCGAGTCAAAGTCGACGGGGGCGTCACCAAAGACGGCGGTATCCTCCGTCGTCGTACCATCCTCGGCACAAAGCTCGTCGATGGCAAGCGTGCCGTCGCCATTGACGCGATGCATGCCGTCAAGCGCCGGAGACCCCGCGAGCTCGACAGGCAGGCTCTCGCCCGTGAGCATCTTATGCGCGGCGCGGCGCGCGAAGACGAGCGACTCAAGCAGGCTGTTGCTCGCGAGGCGGTTGTGGCCGTGAACGCCGTTGCAACTGGCCTCACCAGCGGCGAAGAGGTGGGGCATGGTCGTCGCGGAGTCGCGGTCAACCCGCACGCCGCCCATGAAGTAGTGCTGTGCTGGAACCACAGGGATGCATTCTTTGAAAACATCATAGCCCATTTCCCTGCAGTGTTCAACAATGTTTGGAAAATGGTGGCGGAGAGTTTCTGCCGGGATGGTGCGCAGGTCTTCCCAGACAAAGTCGGTGTCGTCTTTTGCCATCTGTTCGTGAATTTTCTGGGAAAGAAGATCACGGGGCAGCAGCTCGTTTACGAAACGGTTCATGTTTTTGTCGTAAAGTCTGGCACCTTCGCCACGGACAGATTCGGAAATCAGAAAGCTGCGGTCTTCCGGATGTCTGGTGTAGAAGGTGGTAGGGTGAATCTGCACGTAATCCGGGTTCTGCAGTTCAATATTATGCTTACCTGCAATAGCAAGTGCGTCGCCGGTAAGGTGGCGGAAGTTGGTGGAATGTCTGTAAAGTCCACCTACACCTCCGCTGGCCAGAACGGTATAGGTTGCAGTAACGGTGTCAAGGGAACCATCTGGACGGCGGATCACAGCGCCGTAGCAGTGGTTGTCTTTTTCCAGAATATCAACCAGGGTTGTGTATTCCAGAAGTTCTACATTGGAAAGCTTCTGGACTTCGCGGAGCAGGGTGCTGGTGATCTCTTTTCCGGTTACATCCTCGTGGAAAATAATACGGTTGGTGGAATGGGCGCCTTCTTTGGTGTAGGCAAGGCTGCCGTCTTCGTTTCGCTCGAACTGGGCACCGTAAGAGACAAGATCCCTGACAACCTCCGGGGAGGTTTTAATCATGATCTCTACGGATTTTTTGTCATTTTCGTAGTGTCCGGCTTTCATGGTGTCTTCGAAAAAGCTGTCATAGTCGGACTGTTCTTTCAGCATGCACATGCCGCCCTGAGCGAGAAAGGAATCGTTACTGGTAAGGTCGGACTTGGTGATGACGGTGATTTTTTTGTCGCGGGGAAGCTGGAGGGCACAGTAAAGACCGGAGCAGCCGCTTCCTGCGATGAGGATATCTGTTTTCATAATTGATGGTCCTTTTTTCACGGATAAATTTGGTGTACAGAGAAATTTTGCAAAAGTAATCTGAAGCGCAGGCTTATGAAATTTCTC